>JAGVME010000043.1 GCA_020053945.1 Gammaproteobacteria bacterium
ACACGCCGCGACCAGATTCACGCCAAAGTTAACTGGCAATTCACGACGGAAAATGCACGGGTCAAGCTGAAACGATTATATCCGACATTTGACGCGTGACATGACACTATGGACACGTCATCAAATGCTGGCAAAATGAACCCAAACGATTTAAGCTCAACCCAGCCCATCACAAAGTGGGACTGAACATCTAACGCTTTAACTGTGCGCCAACAGGCTTTTATCAGGCAAACTATCCAACCCGGCCTTGAGCACGCTGGCCTTGATGCCATACTGCCCAAGAATAAAAGCGGCGGCAGAGCTCCGCCGCCCCGCTTCGCAACAACAGATATAATATTGCGCCTTATCGAGCTCTTTGATGCGCTGATGTAATTCCTGGATGGGGATGTTAATTGATCCCCGCAAGTGACCATGCGCAAATTCGGCAGGCGTACGCACATCCAATCCCCGCGCGCCTGCATCGAGCTTTGCCTGCAATTCACCCTGTTTCACCCAGTGCAGCGTTGGCTCGTTGAGCAAGCGTACAAAGTCAGCTTTCGCCAGGCGCAGTAATACACCATCCGTGACCATGGACACGCTGGCATTACGCGGCTTGTCGGACAGCAGCGCTGCCTCGCCAAAACTGCTACCGGCACTGAGCTCAGCGAGTTCAATAGATTCATCTTCGCCTTTGACAGGTCCATCTACACCTGCAACCACACGCGTCACTAACGCCGTGCCTTCATTAAGCATGTAAAAGTAATCGCCCGCATCCCCTTGGCGAATGATCACGTCACCGGCATTGACGCGCATGGGCTCGAGACTATCGAGTAATTGTTCGATATTGGCGGCGGGAAGATGGCGGAACGTGGGCGAGCGATACATTTTTGGTACCCACTGGCTTTTATCCACGTTTATCACACCTTCCCCGCTCATGATAACCTCCGGTTCCCGGCGCATAAACTGGTTCCATACCATCATGGTTTCAACCAGCTCTGAATCCAGGCGGATCACTTCCACGTCAGTCAATGCAATGGCGGTGACGTGGCGCGGCTGATCTTTTACAGCGGGGGCAACGGGGTAAAGATTCGCGCCATTTTCCGGAAAATTCGCGCTGATAATGTGTTTATCCGCATCCTTATCCGAGCTGATTTCTACATCACCCCGCAACAGATACAGCATTTTATAATCTTCATCACCCTGACGAAACAAGCATGTACCGGGAGCATGTTTTTCAACTTTTGTGTACATCGCAACGTATTCAAGCTGCTCCACGGCGAGTGATGCCACAGGCTCAAGACGTTGCAACAATGTAATCTCAACCATACCCATCACTATTTCCTGAACAGCCAGAACAACAATGTAATTATGATGCTAACAATAATGGACGTGGTCAGGGGAAAATAAAAACGAAAGTTATCACGCTCCAAGGCGATGTCCCTCGGCAATCGGCCCAAACCTGATTTCTGTAACCACGGCCAGAGCAGCCCTAATATCACCAACACGATACCGATAATGATTAGTGTACGGCTCATGAAACCTCCTGACAATAATCGTACGCCATTAAGCAGGAGCCAGCGCCTCGCTAACCTCCAGCCATTGGTCTTCAGCCTGGTTTAATTGTTCCACAACTTGCGCCTGTTTTGCGACAGCTTCTTTTAAACGTGCGGTATTCTCCGGTTGATAACTGGCGGCATCAGCAAGCCATGCTTCCAATACGGTTTTTTCTTCATACAGGCGACCCAGGTGTTTTTCAATCTCAACGAGACGTTTTTCCAGCAGGCGGCGTTGCTGCTGCTGAGTTAACCGCAACTGTCGCGCTTGTGCTTTGGCATCCACCGATGAGGGCGCAACTTGGGGTGTGGATTTAGCGGTATTCTGCGACGTGC
The DNA here is from genome assembly GCA_020053945.1 of Gammaproteobacteria bacterium. Lineage (GTDB taxonomy): Bacteria > Pseudomonadota > Gammaproteobacteria > Ga007554. The sequence continues at coordinate 1,869 of JAGVME010000043.1, forward strand.
CTGCATGCTCTAGTGCCGTGGGAGAGTGAAGCGAGGGGATCGGGATACCGGAAGCGGCCGGCTGGTTTTGCGTTTGGCTCAACCAGACGCGATAATCTTCCAGATCACCGTCAAAGGGTGTAACACGGCCATCCGCCACCAGCACCAACCGGTCCGCCAGGGTACGCAACAAGTAGCGGTCATGCGACACCACCACCACGGCGCCTTGATATTCCTGAAGAGCCAGCGTTAACGCGTCGCGCATGTCGAGATCAAGGTGGTTGGTAGGCTCGTCGAGCAACAACAAGTGGGGACGCTGCCAAGCCAGCAGCGCCAACACCAGCCGCGCTTTTTCACCGCCGGAAAATGGCGCAACCAAACGCAGCGCATCATCACCGGCAAAGCCGAAGCCACCGAGAAAACTGCGTATCTCTTGCTCCGCAGCCTGTGGATCGGCCTGTTGGATATGCTGCAAGGCGTTCTGTGCGGGATTCAATTGCTCAAGCTGGTGCTGCGCAAAATAACCAATGCGCAAATTCTGCCCTTCAATGCGCTTGCCGTTCAGCACGGGTAGCTCACCCGCCAGTAACTTGATAAGCGTGGACTTGCCCGCGCCGTTGCGCCCCAGGATGCCCAGCCGTTCGCCCGGCTCCAGGATGAGTTTGATCTGCTTCAGCACGGCCACATCATTGTAGCCAGCATCCGCTTCATCCAGACGTAACAACGGCGAGGGGTATTTGGCAGGTTCACGGAAGCTGAATTGAAATGGTGAATCAACATGCGCGGCGGCGATCACTGTCATGCGATCCAACGCTTTCAAACGGCTTTGCGCCTGACGCGCTTTGCTGGCCTTGGCGCGAAAGCGTGCGACGAAATCCTGCATGTGGGCAATTTCACGCTGCTGTTTTTCATAAGTGCCTTGCTGCAAGGCCAGGCGTTCAGCGCGCTGCCGCTCAAATTGCGCGTAATTGCCGCTGTATAAAGTGATGGCGCGGTGTTCGACGTGCGCGATGGTGTCCACCACATTATCCAGAAAATCGCGGTCATGCGAGATCAACAATAACGTACCGGGATAACTGAGCAGCCATTGTTCCAACCACAACACCGTGTCAAGATCGAGATGGTTGGTCGGTTCGTCGAGCAACAATAAATCCGAACGGCATATCAACGCCTTGGCAAGATTAAGCCGCATGCGCCACCCGCCCGAGAAAGATTGCACCGGCCGGGTGTGGTCCGGCACGGCAAATCCCAGCCCACTCAGCAACTGCGCAGCGCGCGCCCGCACCGTGTAGCCCCCGCAATTTTCATAGCGCGCATACAACGCAGCAATGTGCTTGCCGTTATCGGTGTCCAATTCGAGTTGCGCTTCGATGTCGCGCAACTCGGCGTCACCATCAATCACATAGTCAATCGCGGGCCGATCCAGCGCCGCAATTTCCTGGGCAACATGCGCAATGGTGAGGCGCCGTGGTATGTCGAGATCGCCACTGTCGGCATGAATCTCACCGCGCAGCAACGCAAACAGGCTGGACTTGCCCGTGCCATTGGCACCGGTGATACCGATCTTTTGGCCGGCATAAATAATGAGCGACACGTCTTCCAGCAACACTCGGTTGCCACGGCGTAATGACGCATTGCGTAAGGTAATCATGGCGGCAAGTTTATCAGCTATGCATACGGGAGCAAAAATTAAATCGGCTCATCCCGGCGAGTAATATACCTAACAGAGCCAACATCCAGACAATAATTGCACCCGCCGGAAGATCAAACAAGGCAGACAACACCAGTCCAACAGCATAGCTCACGCCCCCCAGCGTGTACCCCAGCGCTAATCGCAATGGCACCCTTGACGACACAGAACATAAGCCGGCCGTTCCCGGCATCCTGAACCCCTCGCTTCGCTCTCCCCCGGCACTCGTCCGTCCATGGACAGCGCGTGTTGCCAGTGCGGGAATAATCAAACTGGCGAATACCAGATACACACCCACCAGTTGCACCGAAGCGGTGACGACGACGGCAAACAGCAGATAAAACCCCAGGCTACTGAGACGTTCACGCGCGCCGAACCACAACGCCAGCACTACGGCATAAAGCACCGCCACTGGCACCAGATCGGCGGGGATCACCCACAAGATCTGCCCTACCAGCAGGTTTTTAAGGTGCTCGCCACCGTGCGGATCATTGCTGATCAACACCACCGCGCCGGTGGCTGCCAGCACAAATAACACGCCAATCAGCGCCTCTTGTATCTGCGGCCAGCGCTTCTCGCTCCAGCTTAACAATAACGCGCCGAGCATGGCGGTGCCCACGGCGGCCACTTGCGTTTGCCACCCCTGCGCCTCCCACCCCACTGCACTGGCGACAATCACGCCCAGCCCCGCCAGTTGGGCGATGGCCAGGTCAACGAAGATGATACCGCGTGCCAGCACTTGCTGACCCAGCGGCACATGGGTAGCGAGCACCAGTAGCCCGGCCAGCCACGCCGGACCCAGAATACTCCAATCCAGCATGCTCCAGTCCGGAACAATAAAGTTCACTGGCCGCTCCCAGTATCCTGCACGGCCTTCAACAAACGCTGCACGGTATCGTCGAACAGGCTGAACAAGTCCTGTGCTTCAGGAGTACCCCCCACGGTAAAGGGCAGTTCCACCACCGGGATACTGGTTCGGCTGGCCAGCCACGCCGAAGCACGGTCGCCTTGATAAGCGGCATGGATCACCATTTTTGCCGGTTGCCGTTGTAACTGAGCCAGCACTGCGCTTAAATGACTGCTGCTCGGCTCAATGCCAGGCTTGGATTCCAGTGTGGCGATTTCACGTAGGCCCAACCAGTTGCTCAAATAAGGAAAGCCCCGATGCTGCACCACTATAGCCACGCCCTTGAGCGGCGCCGCGCGTTTTTCCCAGCGCTGCATGGCCGTGTTCCACTTGGCGGAAAAAGCGGCGTGACGTGATTGATAAGCGGCGGCATGGGCAGGATCAACTTCGCCTAGCCGCTTGCTTAACGCTTCCGCCACCTGCGCGATATTACGCGGGTCAGTCTGGATGTGCGGATTGCCCGCTGCATGAACATCACCCTCGCTGCGATCCAGGCGTGTCGGGATTTCCAGCTTGGTCACGAAACTGGCCGCCTCAAAATATCCCGGCGCACCGGGTTGTACGCGTGGATTCCCCGCCTGCCGCAACAGCAACGGCAACCATCCGGCCTCAAGATCCGCGCCAGTGCATACCAGCATGTTGGCGCGCCTGACTTGGGCGATGAGGCTGGGGCGCGCTTCAATCCGATGCGGGTCTTGCAGGCCCGTCGTCGCGGTATAAACAACCACATCGTCACCGCCAATTTCCTTTGCCAGCGCGCCCCACTCCGGCTCACAAGCCATCACCTGCAACGCGGGCCGCTCCCGGCATCCTGAACCCCTCGCTTCGCCCTCCCCCGGCACTTGTGCATCCTTGCACGTCGCATGCGCCCCATTTATCCCAAGCTGGCCCAACATCAATAATAAACACAGATTTATGATCTTTTTCATGTCGCCATATCCTTCAAAAGCCTAAATTGACGGGCATTCTTCGCCCTAAAATTGATGGCCGCCATGTGCGCCGAGGCTAAGCTGATACTGCGCATACACCTGATGATCGACACCGCCCGGCTGCGATTGGTCCGCGTTGTATTGCAACCGAAAGCGGCTGAACTGGCTTTTGGCAAACTCCAGAATAACGCCGACCCGTGACGGTTTATAATTCGGGTCAGCCAGCGCGCCGCTCGCGTCATTCAACTCGTGGGTCGCCAACACGTCATACCGCAGCCCCGCCCGCCAGCGTGGCATGAACTGATACACACCTTGCAGATACCCGCCGGATTGCCGGGCATGATAATCTCCCGTGATGCCGGAAACGGCGCCGCTCATCAAACCGTCGTCCTCGCGCCAGAAATACTCGCCTTGGATCACCGCATTTTTGATCCCGGGATTGCCATTGGGCGCCCATTTCCAGATAAAGTCCGCTGTCCATAAGCGGCTATCGCCGCTAAATGTGTCGGGCAACCCTGCTCCAATGGCGCCCGACTCGCGGCCACGCGGAGCGGCGTTCAGCAAGGCGCCGCCGACACGCCAACTTTGACTCACACCCGCATCGCCCCCGATATGGGCAAACAGGCTATGCGCACCAATGCCATTTTTCTCATTACCGCCCGCCACAAAACCGCTGCCGCGCAACGCCTCGCCACCCAATTCGATAAAGGTTTCCGTCGGCGCAACCCAGCGTACCTGCAAGCCCTCGTCCCCATATTGAAAATTCAGAAATGTTCGATAGGCTAAAGGCTCGTCGATGAAATCCCAGGCGTGGGGATGTTTTTGGTTGATCATGCCAATCCCCGAGAAAAACCGCCCGCCTTTTAGCGTAAAGCCATTGCCCAGACCAGTGGTTTGAAAGTAGGCTTCTTCCAGAGAGACCGTGTTGTCGGGATTAATGATCAACGCCATCGCCGCGTACAGATCGGGGTCGATATTGGAACTCAGATGCAGCTCGCTCGGGCTGATGCCGAAACCCCGTTGACCAGGACTGGCCGCATCCCCCAGGGCAAAACCAGACAGGGAGTATGCCGCCGGATCCTGCGACAAATGGGTGTAGGTTCCCGACAAAATTAACGAGATGGCAGGATTAAAGGCATTGGCCGAAGAACCGATCATTGAGCCTTGGGCAACAGCAGGCAGTGACAACGCAGCCGCAATCATGCCCATCACAGCGACGCGCATGGATGCACTAGTGCCACGAGAGGCGGGATGCCGGGAACGGCCAAAATGATGTTTCATAGTATTCCCCACGAAATAGATAACCGGCAGGGGGTAACCCTGCCAGTGATATTACACAAACGACTATTTGTTGTTAGGCGTGGGGAAAGAACGGTGGGGCGCGGGCGGAAAAACCGGTGGTAATCTGGGATATCACCCGACCCGCGATGGCCGAAAAAGCACTGGCATCTTGCCCATGAACAATGGCGGGTGGGCTGTCTTTACTGATAGGGGTGCTGCCTTGATGCGGAGCCACCAAGCACAGTTCACACGGCGCCTCAGACGCATCCGGTTGATGGCCAATTTGATGCGCGATCAGCACATATTGCGCAAACAGCAGCGCTAACGCCAACAAGATCGCCCATTTTCGCCGGGCAGGAAGCCCAAGTGCGGGGGGCGGTCGCTTCCAGCATCCTGCCTCTGGCGGCACTGGTGCATCCCTGCACGGCGGAAGCCCAAGTGGCAGGGACGCGCAAGCGCCCCGGGACACAGGATACCGGGAGCGGCCGATCAAAAGGGAGCGTAATCTGGGCAGCATGCAATTAAAAACAGGTTAGGCCATGCTAAACTGTACGCGATTACCCTAGCTATAACAAGACCTCCCCGACCCCATTCCTAATGACCCTACCTATTTCAATCATTAGAACATTGCAACATGCCACGAACCGCCTTGTAGCCACACAGGAAAGAGCAAATGCCGACTCCGCAATCGCACGCCTGGAGGCCGAAACCCTGCTAAGTTTTGTCATGCGCTGCACACGTAGCCATTTGCATACCTGGCCAGAACGCCTGCTGGACGACGCTCAGGCACACTGGTATAGCGCACTCATAGAACGCCGCGCGGCCGGGGAACCGCTCGCGTATCTCACCGGCCAACGCGAATTCTGGTCAATGGCACTGGAAGTCACACGCGACACCTTGATCCCGCGTCCCGAGACTGAATTGCTGGTGGAGCTTGCGCTGCAACACATCCCCACAGACAGCGCATGGCGCCTACTTGATTTAGGCACCGGCACCGGCGCAATCGCATTGGCCCTTGCCCGTGAACGGCCTAGCTGCCATGTCATCGCCACAGACCGCTCTACCGCCGCCCTGGCCGTGGCGCGCCGTAATGCCGCAACGCACGGCATCACCAATATTGAATTCCGTGCCGGTGACTGGTTCGCGCCCCTCCAGGATGAAACACTGCACATTATCATCTCCAACCCGCCGTACGTCAGCGCACTGGATCCACGCCTGACCCAAACCGAAATTCGCTTTGAACCGCTGAGCGCACTAGCATCTGGCACCGACGGATTGGACGATATCCGCGCTATTGCAGCGGCTGCACGCCAGCACCTGACTGAGCACGCGGAGGGAGGCTGGCTACTGCTCGAACATGGCTATGACCAAGGCTGTGCCGTGGCGCAGATGCTGCGTGAGTTAGGCTATGCATATGTGCGTAACGATCAAGATATGGCAGGACTGGATCGCGTGGTCAGCGGTCGCTGGACATAATGGGTGTCGGGAAACAAGCCCAGCGTGACGGAAAGAGTATCATTTCACAACACGAAATGTAAAAGAAGCAGGGAAAAAGGGCTGGAAACATAATTAGTCGCCGCTGAAAAACCCAAATTTACACCTCCAAGCCAGCGTGGCTATACCCTCACAGGGCATTAACATCGCCGTTAGCCGCTTCAATAGCTG
>JAGVME010000068.1 GCA_020053945.1 Gammaproteobacteria bacterium
CTGATCAAGTAGTCTGTGTATAGTTCAAGGTTTTGTTTGTCCATAGGCTTTAGTATGCCATCATCGGTGAGGGGGGCTGCGTAACATCAGATAGTAAAAATCATCAAGATGCCGATTACCTGTATCAACTGCTTTTTCCAGGTTAAAAGTTGCTGGTCAGGCTCACTCGCAACGAGCGTGGCTCGATGGGGTGGAAGTGCTTGTCATCCACACCTGTAGCGGGTTCGCCGGGCAACCTGGATGTATAGTAATAGTCAATGGCATTGGCTTGGCGATCCAATAAATTAAAGGCTTGCAGCGCTACACGCACATTTTTGTGGAATTTATAACCAAGTTGACCGTTTAGTATAGTAGTGTTGTTAGATCGCACACTATTGTCTTCAGTTAACGCGCGTGGGCCAAAGTAGCGCAATTGCAGGCTGCCGAACCACGGGCCGAGGTTGTCCACAGCGGCGCTCAATGAGCCCACACCTTCGACTGCGCCAGGGATGCGGTCTCCGGTTTTAAAGCGCGCCTTGGCATAGGCGACATCCGCATCAATGGTTAACCACGGAGTGGGGGCATGGAAGTTGGCAAATTCAAAGCCCGTGCGGCGGCTGGCGGGACCTGCCTCAGTGGTGCCTGCATCGCCGAGGAAGACCAGCTCGGAATCCATGTTTAATTGATATACGTTGAAGGTGCTTTGCAAGCCAGGAATGATTGCAGTGCGCAAACCCGCTTCATATCCCTTGCTGCGGACGAGGGGCGTTACTCGATCCGCCGCAAGACCCGACTTCGGATCTACGCTGATGGTGGTGCCGCGCGCGTCGTTGCTGTGGAATCCGCCGCCGAGGTTGACGTAATACTCGGTCTTGGCCCATGGCCCGAAGATCATGCTGAGTTTGGGGTTGGTGATGCTGGCGTTTTATTTGCCGGAGTTGGCAGGGTTATCGCTGTTGACGTTAAACCCGTAAAAATCGCTGCGTAGCCCGGCCACGGTACGGAATTTCTCCATCCAGCGCAGACTGTTTTGAAAATGCACTGCTGCGCTGCTCTCGACGATATGATCGCGGCGTGTGGTAGATAACGTCTGCCGCGTTTTGGTGTTGTACAAACCGTTAAAAATATTGTCGTTCTGTAATTGCAGACCGATGGTGTTTTCTACTTCCCTGCCACTCCATTGAGTGAGCCAGGCGTGACTGATATTTGCTGCAGACAGGGTGCGCTTGTCAGGTTGATAGAATTGATCACCATTGACGGGATCGTCGAGGAAATAGGTGAAATTCGAAAACAGGTTGAGATCGTGCTGGATAATATAGGCATTGGCCCGGGTCACGCCGTTGCCACGTGTGCGCTGCCATGCAGTTGACAGGCTGTAGCGGTAGACGTCCCCACCATCGCTGGCATCCAGCGTGTCCAGACGTGAGATCTGGCCGCTATCCACAGCGCGTTGGGGAATCTGATCCGTGGCGTTCCATATTCCCCGGTAGGCCATGGCGGTGACGTTAAAACCGTTTTGCGCATCGCCCTGACTGTAGCGCAGCACGGAGTTGAATTTCCGGTAGTCCTCGGGCGTGGTCCACGACCCATCCTTGGTTTGCAGTTCGATGGCATACAGCAGGTTGCCCGCGCCCAGTTTCGGAGAATCAGCAATCAGTAAACGCTTGAAGCCCTGCTGACCCGCGCTGATACTGGCGACCCCCTGCGGCAAGGTATCGGCATAATTGATATTGACGGAGCCTGCGGAGGAAAAATCACCTTCTTCAGCATAATAAGGCCCCTTCTTGTATTGCAGGCCAGCGGCTATTTCCGGTATCAGAAAGTTCAGGTCGGTCCAGCCCTGGCCGTGCCCGTGGCTGCGCTGGTTGACCAGCATGCCATCCACAGAGGTGCGCAGATCCGTGCCGTGATCGAGGTTGAATCCACGTGCATAAAATTGGTTGGCCTTGCCTTCCCCGCTGTGCTGAGAGACGATCAGGCCCGGCACGGTTTCCATGAGTTCCCCCGGGCGGTACACCGTGCGCGCGTCGAGCTGTTTCTTGAGCACGGTGCCCTGATTCGCCGAATCGGCGGCGCCGATCAACTCCTCGCTGGAGGACTGAACTTGCCTATCCGGTTGCTTACCAAAATGCACCCCTGTAGGGCGACAATAAGCGCAACGCATTGCGCCGTATGGCGGTGATGAATCATCATGCCCGGCAGGGCGCGCCGCGTGCGGTGTTTTCCTTTACTCTCTGCAGGGTATTCTTCACCCAAGTGTAACTGCGCTGACCGCCCTCTTGTTGATAGCGCTCGTGAAAGTGCCGTATATTCCAGCCACTGTACCGTGTGGTATATAGCGTGGTGAGCGCCGTGACGTCTTCTACTGGCGCGCGCCGAGGGGACACTTGGCCTACTCGATAGTCAGTCAAGCCTTCGATCCCGTCGTCCTCAAAGCGCTGCACATAACGCCGAAAGGTACGGTCACATACGCCCAATTTCCGCCGCTTCACTTTGGCTTAAGCGCTTCTCTATCCAACCTTTATACGCCTCCTCAAATCGCATCTTGTGTAGCTCCTGCATGAATGCTGTCCGGCTCATAGTCTGCCCCCTGTGGAAGAAGGCCACTATAAAACCGGACAGATCATGTGCTACAACTTAGGACAGTTTATTTGCTCGTAACAGCCGACCACAATCTTGACTGTCCGGCTGACCTTATCACTTGCCGAAGCCGTACCCCCAGCCGAGGCTGAAACGCCACGCCTCGTTGTTGGAGATGCCGCCCAGTTTTTGATAGATCGGATACATGACGGTCGCATACACGCTGCCCTTGTCCTTGAGGTGCATGGTGATTCCTGGTGACAGGTAGATTACGCTCCCGCCGCTGTTCTTCTTCACCTCATCGCCCTCGATATCGCTCTCGTTAGAGATGGCATTCAGCTCCAGGGCCGGCACCAGAAATCCATCGCGGTGGCCGTAACTGACAGCCACGTCGGCCTGGATCGACCGGCCAGCGCGGAACTGCTTGGCGCCGAGGGTGGGAACACGTGCAATGATATCCGCATCCACGGAGATCTTGTCGGTCAGATGCGCCGTATAGGCAAGCCCGCCCTGCGCGGTTATTGCCCCGCTGCCTGGCTGATTGTGGGTGCCGATGATATCGCCGTTATCCGTGAGAATGCGAATCGTGCCGGTAGGCAGTATGGCGCCGAACAAGGCCGCAATCTGGTGGTCGTTGCGCTCATAAAAACGGTAGCGTCCCAGCACCAGTGTGTCGCCCAATCCTTGCGACGTCTTGGTTTTTGACAGGCAGGTGGGGTTCTGGGCATTCTGCGTCGGCAAGCCGTTTTCGAGGCCGAAACATTGGGTGGCATACTCGTCGCCGTTGTCCACGAAGCCCTGGAATCGGTTATACTGCGCCAGGATGGTCATGTCCATGTTCTTGTTCACCGGAAAACCGAAGGACAGGAATGCGACGTCTTCCTGTGAATGCATGTGTACGTCCTCGCCCTGATTGCGGAACCCCACCATTTGCTGATCCGAGAATCGCTCGTAATTGCGTTGATCCCAGCGCAACCCGATACCGGCCTCCGTCCGAATCTGCGCCCCCATGGTATTGATGCTGCCCGCCCCACCGCCACGGATGGATTCGCCGTGGGCGAATGCCTCGGCATAGACTCCCGCCATGCCTAATCCTGCCAGAAATATACCCAAGGCTTTACGGGTTGCCCTATTTTTTTGCACGCATCTCATCATTATTTACCTACTCTAAGTTAAATGGGTTATATGGACAAACACAGACCGCTATCATTTTGGTATAGTTACTTCTTTTCAAGGGCAACGTCGATCAATTGTATGCTCTCTCGTGTCTTGACACTCATGCGATTTTCTCCTTACAATACAGAAGTTATGAAGTATGAAGAAATATTCATACAGGCACAGTATACACCACGGTGCTATAATAATGTCAACCGGAACGTTCGACATACTTCATCCCTCCCTGCCCAAGGGCGGTTCGTGCTATACAAGGGGATGTACGGTTTCGGGTGATTGTGCCGACAAATACTTTACAAGAGCCCCACTCTAACGACTATGGATAAGCAAACTACTATGAATAAGCAAATCAGGTTCTCAGCCGTATTTTTGACGTTTTTGGCGCTTCTTGTGTCGACGAGCACAATTCGTGCCGCCGAGGAGCGTAAAATCAGGGTCGTGACGACGGTCGCCCCCATCACTAACATTGTGCAGAATGTGGGTGGGAGGTATGTCGAGGTGACGGGAATCGTTCCCGATGGCATGGATTCCCACACCTTTGAACCCGCCCCTTCAGACGCGAAGCTGCTCAGCGCCGCTGATATCATTATTGTCAATGGACTGCATCTGGAGCTGCCTACGGTAAGCCTGGCGGAGAAAGTCAAAAAAAAGCAAGTTTCCATCGTGCATCTGGGCGAGCGCGCGTTGCGCAAGCAGGACTGGCGATATGATTTCAGTTTTCCCAAGGAAAATGGTCACCCCAATCCGCACTTATGGCCTAATATCGCGCTGGCGATGCGCTATGCCGAGATTACCAGGGACAGCCTGGCGGCACTCGACCCGGCGCGCCGCGACGGTTATTTTGCCAATGCCAAGGCGTATCTGGCAAAGCTGGAGAAATTGGATGCGGCCATCTTTGTCTGTGTCAAATCCATCCCCGAGAAAAACCGTAAGCTCGTTACTTACCATGATTCCTTTGCCTATTTTGCGCCACGCTATGGCATGAAAATTATTGCGGCGATCCAGCCTTCGGATTTTTCAGAACCCAGTCCGCGTGAAATGATACGCATCATCGAACAGCTTAAAAAAGAAAAGGTGCCTGCCATTTTTGGTTCAGAGGTTTTTGCCAGCAAAGTGCTGGAACAAATTGCGCGTGAAACCGGCGTGAAATTTATTGATCAACTGTCTGACGATGAATTACCCGCGCCACCCAAAAATTCTTTTATAGGCATGATGGCCGCTAACATGGTGATCATGACTGAGGCCTTGGGCGGTCAGCCTGCGTGCGTTGCCACTGTTGATGCCACTAACCTTTTACCTTAAACAATGATGCGCTGTCATTTCGAGCAGCCTTTAGCGCCCGCGAAAGCGGGGGGAGAAATCCTTGTCCCGAGTCTCGAACGAAGGTGAGAGATCTTTGAGGGATCTTGCAAGATCCCTCACTACGTTCGGGATGACAGTTATTTTTACGCTCGAAATGACATATCGAGGCTTTCGACATGAATCATGCGGTTAGTCTGCGCGACGTCACCGTCGGCTATGAACGCAATGTGGTGTTTTCGCATTTGTCGCTGGAGATTCCCGTAGGCCAGTTTGCCGGGATTGTCGGGCCTACTGGTTGCGGTAAAACCACGCTGCTTAAAACCATACTCGGTACGCAGCCAGTGTTTTCCGGTGATGTACGATTAATTGATTATCCGGTGAGTAAAGTTCCACCCGGCACGATAGGTTATGTGCCGCAACTGGAAAGTGTGGACTGGACGTTTCCGGTTACGGTAGAGCAAGTGATTTTGATGGGGCTCTATACCAACAACCGCATCTGGCCGTGGCCCACCAAAGAAGAACGGGAACGGGTGCATGATCTGGCGGACAAGCTGGGGATTCATGATTGCCTGCATCATCATATTATCAATATATCCGGCGGTCAGCAGCAACGCGCATTTTTGGCGCGCGCCCTGATTAATAACCCCAAGCTGTTAGTGCTCGATGAGCCAACGTCCGGCGTGGATATTAAAACCCAGCATGATGTGTTGCACTTGCTGGGTGACATCAACAGCGAAGGCATTACCATTTTGCTGACGACGCATGATCTCAATGCCGTAGCCTCACATCTGCCATGGGTAATCTGCTTTAACAATGGTGTGGTGGCGCAAGGCAAACCGCGCGACATCTTTACCAACGAGATTCTAACCAAAACTTATGGTGGCGATATCATCATTGTCGAATACCAGGGCCACTTCCTGATTGCCAACAGCACACCGCTGCATCTTCAGGAGCATAATTGATGCTTGATTTTTTGATGGAGCCACTGGCGTATGAATTCTTTCGTCACAGTCTGTTGGCAGCGCTTATGGTGGGCTCTTTGTGTGGCCTGATTGGCGTATACATTGTGTTGCGGGGCATGAGTTATATTGGCCACGGCCTGTCACATGCCGCTTTTGGTGGCGCGGTGGTGGGGTTTACACTGAACCTTAATTTTTATGTCGGCGCGGGCGCGATGGGTTTGTTGGCGGCCGTATTAATTAACATGCTCACCAAAGACGGAAAAATAAAATCAGACGCCGCCATCGGCATTGTCACCACCGCTTTTTTTGCCCTGGGCGTGGCCATCATCAGCCAGGTACGTACCTTCAGCCAGAGTTTTGAGGCCGCGCTGTTTGGCAATATTCTGGGCATTACCAATCAAGATCTATGGGTCGTCGGGCTGGTAACAGCCTTTACCATGATCACCATATTTTTCATGTACAAACCGCTGTTGTTTTCCACGTTTGATAATGAAGCCGCGCGGGTATTTGGTATCAAAACCGGTATCGTGCAACTGATGTTTTCATTTATCCTGACACTGTCGGTCATTGCCTCCATGAACATCGTGGGCGTCACCATGATCGCTGCCACGCTCATCATGCCCGCCATGACGGCGCGCATGATGACGGACAGCTTCAGCCGCATGCTGATTTATTCCACTATTATTGGCGCCATCACTGGCGTGGCCGGCATGTATTTGAGTTACATCTTCAATGCGGCTTCGGGCGCTACAATAGTATTGTTTGGCGCCACCTTATTCTGTCTGGCATTATTGATCAAGTTCATACGGGAAAGGTTTGTGCTGCATTCGCATCTACACAGCCATGGCGATTTGGTGCATGCCCATCCGCATGGGCCTAAGCATGGCATGGAAGACCATAAGCATGTTAATGAGGCGGATGGGACGGAACGGAAGATTTAACCTAAAACCATCTGGGGTTTTTAGGTTAAATAGGGTGGGTTTCTAAACACCGCCCAAGCAGGGTAACGTAAACTTGTGGATTGGCGCAGCGCGCGCCGCTTTTATGTTTTAGTGACGTTTTCGCCGGAACCGAAAGGTGATTCATTGATCCATTGCATAAACTGATCCGCTGGAATCGGCCGGCTCATGAAATACCCTTGGGCGGAATCGCAGCCCATTTCCTTGAGGCGATCCCAGGACTCCTGGCTTTCCACGCCTTCCGCGATCACTTTCAAACCCAGGTTATGGCCTAAATCAATGGTGCTACGCACAATGACATTATCGTTCTTGTTTTTGTCCATCTCCATCACAAAGGACTTGTCAATTTTTATCTTTGCCACTAACAATTTTTGCAAATAGGCCATCGACGAATAACCGGTGCCAAAATCATCAATTGAAACCTGCAGGCCCATGGCACTTAGTTTGGTGATGTTTTCGATGGCGCGTAGCGGATCCGTCATGATCGCAGTTTCAGTTATTTCAAGCTCAATATGGGTGGGCGCGACGTTAAATTTTTTCAAAATCTCGGCTACGCTGTCCGGGAATACCGGATCCTGAAGGTTGATCGCCGAGATATTTATCGCCATGCTCAAGTTGATATGGGTTTCGTGCCATAGCTCACATTGCCGCAACGCTATTTCCAGCACTTTCAATGTAAAGGCTTTCATCAAGCCATTTTTTTCTACGATGGTAATGAATGCATCGGGGTAAATCAGGCCCCGCTGCGGATGTTGCCAACGCACCAACGCTTCAACGCCGATAACACGCTGGGAACCAAAATCGATTTTAGGCTGGTAATGTAAAATAAGTTGGTCAGTGTCAATCGCGCGCCGTAAGTCCTGTTGCAATGCCAGGCGCTCCCCACTTTCTTTTTCGACTTCTTCATTATAAAAGGTATACACATTTTGCGCGCGTTTCGCCGCATACATGGCTGAATCAGCACGGCACATGAGCGCGACCAGGTCGTCACCGTGCGCGGGGAACATGGCAATGCCGATGCTGGCGCCTATGGCCAGTTTTTTATCATTCATCGCGATGGGTTTGATGATGGCCCTGATAATTTTATTTACGATCACCATCACGTCATCTGTAGTGATATTGAGTAATAAGATGGAGAACTCGTCCCCCCCCATGCGCGCGACAGTGTCCGATTGGCGCAAACAATTCCCCATGCGTATCGCGACTTCCTGCAACACTAAATCACCTGTATGGTGCCCCAAGGTATCATTGATGGGTTTGAACTTATCCAGGTCCAGTGACAGCAGCGCAAAAGATTTTTTTTCACGCCGTGCGATCAGGATCGCCTGTTCCACACGGTCATGGAAGAGCGTGCGGTTAGGCAGTTTCGTGAGCGCGTCGTGCAGCGCCAGGTGCTCCAAGGCCTTGTTTGCGCTGGCGAGCTGATGGGTGCGTAAAGTAACCCGCGCTTCCAGTTCCGTATTCAATTGTTTGATTTCATTTTCGGCACGTCTATGTTCAATGTCCAAAAGGCGCAGTTTATGCGACATCTCATTAAAGGCCGCCGCCGTTTGCGCCAGCTCATCGGTGCCGTTTACCGGGATTTGATGGCCAAGCGCACCCTCGGCAATGCATTGGGATGCGGCTTTAAGGGTATCCAACCGGCGGGTAAGGTACATGGCAAAAAGATATGACAGCAACGCAACCGCTGCCATGGCGCTTATGGAAAAAACCATGGTTTCATTCTGGGCGGAGGTAATGGTGTCTTTGATTTTGCCGATGCTGAAACCTACTTCGACGTGGCCGTATTTTTCAGTTGCCACAATGATATCAGCGGACGCATCAAATATGCCGTCGCTGGCGCCCTGATAACTATGGTCAGCTTTAAAAGGTTTTGCCAGTGCCATGGGGTCGCCCCCTTCGGCCAATATCCCTTCCTTGCCTGCAACCCGGGCATATACAATGCCTGGGTTCAGCAAGGTTTGAGCGATCGCATTTTCAAGGGAACCCAAGTCAGTGGCCAGCACTGCATCTTGGGTGACGGACGCAAACAAGCGGGTGGCGGTTGAGGCGTGTTTCAATAAGGCTTCTTCATGTGAAGAGGTCAGGATGTGGGCGCCATTCCATATTAGGGTGAATAGCAACAGGGCTTGGATGAGCGTAATCCCCAGCATGGTTTTAAGGCGGAATGACATGGTGCCAGTGTCCCTCGGTAATTGAATTATTGCGGGTGTGCAGGTAAATTGCTGAGCGCGCGTATGGCGTCATATTCATGGTCTTCCGCCGGTTCGATTCCCTTGAACTTAAGCTCTTCCAGCAGGGCTTTTCCTTTGGGATCGAGGTGCATGGTGGCCAGGGTCTCGAACAGCTTATCAATGACCGGTTGCGGAATCCGGGTGTGAGCAGCGATAGGGTGTGGAATGTAAGGTGGGGAAGTCCATAAAATCCGTAACTGATCCCGTATGAGAGGGTCAATTTTTTCCAGCGTTTTGATCACGCCACCTCCGGCCGGGTATAGCCCTTTGGCGACGGCGCGATACACGGAATCGTGGGACATCACATTTTTTAGTGTGACCGTGATGCCTGCCTTTTCCAGATGCGCAAGTGGCAGCAGCGTGGCGGCAAAAGCATCTGGGTCAGGGAAGTGTTACGTAATGACGCCAAGCTGGTGTATGGGCTATTTTTGGCGACAATAATAATGCCTCTCAGGCGGGTATCTTTTTCCTTGGCAAAAACTTTGTAGAGGCGGGATTTGTCCACCGCATACAAAAATGGATTCATATAGGCAATATCGAAGGCGCCCGCTTTTAACCGCTGGTTGAAGGTGGTAATGTCCTTGGCGGTTTGGAATTCTAATTTATAGCCCGTTTTTTGGCTTAAGTAACTGAGGACTGGCGCCCAGGTTTTGGCGAGCGCAGTGGGGTTTTGTTGCGGCACCACCCCAAAAGAAAAGCTTTTCTGCGCTGATGAGGGCGCTGCGGTGGCCACCCAAGGCGTAAGCAAAAGAACCAGCAAGAGTGGACCATATCCTGTTTTTTTCATTCCATCCTTCCCAAATTTAGGGTGGCACGCGCCACGGTCCTGTGGTTTGTTAGCGGCAAGGAAGGGGGGATTTTAAAGGGGATCAGAGGGCTAATGCTGGGTTAAGTAAGGATAAGGGAGGCGTCATCCATGTAACCTAAAAACCTCAGTAGGTTCCAACTGAGGTTTTTAGGTTTAACGCATCCGAGCAGGGAGCCGGTTAAAGCGAGGTGGATTAAGCGGAGCGTTTCTGGCGCGCAGCCGCCGCGCTGGCGGCCTCGGCGGCGGGATCTTTGGTGTTGTGTTCAACCCAGCGTTCGCCTGCAGGAGTGGCTTCACGCTTCCAGAACGGTGCGCGTTCTTTAAGATAATTAATTACAAAGCGGCAGGCGTCAAAGGCGTTGGCGCGGTGCGCGGACCAAACCGCCACCAGCACAATGGCGTCGCTGGGCATAATCTTGCCGTAACGATGCACTACGAGAATATCAATCACTTCCCATTTTTCAGCCGCTTCCTGGCAGACACGTTCAATATGTTTTTCGGTCATGCCCGGGTAATGGTCGAGATGCATGGTCGAGACCGAGTGACCGTCATTGTAGTCACGCATGGTACCGACAAACGTAACGATGCCGCCGCATTTGTTGGCATCAAACGTGGCTTGGTGCGCGCCCGTTACCTGATAGGCGTCAAAGGGTTCTTCCTGGACGATAACTTTGATGGCGGTAGCGTCGCTCATGATCAACCTCCCGTGACCGGGGGAAAAAAGGCCACTTCATCACCGTTTTTGAGCTTCTGTGAGGCGTCAGTGTATTCCATGTTCACGGCAATCAGGGTGCTGGTGGGCAACGGCTGGCCGGGCGCCACTTTCTTCCATAGATCAGTAATCGTCAAGGCGTCACCCTCCACCGTTACGGTGTCTTCAGCGCGGCCCATGCGATCACGCATACTGGCGAAATAACGAATTTTGATGTTCATATCAACCTCTAAGATTAAGCAGGACGTGTCCAGGTGCCAGATTTGCCGCCGGATTTTTCCAGCAGGCCAATATCCTGCATGACCATGCCGCGGTCTACCGCTTTGCACATGTCATAAATGGTGAGCAGCGCGATCTGCACTGCCGCCAAGGCTTCCATTTCAACGCCAGTCTGGCCGCCGCAGCGTACCTTGACCAAGCAATACACCGAGTTCGTGGCAGGTTCGGGCGTCAGATCCAGCTCCACGGCGGTGAGATTAATCGGATGGCACAGCGGAATCAGATCCGAGGTTTTTTTCGCGCCCATGATGCCTGCCACGCGCGCGATACCCAGCACATCACCTTTTTTGTGGGTGCCTTCCATGATCATTTTCAGGGTTTTGGGGTTCATGTAAATACGGCCCTCGGTCACGGCCTCGCGTTGGGTGACGGCCTTGTTGCCAACGTCGACCATGTGGGCTTCACCCTTGGCGTTAAAGTGCGTAAATTCGTCTGACATCACATAATTCCTGCTGAGGTGGTTTGGAAGCCCTAAAAATCCGTAGCATAAATAGCTAAACCCTTATTATAGTGGCGCCCACGTCACTGTAACAAGGGTTTCCTGGGCGTGTTAGCCGCCGATTTGGGTCATGCTGCCACGGTGTTGCTGGGTGGTATCGAGAATACCTTTGGCGTCGGAGAGTTTCTTGGACTCGTAACCGTCAATGGCTTTTTCCGCAAAGGCTTTGCGGAACAAGGCGATCATATCGTCATCGCTGCCACCGGCGCGCATGATCTGGCGCAGATTGTATTGTTCATCCGAGTACAGGCAGTTACGAATGCTGCCATCCGCCGTGACGCGAATCCGCGAACAGTTGCCGCACAGGCTACGGGTGAAGGCCGGAATAACGGCGATTTTGCCTGCCCAGCCCGGAACTTTAAAAATATGGTGTTCGGTGCGGGTGCCTGGCGCCGGCCCAATATTAGGATAGAGCGATTTGATCTTATTGACGATAGTTTCCGCGCTGGCAAAATGGTCGCCTGTTCCCCAGATCTGGTCGGCATCAAACGGCATGAATTCAATAAAGCGCACCGTTACCGCGTGGTCTTTGGTGTAGCACGTAAATTTTTCCAGCTCATCTTCATTGAAGCCGCGCATTAACACCACGTTCACCTTGACACGCGGATAGCCTGCGTCAAGCGCCAACTGAATGTTGTTAAGCACAGTTTCAACGCCGGGGCGACGCGTAATGCGCATGAAGCGGTCGGCGTCCATGCTGTCGAGACTGATGTTGATGCCGGTCAGTCCCGCGGCCAGCAGATCTTTGGCCATGCGATGCAACAGCAGGCCGTTAGTGGTAAGGTGCACGCCTTTAATGCCCGGTGTTGCTGCGGCGCCTGCAATCAGTTGGGGTAAATCTTTGCGGATGGTGGGTTCCCCGCCGGTGAAGCGTACCTTTTTGATACCAATTTTAGCCAGGACGGCAATGATGCGCAGGGTTTCCGCGGTGGTAATGATGGTATCTTTGTGCCCAAACTCCACGCCTTCTTCCGGCATGCAGTACGTGCAGCGCAGGTTGCAGCGATCCGTAATGGCAATACGGACATAGTCAAAGGTGCGCCCAAATTTATCCTGGAGCGGCGGTAAAGATAAACCGCTAGCAGTGGGAGCTACCGTAGGGGGGGTGACTGGCGTATCATCGAGGTGAGCTTTATTCTGAAGCACGGTGTGTTCCTCACTTAAATTTAAAGGTCGGCTTGCCACTCAATTAACCCAGCAAACCAATCAAGATCTGATGCCAAAGTACACTAGCGCGGCATCATATGGCAAGACGGCAGTGCAAATAGCTAAATATTGAGGCTCCTGACCTAGATCCTGGGGAAACCAATTAAGATATTGCGTTTATACGTTATATACTA
>JAGVME010000100.1 GCA_020053945.1 Gammaproteobacteria bacterium
GCCGTAAAGAGGGTGGACGCAGCCCAGGCAATGACAGCAAACCAGGAGAATCCTCGGACGCTTTGGGCGCTATAGAAGCGGAAGACACTCATGAAGACGGACACGAACACTATCCCGAACCCACGCCGATCGTTCATGCCCATAGCGCCACCACTGAAAATAACAGTGCGGTTTTCACTACACCGCCGCCTGCTGCCACGCCCCGTGAATCCCGTGCCCCCGAAAGGCCTGGCACTGAAAACATCAATCCCGTGTCCGGCATAGAAAAACCAGGGGGCGGTTTACCTCCGTATCCACCGCGCAGCAACCCTTACCGGGCACGGCCGGATCTGGCGTCAACTGAATCTGCTCCGGTAGAGCGTAATGCTGAAACTACGCGCACCGCAAACCCGGCGCCTGTTGCCCCCGCCCGTACGGACACCGGAAATGTTGCGGCAGAAGGCGCTAAAGACCCCTCCAGCGTGGAATAAAATCCCTGCGGGGCAGGCACAAAAAACGTGCCTGCCCCGCAGGATTATGCTGGTCTACAGCACTGGCTCAGCTAGGCACATGCTTACGCTTGATATCGTCCACCAGACCCTGCGCGGCGGCCTCGATTAAATCCAGCACACGCTCAAAACCATTTAACCCGCCATAATAAGGATCGGGTACTTCCTTTACATTCAAATGCGGGGCGTATTCGAGAAAAAGTTGGATCCTGTGCCGGTATTCGGGCGGGCAAATTTGATGCAAAGCCGCCATGTTTTCTTCGTCCATCGCCAGCACATATTCAAACATTTCAAAATCAGCCACCTCCACCCGGCGGGCGCATTGGGGGCTGATATCAATCCCGCGGCGCAATGCCGCTGCCTGGGAACGCCGATCGGGACCATTACCAATGTGGTATGCATGGGTACCTGCTGAATCAACGCCGACTATCTTTTCCAAGGCATGCTGTTTCACCAGCGCTTGAAACACGCCTTCCGCGGTGGGGGAACGGCAAATATTGCCCATGCAAACAAAAAGAACACGTACCATTTTTTGCTCCAATGCACGTTTATCATGTAAAACTCTAAGGTTTTTTGGGGCTTCTTTTTTAAAACCCAATAGCCGCCACAATTTTTTAAGCATAATCCCCGTCTTTGTGGGCGCAATCTGGCATCATTTCAGCAACTGTTGCACCCGCGCCAAATCTTCTGCTGTATCAACACCGATGCCGGGATTTTCCCCTGCCTCGGCGACGTGTAGTTTGTGCCCATTCCATAATAGGCGCAATTGTTCCAATGATTCGGTTTGTTCAATAACACACGGCGGCCATTGCACATAGTCCTGCAAAAATTCCGCGCGGTAGGCATACAAACCAATATGGCGATAATGTTCGGAGCGTGCAGGCAGTGCGTTAATTTTGCCTGGCGCTGGTGTAAAGGCGTCACGGTCCCACGGTATCGGGGCGCGGCTGAAATACAGCGCGTAACCCTGCTTGTCCATGACGACTTTCACCAGGTGCGGATCAAACAATTCAGTAGATGAAGTGATGCGCTCGCATAAAGTAGCCGCGCTGGCCTGCGGGTGGGACCGCAGATTTTCCGCGACCTGCCGGATCAACGCGGGCGGCATGAGCGGTTCATCGCCTTGCAGGTTAACAATAATATGTTGGCGGCTATAACCGCGCAAGCGTGCCACTTCAGCGAGACGGTCCGTGCCGGTGGGATGGTGCGCGGCTGTCATGCACACCAGCGCCCCAAAATCCGCGGCCGCTTGACGGATGCGCTCATCATCGGTGGCAATCACCACTTCTGTTGCGCCACTTTGCACAGCACGCTCATAAGCATGTTGGACCATCGGTTTACCCGCGATGCGCAACAACGGTTTTCCAGGTAAACGCGTCGAGGCATAACGGGCTGGAATGATAACGCAAAACGTCACTTTAGGCGTCGCTCCTAGATTTCTTCATCCGCACCGACATGGCGCGCCTCTTCTTCGAGCATCACGGGTATTTCGTCACGGATAGGATACGCTAGGCGGTCTGGCTTGCAAATCAACTCCCCTGCCGCTTTTTTATAAACTAATGGCCCTTTACATAGCGGGCACACCAGGATATCAAGTAATTTTTTATCCATTGGCTGCTTCCCTCATTTTTAATTGCTTCAGCAAACGTTCGCCAAACTCCGGGGTTAATTGCACATCAACAGGCAGATACCAATGATTTTCACGCGTAAAACCGCGGCATTTCACGGCGTCTTTTTCTGTCATTATTACGCTGGCATTTTCACCAAACTGTAAATCCTGTGCCGTAAACGGATGATGGTCGGGAAAAGCATGCTCTATAACCTTTATCCCTGATTCTTTCAAATGCTGAAAAAACCGCGCGGGATGGCCGATGCCCGCCACCGCATGCACAACCTGCCCGTGAAACACACTAATATCACACCTTTTATCATCATCACTGACCTGCCGCAACGCACCAGGATGTAAACGCATGGAAAAATACGCATGATTATTAATAATTTCCCCAGCCTCGCCATTTACTACCACAAAATCTACACCATCCAACCGGCCCGGCCGCTCGCGTAATGGACCAGCCGGCAAACAGTATCCATTGCCAAAGCGCCGCACACCGTCAATCACGGCAATTTCTATGTCCCGCGCCAATGCGTAGTGTTGCAAACCATCGTCACACACAATGATGTCGCAACCGTTATTTTCCAGCACCATCCGCGCGGCTGCAACACGGTTAGGGGCAACGGCCATCGGGCAATCACAGCGCCGCGCCAACAGCACGGCTTCATCACCTACTGACGCAGCGTCGCTGCCGGGTAGCACGCGCTGTGGCCACTGCTGCGCTCCACCGCCATAACCACGGCTGATAATGGCCGGCTTATACCCTGCCTGTTTCAGGAAATCTACCAGCCACACGACCAAAGGCGTTTTACCCGTACCACCCACGCTAATATTGCCTACGATAATCACGGGCACAGGCAACCGGGTAACTTTTAACAGTTGCGACTGATAGGCTTTACGCCGCAGCATACTCACCATGCAAAATAGCCACGACAAGGGAAGCAGCAACATCACCAGCGGATGTTTGTGATACCAGTAATAATCTAGCCGCCGCATGCCTGTTTCACACTGCGTTTTCACATAAGGGCACTGGCTCAGCCGACGCAAACTGCATGCGGTGCAAACTGGCATAATGCCCGCCGCGCGCCAACAATTCAGCATGTTTTCCCTGCTCGACAATCCTGCCCTGATTCAGCACAATAATCATGTCAGCACGTTCAATGGTAGACAAACGATGCGCGATCACCAGTGTGGTCCGGTCACGCACCAATTGAATTAATGCCGCCTGAATATAACGCTCTGACTCGGTGTCCAGCGAGGCGGTGGCTTCATCCAGGATCAATATCGGCGCATCCTTCAGCAAGGCGCGGGCGATGGCTAAACGCTGCCGCTGCCCACCTGACAGTAACACGCCCTTCTCGCCAATCATGGTTTGCAAGCCTTGCGGTAATTGGCGAATAAATTCCATGGCATGCGCAGATTCAGCCGCACGCACAATGTCATCCTGCGTAACTTTATGCAACGATCCATAGGCAATATTATTGGCGATCGTGTCATTAAACAGTGTCACATCCTGCCCAACCAACGCCACCTGATTACGTAGGCCATCCAGGGTAATTTCACGGATATCGTGCCCATCAATACTCACCCTACCCATCTGCACATCATAAAAACGCGGCAACAAACTTACCAGGGTGGACTTGCCGCTGCCAGAACGCCCCACGAACGCGATGGTTTGGCCCGGCTCGGCCTTGAAATTGATATTTTCCAGCACCCTACCCTTTGCCGCATCGTAGCCAAATGAAACATTGCTGTATTCGATGGCGCCACGCGCACGTTCCAGGCGCAAAGTGCCGGTGTCTTTTTCAAGATCACGGTCCAGCAATTCGAAAATGCTTTCAGAAGCAACGATACCCCGCTGAATGGATGAATGTACGGTAGTGAGACGCTTGATCGGCGCTAACAACATCATCAGCGCCACAATAAATGACATGAATGTACCCACGGTAATGGTTGCCAGCATCGAGTCCAGGGTAGCCAGAAACACAATGCCCGCCAGGGCGCAGGCGGCAAGAAATTGGATAAACGGCACGCTCGCTTCGCGTGTTGCCGTCATTTTCATGTTTTGCCGGCGGTTTGTTTCATTGATTGTTTCGAAGCGGCCGGCTTCATAGTGCTGCCCACCAAAAATCTTGATGACGCGCTGCCCTTGAATCGCGTCTTCGGCGGCTTGCGTTACGTTGCCCATGCTATTTTGAATGCCCGCACTAATCCGGCGAAAACGCTTATTGACATACACCACCAGCACCGCAACAAACGGCCCGATCACCATAAAAACCAGCGTCAATTTCCAGTTAAGGTAAAACATCCAGGCCAGCAAACCAATGATGGTCAGCGTATCGCGGATAATGATGGTGACAGCGTTGGTAGAGGCCTGTGAAACCTGCTCTACATCATAGATCAATTTTGAAATTAATTGCCCGGACGGATTGGTGTCGTAAAATGGCGCGGGCAAACGCAGCAGATGGTTAAACATTTGCCGTCGCATGTCATTGATAATCTGCCTGCCCACCCAGGCCATGCCGTAAGAAGACAAGAACCCGGCTACGCCACGCACCAGAAACAGGCCAATGATCATCAGCGGAATCAGACTGATGGTGGCGGGGTCTTTCTTGACGAAACTGCCATCCAGCATGGGTTGCATCAGTGCCGCAAAACCGGTGTCGGTAGCGGCGAAAAATACCATGGCAATGACAGCCACGGAAAAACGTTTCCAGTAGGGCAGGGCGTATTTCAACAGGCGGCGGTAAACCATCGCGGCGCTTTTTGCGGGGCGTTGCCCGTGGGCATCAGGGGACGGTCCGTTGATATCGGGACGTTTCCCGGCCAGATCAGCGCTCATGTTAATGCGCTGCCTTGTTATTGCGCTTGGTGGCCAGCGATAAATGCACGAACCCCAGTTGCCCGGCTGCGTCCATCGCTGTCACTACGGCCTGGTGCGGCGTTTTGGCATCGGCGCTGATCAACAATGGCATGTCGCGGGATTCTCCCGCCACTGCACCCAACGCACGCTTCAAGGTTTCAATCTGGGTATTCACCACGCGTTCCTGATTAACATAAAAATCACCCCGCGCATCAATGGTAATTTCCAATATTTTTTTCTGTGTGTCGCGCACCTCGGGCGAGGCTTCCGGCAAATCAACGGTGATCGCCGACTCCTTATTGAAGGTTGTCGACAACATGAAAAAAACCACCAGCAACAGCACCACATCCACCAGGGGTGTCAGGCTAAGCTCGAGGTCTTCGCGTTGTTTGCTACGGAACTTCACACGCGCTTTCTTCCTGGAGCCAACGGGTCCGCTTCACGCCCCGATAAACCCACATCGCGTTCACGGCTACGGTCGCCATGCAACATCTCCACCAGCTTAAGCGCTTCCTGCTCCATATAAACCACCAGCTCATCGACACGGCCACGGAAATAACGGTAACTAATCAGGCTGGGGATGGCCACCATCATCCCCGCCGCTGTGGTAATTAACGCCTCAGAAATGCCCCCCGCCAGCAAGGCCGGGCTACCCATGCCTTGCGCGCCCGAAATCACATTGAACGAGCGAATGATACCTGTCACCGTACCGAGCAGGCCCAATAAGGGCGACACCGCCGCGATCGTGCCCAGCGTAGTCAGGTAGCGTTCCAGATCCAGCACCACATGCCGGCCAACATCTTCAATGCTTTCTTTCATGACGGCACGGTCGTGATGACGATTAATAAGTCCCGCCGCAAGCACGCGTCCTAACGGCGAGTCTTTCATCAAGGCCGCAATATGCGCGCCCTCCAACTGATTATTCTTAACCCATTGCCAGACTTGCGGCACCAGATGTTGCGGGCAGACTTTTTTACGCTGCAACGCCCACAGCCGTTCGCCGATAATCGCTACCGCAACCACTGAGCAGAGCAGGATGGGCACCATCACCCATCCGCCCGCCTTGATAATTTCAAACACGCTGAATTGTTCCTTTAAGCTGGGTTTTAGAGGCGCCTAACGCAAAGCTAAGCGGCGGCACAGCCGTCCGCTTGGGTGCCGGGTTGGGTATCGCTGGACTGCGCACAAAAGCTTCATATCTACCGCCTGCCACCAGCGTAGCTGGGCTTCCTGTGCTGATGGCGCACGATCAGGATTCGAATACTGCTTTCAAGTTTTCGATATACGACCAAGTACGGAAAAACCTTCAGCGGAAAGGTTCTTCGTTCTCTTGTCGTTGGCGTCCCAAGGCCTGGATGTTCAACCAGGAGCCTGGCGACACGTTCAAATTCTTCGAGAAAACATTCAGCAACCACGGAACCCGCTTGTTCGCTGTAAAAATCCAGAGCGTTGGCAATATCATGCTCAGCTCCAGGGTGGAGCGCGTAGGTCATCGCTGAAGTCTTGCTCGAAGCCGGGCGATGGCTTCCTCCCCTGAAACTGCTGAGATCGTACCGGACTCCAGTTCGGCTTCCCTTCGATCTGCTTCTCGCTCCCAAGCTTCCTCAACTTCGGGATCTAAATCAAGGCTGGCGATCAGCCGTTCAAGAAGGTGTGATCGTTCGACCGGGGCTAACTGCATGACTTCGGCTTCTAGAACCTCTAGGTTTGTGCTCACGCTGACCTCCAATGCAGTAGATACTGACAGTTCACAGTTTATCACAGCGAATGGCGGCCACAAAGGTACTGGGTCTGTGATGTCCAACACCCTTTATTCCAAATCGGCAAACAGGGAGAGGCAAAAACCATGCCCGCGCAGTACACGCACCTATCGTTAATACACTAATATTGCGCTATCCTGCAGGCGTGGCAAGCGCTGTGGTCAATCCAACTGTCAGACGGCTTCCAGCGCCTCTTGCAGCAAAGCACGTACCTTGCGGGCGATCGGCTCGACCTGGGCATTCTCAATCAAGCTCATTACCGGCGTAGGGTCCATCGCCGAAATATGTACTTGCTGGCTGGCATCTTGATAAACGATGACATTGCACGGCAACAACAGCCCCACCTCAGGTTCCGCCGTAATTACCTGATGCGCCAAGGGTGGATTACATGCCCCTAAAATCACATACGGCGGCATATCCGCCCCGAGTTTCTGCTTCAACGTGGCCGCCACATCAATGCGCGTGAGAATGCCAAAACCTTTCTCTTTAAGCGTCGCGGTGACGCGCGTTTCCGCCTGCTCCACGCTCATGTCCACAATTTTTCCAAAGCCATAGTTATGGGATTGCAACATGTTATTACTCCTTAAATCAAATAGTACGATGATAGATGATGTACTCTAACAAGAGTATGGGATGAGCGCTCATAAATATTGCGTTTATTGACAATTTTACCGCCATACAACACACTTAAATGTCGCGAAGCCTGCTTATGGCATCAAAAATACCTATTTACCCATTAAGAGGCGCTTATGCTGACCCGTACCCTGGCTGTTTCTTTACTTCTTGCAATGCCGCTCTTTGCCCACGCTGATGAATTAACCAGCAGTAAAAAAGCTGATATTCTCAAGCTGATGGAAATCACTGGCAATGACAACATTCCCGCGCAGATTGCGGGCGCCATTACCCAAAATATGGCCAATGGCCTTAAACAGGCGCGCCCTGAGATTCCCCAACGTTTTTATATCAACCTTGATAAAGATCTCACGGCGTTTTTCAAAGAAAAAGTCAACGCCCCAGGCAGTCTCATGGAAAAAACCGTGGCCAGCTACAACAAATATTTTACACAAGCTGAACTGAAAGAAATCTTGGCTTTTTATCAAAGCCCTACGGGTAAAAAAAGCATCACCAACCTGTCGCTCATTGTAAATGAAGGGATGATGGAAGCGCGCAAGTTGGCACAAAGTTTAGGCCCCGACATAGAGCAGCGCATCAAAGCCGCTTTCAAAAAAGAAGGGATTGCGTTGCCCGGTCCAGCGCCTTCCGCGCCCACCCCCGCTAAATAATAATCCCTACGGCTAAAACTATATTCTTAAGGGGAATTTTGATCCATGGAACGAGCCGATGATAATTATACTTAAACCCAATATTGACAAACAGGGTGTCGATTATCGAAGCATAATGGATTATCTCGCGCGTCTGCCGGGCATCCAGGTAAGGTTGCATGAAGAAGTAGGCGCGCAGCAAGTGCTCACCGAGCTTTACCTGATTGGCAATACCGCACCACTTTCGAAAGAAGAGATACACACCCTGCCCGGCGTAGAACGTGTGGTGCGGGTCTCTGAAGAATACCGTATTCTTGGACGCCATAAAGATGACGGCCGCGCCACGCATTTTGATTACAACGGCGTGCGTTTTGGCCAGGACACCCTGCATGTGTTCGCGGGCCTGTGCGCCGTAGACACGCCGCCGCATGTTGAAATGATGATGAAAGCGTTGCGCGATTGCGGCCAAGTGTGTACCCGGATGGGAGCTTACAAGCCGCGCACCAATCCTTATTCATTCCAGGGCCATGGTAAAGCGTGCTTACCTTATGTCTTCGATCTGGCAGGCAAATACGGCATAAAAGTAATCGCCATGGAAGTGACGCACGAGTCGCATGTGGATGAGATCCGTGAAGCGTTGCGGAACACCGGCAACCCCACTGGCGTGATGCTGCAAATCGGCACGCGCAATACCCAAAATTTTGAATTGCTGAAAATCGTCGGGCGGCAACTGGAGTTTCCGGTGCTATTGAAACGCGGTTTTGGCATCACGCTGGAAGAATCGCTCAATGCCGCGGAATACCTGGCAAGTGAAGGTAACCGTAATGTGGTATTTGGCCTGCGCGGCATGAAGACCAACATGGGCGATCCACACCGCAATTTTGTGGATTTTTCCCACGTACCCGTGGTTAAGCGCCTGACACGCATGCCCGTGTGCATCGACCCCTCGCATTCCGTCGGCACCCGTGAACGCGCACCGGACAAGATTCTCGACATTATGCATGTAACCGCCCAGGGCATTATGGCGGGCGCCAATATGGTACTGGTGGATTTTCACCCCGCCCCGGCCAAGGCGCTGGTGGACGGGCCACAAGCACTGACATTGCAAGAATTGCCTTACTTTCTCGAGGACGTGAAAATTGCGCGGCAAGCTTATGAAATGCGCGCAAAATTAGCGGATGATTTTTCAAAAGTTAACAGTGCGGTTGCGTAATGCAATAACCCCGCGCAAGGAAGCCCACCATGCAAAAAAACGTAGGTTCAACAGAACGTGTAATACGGATTGCCGCCGGCTTAGGGCTGGTTAGCCTGGTATTTATCGGCCCACAAACGCCGTGGGGCTGGATTGGTTTATTGCCTATTGCCACGGGACTTATCGGATGGTGCCCCCCTTATGCGTTGCTCGGCATAAATACCTGCTCTGTAAATAAAAAAATGAGGTAACATATTTCACCGGCTTTAACCCAGAAACTGTTTATACATAAATAGTTATTTTTATAATTTTATCAACTCGAATTTCACCCGTCGCGGTATTGAAACCGCGACGGCGGCCAAAGGGAGGGCTATGCTTCTCCGCTTTGAAATCTCATGGGGAAACCCCATGGCGCTGTCCCGCCGCACCAAAAGCAGTCGGGTGCCTTCGCTGCCGCTCTTCCAGGCAAGCGGTGGGGCATTAATGAATAAAATATATATACACCCAGGATTAAGACCA
>JAGVME010000133.1 GCA_020053945.1 Gammaproteobacteria bacterium
CCCTCTGGACGTACTTTTTGGCCAGAGATGGATGGGGCGCGTGATGCGACGTGTTGCCCCCGCACCAAAAATAACTGCTCTTTTGAGATTGCCTAACGTGTAGCTAAGGGGCTGCGCGCTTTTGCGCAGTCCCGCTTGAGCGTAGGGTTCGACCACACTTTTAACTACGGAGTAAAAATGAGCGAATATCACAAGATTCAAAGTATCTTCAAGCGTGACATGACCAGCAAACAAAAAACGCTGATCGAAGGCCAATGGACACGTCCTGAATTCGAATACTTGGCAAATAACATATGGGAGTGGAGCGAGAAAGTGGACGGCACAAACATCCGTGTAATTTTCAGGGATGGCGCAATCACTTTCGGAGGGCGTACCGATGACGCGCAAATACCGGCAAAGCTTGTAAAGCGGCTCAATGAGCGGTTCTTGCCGATGGCTGCGAAGTTGGCCGAGATGTTTGAAGGTGGCGCGGTGCTGTACGGAGAGGGCTACGGAGCGAAAATTCAGAAGGGCGGCGGGAATTACCGCCCAGATCAAGATTTTGTTCTTTTCGATGTTGCCGTGGGCAACTGGTGGCTGCAACGCGCTGACGTTGAGGACGTAGCGCAGAAGCTCAGTCTTGATGTTGTGCCTATCATCGGAGAGGGAACGCTGCACGATGCAGTTGCAAAAGCCAAGGCTGGCATTGTCTCCAAATGGGGAGACTTTCAAGCCGAGGGGATTGTGGCTCGCCCCAAAACGGAACTAAAAACGCGCAGTGGCCACCGGCTGATTACGAAGATAAAGTGCCGGGATTTTGTGGGGTCGAACGCAAAGTTGAGCCGACGCGTAGCGGTCGGCTCGAACGCCGGGTTAGCAGTCATTGCACTCGGGATAGTACCCGCAAAAGCGCATAGCGAGATTGCTCCTTGTTAAGTAAGCCCATGAACAGATCACCTTCGTAAACTGGAGCGCCATCGCGGAGGAAGGTGGCGGATGGCGCTAGCGATACTAGCCAGTTGGCATTTTGGGCCGGGTCTTCTTTGTGTTCGACTTTTACAAGACCCATGCCGATTAGCTTCCAGCTCATTACAGATGGAAATGGTGCTCTGAATTTCTCAATTTCCTGAACGGTTACTTTTACGTCTTTGTTTGTAGTATGCACCGCAAACTTCCCACCCTGAAAAAAGCAGAACCATTGGTATTTTTGATTTACTGGATCATAAAGCTCAAACGTACTGAGACTGCTCATTACGTCGTCGGCGTAGATATGTCTTTTCCAACACCCATGGAGTTGTTCTTCATTCGTAATTGGATCGCCCAATGCCAGAACGTTACCGGAATAAATAATAGTGAGGAGGCATAATAGTCGTATAGTCATAGTTGCCCCTGATTGCTAACGTAAATTCGGCACCCTAACAGCTCCTCTGCACAGGCACCCTAACATCCACCTTACACAGACACCCTAATTGGCGCCTTTCTTTACGTCAGTTTGGTGTATAATTATTATCCTGTCAATAATATCCAATAGCTTACCTCAGGAATATTTTTTTATGCGGCCTAACCCATCCCAGGTTTTACCCCATTTATCAGAGATTGTCTTAAAGGAAACTCCACTTCCCAAACCCAAGCTACTGGATCAAGTACGCGACAGGATTCGTGTCAAGCACTACAGTATACGCACGGAACAGGCTTATCTGGGTTGGATCAAGCGTTTTATTTTATTCCATGGGAAGCAGCATCCCCTAACATTAGGGGCGCCGGATGTGGAGCGGTTTCTTTCCCATCTTGCGGTGGAGGGAAAGGTGGCGGCGTCCACACAGAATCAGGCGTTGGCAGCGGTTCTTTTCTTGTACAGGGAAGTGCTGGACCGGCCATTACCCTGGCTGGATGACTTGACGCGCGCTAAACAACCGGAGCGCTTGCCAGTGGTGCTCACCGTAAGTGAAACCCAGTTGGTGCTTGCGCGCATTTCGGGCACGGCAGGGTTGATGGTGCGGCTGTTATATGGCACAGGCATGCGGTTGATGGAGTGCGTGCGATTGCGCGTAAAGGATGTGGATTTTGAGAAACAGCAGATTACGGTGCGGGATGGAAAGGGCTTCAAGGATCGGGTTACCATGCTGCCCAAATCGTTGACGGAAGCGTTGGTCAAACATCTTGAGCGTGACAAGATATTACATAACGAGGATCTGGCGGCGGGACATGGCGAGACATATTTGCCTTTTGCACTGGCGCGTAAATACCCTAATGCAGGCCGTGCGTGGGGTTGGCAGTATATGTTTCCCGCGCGCAATGTGTCGGTGGATCCCCGCTCGGGCGTAACGCGTCGGCATCATGTTGATGAAAAAGCGTTGCAGCGGGCCATGAAACAGGCGGTGAGGGATGCAGGTTTAACCAAGCTGGCTACGCCGCACACGTTGCGCCATTCGTTTGCGACACATTTACTGGAATCTGGCTATGACATTCGCACAATCCAGGAGTTATTGGGACACAAGGATGTTGCCACCACGATGATTTATACACATGTGCTCAATCGGGGTGGCAAAGGGGTATTGAGTCCTTTGGACAGGATGTAATGGGTTGCCGATAAATCCACCATGACTGCCCGTGCACTTCCTGCTGAAAATATCACGCTGGACTCCCTGCCTGTTACCGCGCTGAAGCGGGTCGGTTCGCGCGTGGCCGAACTGTTGGCAAAGCTCGGAATACACACGGTGCAAGACGTGTTGTTTCATCTGCCATTACGTTACCAGGACCGTACACGCGTAGCGCCTATCGGTGCGTTGCGGGTGGGTGATGAAGTGTCGATTATTGTTGAGGTGCAGTTAAGCGAAATAAAATTGGGCCGTCGGCGGCCGCTCCCGCGCATCCTTGCGCCCACGGCACTTGGGCATCCTGCCCGGCGTATGTTGCTGGTGCGTGTGGCAGATGGCAGCGGTAGTATGTTACTGCGCTTTTTTCATTTTTCGGCGCAGCAGCAATCGGCTTTTGCGCGTGGCGCGAGGGTGCGTTGTTTCGGTGAAGTGCGTTCCGGCCCCGGCATGCTGGAAATGGTACATCCTGAATACCGCATTATTAAAGATGCGGTAGTGCAAGACGCCCCAGAAGTAGATGAATTTTTAACGCCGGTCTATCCGGCAACCGAGGGCGTGCAGCAAAATACGTTGCGCGCGCTCACGCAACAGGCGCTGGATTTGATGCGTGAAGGTGTGTTGCGTGATGAGTTGCCGCCGCAGATTATGGCACAGTTACGCCTGCCATCATTAACGGAAGCGCTGGCTTATGTGCACCGCCCGCCACCGGATGCGCCGCTGCAGATGTTGCTGGAAGGCCAGCATCCGGCGCAGCAGCGTTTAGCGTTTGAAGAATTACTGGCGCATCATTTGAGTTTACGTTTGTTGCGTAATAAAACCACGCAGCAACGCGCCCCGCAGTTGCATGTGCCGGGCGTGTTGATGCAGCGGCTACTCAACGCCCTGTCGTTTACGCTCACCGGTGCGCAACAGCGTGTGCTGGGTGAAATTATCCATGACCTACGCCGCGATCATCCCATGCAGCGGCTGGTGCAGGGCGATGTGGGTTCAGGAAAAACGGTGGTGGCGGCCTGCGCGGTATTGCACACGGTAGAGGCAGGTTTCCAGGCGGCGGTGATGGCACCCACGGAACTGCTGGCCGAACAGCATCTGCAAAATTTCACGGCCTGGCTGACGCCGCTGGGTATCGAGGTGGCGTGGCTCTCAGGCAAACTCACCGGCAAAGCGTGGCAGGGGGTGGTGGAGCGGCTGACATCCGGCCAGGCAACGGTAGTGGTGGGCACACATGCCCTGTTCCAGGAAGGTGTGACGTTCGCTAATCTGGGGTTGATCGTGGTGGATGAGCAGCACCGCTTTGGTGTGCATCAGCGTTTGGCGTTGCGCGAAAAGGGTGTCCAAT
The DNA here is from genome assembly GCA_020053945.1 of Gammaproteobacteria bacterium. GTDB lineage: Bacteria > Pseudomonadota > Gammaproteobacteria > Ga007554. Next base: position 3,916 of record JAGVME010000133.1, read on the forward strand.
ATGATGGCGGAAAAGGGCGCTATCCGCATCAATTGATCATGACGGCCACACCGATTCCGCGCACGCTGGCGATGACCGCGTATGCTGATCTGGACAGTTCCGTGATTGATGAATTACCACCGGGACGCACGCCGGTAGAAACCGTAGTGGTGGCCGACACGCGCCGTGCCGACGTAGTGGAGCGCGTGCGCAACGCCTGTCGTGCGGGACGTCAGGCGTATTGGGTGTGTACGCTCATTGAAGAGTCCGATGTACAGGGACGTACAAGTGTCGCGGGAGGCAGGATGCCGGAAGCGACCGAGATGCTGCAATGCCAAACCGCCACCGACACGGCGCTGCGCCTGACGGAGGCATTGCCGGAGCTGCGCGTGGGGCTGATTCACGGGCGGCTCAAGTCGCAGGAGAAACAGCAGATCATGGCAACATTCAAAGCGGGTGCGCTGGATTTGCTGGTGGCCACCACGGTGATTGAAGTCGGTGTGGACGTGCCCAATGCCAGCTTGATGATTATTGAAAACGCTGAACGCCTGGGGATGGCGCAGTTGCACCAGTTACGTGGCCGGGTGGGGCGTGGCACGCAGAGCAGCAGTTGTGTGTTGATGTATCATGCCCCGTTGTCCGCCGATGGCCGCGCGCGCCTGGCAGCGTTGCGTGAAACTAATGATGGCTTTGAAATTGCGCGGCGTGATCTGGCGTTGCGCGGCCCGGGCGAAGTGCTGGGCACACGGCAGAGCGGCATGCTGCAATTGCACATCGCTGATCTGGTGCGCGACCAGGCGTTGATTCCCCGGATCGAGCAGGCGGCGGTATTGTTATTGGAGTGTTACCCCGAGCGTGTGCCCGCGCTGATCAAGCGGTGGCTGGGTGATGCCGCGCGGTATGGTGAGGTATAGGGATGGGCACTTCTAAAAATCCGCTGAAGCCGCGATGGCGGCGTTGGAAATGGGCTCAAAATGCTCATGTACTCCGTGTACACTCCGCTTTTTCGCCCATTTACGCCTTGCCCTCGCGCCTTGATCGAATTTTTAGAAGTACCCATATGTTGCGATTTATTCTTGCCCGCCTGTTCAGTGCCGCCCTCGTTGTGATGGGGGTGTCGGTGCTGGTATTCATGCTGATTCACCTGGTACCGGGCGATCCCGTGGAGGTGATGCTGGGCGAGTCCGCGCAACCCGCCGACCGCGCCGCGTTACGTCATGCGTTGGGTCTGGATCAACCCGTGCCCGTGCAGTTGTATCATTATTTTAATGGCCTTCTGCACTTTGATCTGGGGAATTCATTACACAGCCAGCGCCCGATTGTCGAGTTGATGCTGGAGCGCCTGCCTGCCACGTTAGAGCTGGCGCTGGCGGCGTTACTGGTGGCGGTTGTGATTGCGTTGCCCCTAGGTGTGCTGTCGGCGGTGCGCAAGGACACAGCGTGGGATCACAGCGCACGCGTAGTGTCGTTAATGGGGATTTCAATTCCGCATTTCTGGCTGGGCCCATTGCTGATCCTGGTGTTTTCATTGTGGCTGGGGTGGTTGCCGGTGAGTGGACGTGATGGGCTGGCATCGCTGGTGTTGCCCGCGCTCACGTTGGGCACGGCGCTGGCGGCGATTTTGTCGCGCATGCTTCGCGCCACGCTACTGGAAACACTCAATGAAGACTACATTCGCACCGCGCGCGCCAAGGGCTTGTCAGAAACGGCGGTGATTCTGCATCACACATTACGCAATGCCTTGCTACCAGTGGTGACGGTGCTGGGCTTGCAGTTAGGGGCGCTGCTGGGCGGCGCGATTATCACGGAAATGGTATTTTCATGGCCAGGCATTGGCCAGTTGACCATCGAGGCGATCCACCGCCGTGACTATCCGGTGGTGCAAGCGTGTATACTATTGGTGAGCGTCACCTATGTGGCGGTAAACACCCTCACGGATCTGGCGTATGCCGGACTTGATCCACGCGTGCGCCTGCGGGAAAGAGGATGATGCAAAAATGGACGCCCGCAGGCATTTTATTGTTGTGGCTGGGCATGGTAATAATGGCGCCCTGGCTGGATTTACAGCCCGATCACATCGAGCTTTCCAGAATACTGGCCCCACCCGGCAACGCTGCATGGCTGGGCTATGATGACCTGGGGCGCCCGCTACTGGATCGGCTGGTGGCCGGGGCGGGCACGTCGCTATTTGTGGCGCTGTGGGTAGTCGTGATATCCGCGTCCATTGGCACCGTGGTCGGCGCAATAAGCGCCTATGCAGGCGGTGTGTGGGATCACCTCATCGTACGCATCATTGATATTTTTCTCGCCTTCCCCGGTATTTTGCTGGCGATTGCCATGGCGAGCCTGATGGGGCCGGGCATAGATAACGTGATTATCGCGTTAAGTACCGTGGGATGGGTGGGGTTTGCGCGGCTGGCGCGTGCGCAGGTGTTGTCGATCAAGCAACGCCTGCATGTCACCGCCACGGTATCGTTGGGCGTGGGCCACGCGGCCATCATCCGGCGCCATGTCTTGCCGCTGGCATGGGCACCCTTGATTGTAGAAGCCAGCTTTGCCGTAGCGGGCGTGGTGATTGCCGAGGCGGGCTTGTCGTTTCTTGGCTTAGGCGTGCAGCCCCCTGAAGCTTCGTGGGGCAGCATTATCCGCGATGGCACGCGCTACATGCTGGTGGCGCCGCATATGGTGCTGGTGCCGGGCATTGCGTTGATGCTGGTAGTGCTGGCGGTGGATTTACTGGGCGACCAATTGCGTGATTGGGCCGATGTGCGCAGCCGCAGAATGGGCTAAAAGGCGCGGCCCCTTCTGGCAGAATGTTGAAAAAGCCCATCCGTGGGCTGCACGCAGGCTATTTTTCAACAGCCTTCTAAATGTTTGAAACTGGCCGATAACTTAAGTAAGGCCTGGAAATATCAAAACGCTTGGAAGAAAATAAATTCGTACCCTGATTCGTATTCATGTTGTGTAATTTATATAGGGTAACCTAATGGTCAAAACCAAAGCTGTGGGCAAACGTCTTTTTGTACTCGATACCAATGTTTTAATGCATGACCCCGCTGCCTTATTCCGCTTTCATGAGCATGACATATTCCTGCCCATGATCGTCCTGGAAGAGCTCGACAATAACAAGCGCGGCCCTTCCGAAGTCGCGCGCAATGCCCGCCAGTCCAGCCGCTTTATGGAAGAGTTGCTGCGCAACCGGGCAGACCAGAGCATCGAATCCGGGTTCGAATTACCTGCGCCGAACAACGCTTCCTTTAAAAATGGCCGGTTGTTTTTCCAAACACAGGTATTGACGCATGACCTGCCTTCCAGTTTCCCCGGCAGCAAACCAGACAACAATATTTTGGAAACGGTGCTGGCATTACAGGACCAACAGCCGGATGTGACGGTGATCCTGGTGTCGAAAGACATTAACCTGCGCATCAAGGCCGCCGCGTTGGGCATACCGGCTGAAGATTACCAAAATGACCAGGTGCTTGAAGACCTGAGTTTGCTCTACAGTGGGCAATTGGAATTATCCTCCGGGTTTTGGGACCAGCACAGCAAAGAATTGGCTTCATGGAAAGAAGAAGGCCGGACCTATTACCGCATTTCCGGGCCAGACATCGCCACCTGGTACCCCAACCAGCTCGTGCATGATGGCACCTCAAATGGCTTTGAAGGCATTGTCCGCCGCCTCGAAAATGATACGGCCGTGGTGGAATTGTGCATCAATTACCGTAATGCGCACCATGCCGTGTGGGGCATTAACGCGCGCAACCGGGAGCAAAATTTTGCGCTCAATATGCTGATGGATCCCGCCATCGACTTCGTCAGTTTGTTGGGCAACGCCGGCACCGGAAAAACCTTGTTGACACTGGCGGCCGGGTTGGCGCAAGTACTGGACGACCGCCGTTACCACGAAATCATCATGACCCGCGCCACCGTGCCGATGGGTGATGATATTGGCTTCCTGCCTGGCACTGAAGAAGAAAAAATGGTACCGTGGATGGGCGCGTTAATGGATAACCTGGAAGTGCTATCCACCGCTGAAGGCGGCGAATGGGGCCGCGCCGCCACCAATGACCTGCTGCGGCACCGTATTAAAATCCACTCCCTGAATTTCATGCGTGGCCGCACCTTCCTGAACAAATACGTGATCATCGACGAAGCGCAGAACCTGACATCCAAGCAAATGAAAAGCCTGATCACCCGCGCCGGACCCGGCACCAAAATCGTGTGCATGGGCAACGTCGCGCAGATCGATACCCCGTACCTTACCGAAACCACCTCAGGCTTAACTTTCGTGGTCGACCGCTTCAAAGACTGGCCACACAGCGGCCACATCACCTTGCGCAGCGGCGAGCGCTCGCGCCTGGCGGATCACGCGTCGGAAATTTTGTAGGGCGTCTCTGTTAACAGCCTCTCCCGCGCGTCGGGAGAGGCTGTTTTAGTTAAAAAAAAATAAAATACAATACATAGGGTTAACCTCAAAAAATCCCCGTTACCCCCGCTATGATATAATATTGGATATATAGTGCGGCTGAGGTTTCGGTATGACGAAAGTGGTGCTTGAGAGCAGCGATTCACACGGCAAAGGTGTGTTCGCCTGCGCCCCGATTACACAGGGTGAGCGCATCATGACATTTTCCGGCACGCTGTTTAGCCATGCCCAGACCGACTTTAATGACTATCATCTACAGGTCGGTGAAGATTTGTATCTCGGCCCATCACGTGGGCCCGATGATTATGTGAATCATTCCTGTGCGCCCAACAGCGGCTTCAAGGGAGGCCTCGACCTCGTAGCATTGCGTGATATCATGCCCGGTGAAGAGATTACCTGGGATTACAGCACCGCCATAGATGAAGCTGATTTTGCCGGTTTTCCGTGCGGCTGCGGGGCACCTGTGTGCCGTGGCAAAGTGGAATCGTTCCGCCATTTGCCTCCCCTTGTCCAGCAGCGCATCCGCCCGTGGCTCCTGCCCTATTTACAGGACAAGTATTTTTCCAAACAGGGTTAAGAGTTATGGTAGAGTAGGTTATTGCTTTACCGAATAAACTGTAGGGTGGATCGAAAAATGCCTGCCTCTTGTGGCACCGCCCACCAAGCGTTGCACAGCGACACAACCAACGAAAGGGAACACTATGCCTACCACACAAGCCAGTAACGCGCCCACTAATACCCATGGCCCGGACCGCCGCGCACAGTCATTAAAGATGATCCAGCAATTAGTCGGTTTACGCACGGAAACATTGGTGCTTTTTTCTGAACTGGCACGTAAAAAACCCTTTCAAAAATCACATGACGTACCTGAGCTATTGCAAAAATTTTGCGCTTCTTTAATTGATTATACAGCCGATGGCCATTTTCAGTTATATCGCCATATCGCCGAACGCACCGAACGGCGCCAAGCGGTAAAACACATTGCCGAACAAATTTATCCGCGCATCATGAACACCACTGAAACCATCCTGGCGTTTAATGGCAAATATGATTCTTCGGAGCACGCCGGCGCGCTGCTGGCAGAGTTGGATGGTGATTTATCAATGCTGGGTGAGCGCCTGGCAGACCGCATTGAACTGGAAGATCGCCTTATCGGTGTATTGAACGAGCCGCGTACTCCCCAGGGTTAGGAAGGTGCATGTCGTGCATGTGTAGCAGTAAACATTGGGTGTAACACGCATGGCGCGGCGGCAATTGCCCGTGCGCATCCATGTGCGGCGTTGGCAACGGGTAATACGCCTGATGTGGCATGTCTTGATGGGGGTGGCCGTCACCTACACAATAATGTTGCCGCTCAACAAGATGGGCTACCGCGGCCATCAACGCGTGCTGACGCAATGGTGGGCGCGCAAAGCCTGCCGCATTCTCAATTTGCGCATCAGCCAAGAAGGCGTGCGCAGCGCCCAACCCACACTGTTTGTCGCCAACCATATTTCGTGGCTGGATATCCCCTGCCTGCTTTCCTGTCTTGATGCCGTGTGCGTTTCCAAGCATGAGGTAAAACACTGGCCGTTGGTTGGCGGCATGGCGAAACATGCTGGCACGGTGTTTATCCGGCGCGGTGAGCACGCGGCCGCTGCGGTGGCCGAGGAAATGGCGCGCACCCTGGCGGACAACAAAAGCATCGTGTTATTTCCCGAAGGGACTTCCACCAGCGGCGAGACCGTCCGCACGTTTCATTCACGCCTGTATCAGGCCGCTATCCACACCCATTCGATGGTGCAGGCGGTGGCGCTGGCCTATCCGCATGCGGCGGGCGTCAATCCCGCCGCGCCATATATAGGTGATGTGACGTTGTTTCAGCATCTGTGGCGCGTGGCGGGTGAGCCGGCCATGGAGGTGAAGCTCACCTTCTGTACCCCATTGCCCACTACCAGCAGCGGCCGCCGCACCCTGGCCGCCGACACCCACAGCCAAATCATGTTCGCCCTGAAAAAATCACGCCCCACGCCGGAAAAACTGCGGCGCGGCGCAGCTTGATTTCAAAAAACTTTTTAACCACGGAGAACACAGAGGAAACGTAGCACGAAATGGGTCTGCACCCTACACACCGCGTCATTCCGAGCGTAGCGAGGAATCCTGGAAGATCTCTCGCCTTCGTTCGAGACTCGAGACAAGGATTTCTCGCCCCGCTTTCGCGGGACTCGAAATGACAGACATGCTGCGCCCTACGCATCAAAACCCTGTTTTCCCTCCGTGTTCTCCGTGGTTCAATCGCCGTTCCTGAATCTACGCCTTCCCCTGCAATTGCAGCAAAATCCCTTCATTTTCCAGCGTAGACGTATCCTGTGTGATGGCTTGGCCGCTGGCGAGGGTGCGCAGCAAACGGCGCATGATCTTGCCGGATCGGGTCTTGGGCAGGTTGTCTGCGTAGCGGATGTCGTCGGGTTTGGCAATTGCGCCGATCTGCTCCCCCACCCAGTCGCGCAGTTCACGGGTCAGCGCTTCGTCAATGCCGCCTGCCGGGCGCAGCCCTCTCAGCACCACATAGGCGAAGATCGCCTCGCCCTTGATATCATGTGGCCGACCCACCACGGCCGCCTCAGCGAC
>JAGVME010000020.1 GCA_020053945.1 Gammaproteobacteria bacterium
ACAACGTATTTGACACGCCCATGGCGCGCAGCGTCACGTTGGGATCCGATTTACGTTGATAAGGATCAATCTTGTCCACGGCGGCGATGGTCGCCAGGGACTCAATGCCGTCAATCAGCGTAAGCGTGATCACCACCAGCAGTATTGTCCACCACAGATCCGGATTGTTCCACACCGCGCCGAACGCCGGTAACGTAATGCCGCCCTCAATGATGTTGCTGGGCATGGCAATCAGATACCGAGGGTCAAGTTGTAACAGGTAACCCAGGCCGATGCCGATGCCCGCCACAGACAGCGGCGCTGGAATGCGCCGCAGCCAGGCATGGCGCGTGCGATTAAGATAGAACATCAGGAACAGACAGAGGCCACCGATCACCGTGATCGCCGGATCGAATCGGGAGAGGCTGCCGGGCAAGTTCGCAATCGTCACTAGCATACTTTTCGCTGGCGGCACGAAATCGCCCAGCAGTGCGGGGATCTGCTTGACGATAATCATGATGCCGATCGCGGCGAGCATCCCCTCCACCACCGTCACCGGAAGAAACAAAGCGAAACGTCCCGCCTTGAACAGGGCCAGTACAATCTGCAGCAGACCGGTAAGACAGATCGCTACCAATAGCAGCGGATAACCCACAGCCAGATCGCCGCCCCCGAGCATAACCATGCCCGCGAGCAACGCCGGAGCCAGGCCCGCCGCCGGCCCGCTGATAGTGACATAAGCTCCGCCCAGGAAAGGGAAGATCAGCCCGGCAATAATTGCGGAAATCACCCCCGTCACGGGCGGCGCGCCCGAGGCGATAGCAATGCCTAACGACAACGGCAATGACACCAGTGCGACCTGCAGGCCCGCTAGCAGGTCATAACGCCAGTGTTTTATGCCTTTGATCCCGTTTTGCGGTTTTTCAGAAGTTTCGGGAAGGCCACTCATATGGACGCGTTTAAATCAGACCAATTCATGCACATACCGATTATCCATAGATTTTTGTTGGGTCAGTCTATAGATTTTTGATGGGTCAGTCTATGCCCGGACACCGCAAAACAATAGTTAATCTTTTTAACTATGTGCATTCATTTTTATAAATGATTATTGCTGGCTCGGGTTACGCTTCATGAATTACCCACATGGTATCGGATACCAGGCACATACCCCCAAACTTTTTCAGGCTGGGACGGATCGCCTCAATCAGTTCAGCCGCCTGGGATTCGCTGCAGGCGATGGTTAGATAAACATTTTCCAAGTCATAGCTGACTCGCCCGCGCGTCGTTCCCCGCGAGCACCCGTCCATAATCTGACCACTGCACACGGTTTCGAACGAACCGGTACGGGTTCACTCCGCCAACTTTCACGAAATCGTTAAAGCGTCATGATCTCATGCGAGCCTCAGGGATTGCAGTAGTCGCAGCGGCTCGGGTCAGCATACTGCCGGTCGGCTCGCTCGTGTGTCTCGCGGTGCGCGCACCTGAGGCATCCATGGACCTCGGCGCAGGTTTCGCGCGTGGGTGCGCCGCAGGCTTCACACGGGAGACCCTCCACGCGCTCGACGATCCAGAATCCCGGCGTGCCGCAGGACGGACAGAGCAAGCGCAGCTTTTTCGCCAGATCCTCAGCCGCCAGGCGGATGTTGTCCATACGCGTGGGATTGGCATGGGCGCGCACGTCGGTTTCGACGAATACCCGCCCGCTGGCCGATGCAGCAACCGCCCAGGCAAAGACGGCTTCCAGTTCCACCCAGGCGGCTATCCCCTTGTGGATGCGCGGATCGTCCTCGCTCTCGGGGCGTACCACCAGATGGTGTGCGGGAAATCCCACCTGCTTGGCGAAGGCCTCGGCCGCAACCCAATCGTCCGTCAGCAGGTGGGAGAAATTCGCCTTGCCCTGGGCCACGCCGACGACCTCCAGGCCGCGTTCATCATCGATAAAAATCAGGAACTCCACGTTCCAGGGAAACATCCCCGCGAACGGATCCAGCCCGAACGAGCCCTCGCTGGCGAGCCCGAGCGACAGGCCGGAAAGCTGCATGCCGATGCGCGCCTTCTTGCGCGCCGCCTCAAGCTGCATGCCGGCGCGTGGAATGTCGCGGGTGAAGGTGCCGAGGAGATCCGTGTCGTAGCCCGTCACCCGCTCGACCCGGCAGCCGAGCGCCGTATCAAGCACCGAGGCAATCACACCTTCCTTGCCGTGCTGGGTGAGCAGGGCCACCCGGCTTTCGGCATAGGTCGAAGACGGTGCCGAAGCCATGGCTTAACTGCTCACAAAAGTTGTGATCATTTGGTAATACAGCGGTATCCCGAGCACGACGTTGAACGGGAAGGTGAGTGCCAGCGCCATGCCGAAGTAAAGCCCCGGATTGGCCTCCGGAATGGCGACGCGAACCACCGCCGGCACCACAATATAGGAGGCGCTCGCCGCAAGCACCGCGAGCATCAGCGTATCCCCCGCTGATAGGCCGGCGAGGCGAGACAAGGTGATGACGATCACCGCGTTGAGCATCGGTATCAGAAAGGCAAAGGCTATCAGGAACGGCCCTACACCCTTCATCTCGCGGATGCGCCGGGCGACCAGAATGCCCATCTCCAACAGAAAAAATGCTAATAAGCCCTTGAACAGATCGCCGGTGAAAGGCTTCATGACCTTATAGCCGTCCGCCCCCACGATAAAGCCGATCAAGAGACTCCCCATCAGCAACAGGATGGCTCCGTCGGTGAACGATTCGTGCAGAATGTTCTTCAATGAAAACGAACCGCCATGCTTCCCAACATTCGCCATTGTAGCGCCCGTGCCGTGCTTCGCCAGGCTCGCGCGCGTCATGGCGGCGAGCCCTACCGCCATGATCACCGCCGGCGCCTCCATAATCACCAGCGCTACCGCCATGTATCCGCCGTATGCGATGCCCTGGTTGTCGAGGAATTGTCCGGCGGCGATAAAAGTCACCGCGCTCACCGAGCCATAGGTGGCCGCGATCGCGGCGGCGTTGAAGCCGTCGAGCTTGCGGCGCAGCAGGGGGAAGGTGTACAGCGGCACGAGGAAGGCCATGAACAGTGCGATCGCCAGTCCGACCAGCATCTGCATATGGAAGCCGCTCACGCTCAAGGCCACCCCCCCTTTGATACCTATCGCCATAAGCAGGTACAAGGACAGGAATTTGGCGATAGGCGGCGGTATCTCCAGATTGGATCGCACCAGCGCGGCAAATATGCCCAGGAAAAAGAATAAAACGGCGGGATCAAGCAGGGTGGCAAATAATTTGATGTCCATGGTGCATCTTCCTGATTTTCTATCGGCTTATCTATAAAATATGATTTTTATAGGATTTTTCGATGCGGCGGTCACTTCCGGCATCCTGTGCCGTACAGGGATGTACCAATGTTGCGGGAGGCAGGATGCCGGGAGCGACCCTCACGCGACACTGGCACGTCCTGTGCGGCGGATTCGTACCGAGGGCAGGCCATCCAGTTCCGGTTCTAGTTCGTGGATGCGCCGGAGCCATTTTTGCGTGGCAGGATCGAGATGTCCGTCACGACCGCCTTGATCCGGTAGCCCCGGTTCATCATGTCTTCAAGATCATCGAGCACGGTGACCAGGCGAGCCTCTGAGAGAATAATATAAATCAGGATGTTGGAGTCGCCGTCGAACATCCCCGACTGAATCCCGGAAGCGCCGGCCCCGCTGCTGGCCTGCACCACGGTATAGCCGCCGACACCGCGCATGCGCATCGCCTCGATAATAATTTTTTCGAATGCGCGTGAGCTGATGATGGTCAGTAGTTTTTTCTGTTCCAGCCGTCTCATGGTTTGATCCCCCAATAGGTGTGTGGCTTGCTACTTACTGTCAGTGTATGTTGCGAAACAACAAAACAAAAATTAATAACTTTCACTGTTTACATAAAAAAAATTAATAATCTTTAAATTGTTTGCATTCGAGGTAGTTGTAAAATTCGCCATTTGCGGTTGATTTGTTGTTGTAAAAAGCGTGGGTTGGGCGCTGCCATTTCTGCAAGGTGTGGATTATCGAGACGCACATCGGACACCCAAATGGATACTACACAACGCGCTGGACTACTGCAACGATGGGTGATGCATGCAAATTGCCTCAAGATAAAAGTTACCCAAGGTAGCCAGGAAAAGGATAATAGTTCCCTTTTCCCCGGTATTAAAGTAAAATCCCCGTCTTTTTCTGGCTCTTTAGCGGTTCAGCGAAACAAAATGGCATTGATAGTCCAAAAATACGGTGGTACCTCGGTGGGTTCGCTGGAGCGCATTGGCAAAGTGGCCGACAAGGTGGCCGCCGCACGGGCCGCAGGCGACGACTTGATTGTGGTACTGTCTGCCATGACGGGGGAAACCGATCGCCTTTTGGGGCTGGCTAAAACCATAGCCACACAGCCCAGCCCGCGCGAACTGGATGTGTTACTATCCACAGGCGAACAAGTCACTATCGCACTGTTGAGCATGGCGCTGGAAAAGCGCGGCTGTCAGGCGCGTTCTTACACCGGCGCGCAAGTGCGCATCCTTACCGACAGCGCTTTCAACAAGGCGCGCATCACCGAAATTGACGCGGAGCGGCTGCATAAAGACTTGGCATGTGGCCGGGTACTGGTAGTGGCGGGTTTTCAGGGGGTGGATGAAAATGGCAACATTACCACCCTCGGCCGCGGGGGGTCAGATACCACCGCCGTCGCCTTGGCCGCCGCGCTAAAAGCCGATGAATGCCAGATTTATACTGACGTGGACGGTGTATATACCACCGACCCGCGCGTGGTGCCGCACGCGCGCCGCCTCGACCGCATCACCTACGAAGAGATGCTCGAAATGGCAAGCCTGGGCGCCAAAGTGCTGCAGATCCGCTCGGTGGAGTTTGCCAGCAAATACAATGTACCTTTACGCGTGCTGTCTTCTTTCACGGAAGGGGCGGGCACACTGATTACTTCTGAGGAAGATGGAATGGAACAGGCGCTGATTTCCGGCATCGCCTTTAACCGCGATGAGGCCAAACTGACGATACTGGGCGTGCCCGACCAGCCCGGCGTGGCATACCGTATTCTTGGCCCGGTGGCCGATGCGAATATTGAAGTGGACATGATCGTGCAAAATATTGCCGAAGACACCACCACTGACTTCACTTTTACCGTCCACCGTAATGACTACGACAAGGTATTGCAAATCTTACGCGGCGTCGCCACAGATTTAGGCGCGCGCGAAGTTACTGGCGACAACAAAATCGTTAAGATTTCCCTGGTGGGGGTCGGCATGAGATCCCACGCCGGCATCGCCAGCACCATGTTCCGCGCACTGGCCATGGAAAGCATTAATATCCGGATGATATCCACCTCTGAAATAAAAATTTCTGTGGTCGTCGATGAAAAATACCTGGAATTGGGCGTACGCGCTTTGCATGCGGCATTTAACCTGGACACTACAACATAAAAAAATTATCCTAAATAAAAGCAATGTGTTACATAATAAATAGCAGCAAAGAATTATTGGGGGCGATTTTTCTGTAACATACCCAAAAAAGTAGCGTACTTTTTTGGTAGTCATATACAGTTTTCGCCAATGCAGCCGCTATCTATATCGATAGAAGGGTATGCAAGCATTAAAGCACTTTATAGCCTGGCATAACTGGGACAGTAGCTTGAATTTCAAGGAGATGAATCATGTTGATTCTAACCCGTCGAGTGGGTGAGACGCTAATAATAGGGGACAACGTCACTGTTACGGTGCTGGGCGTGAAAGGCAACCAGGTACGGATTGGCGTCAATGCGCCAAAAGACGTGACTGTGCATCGCGAAGAAATTTATGAACGCATCAAAAAAGAAAAAGAGCAGACCCATCCCAGCTCTGACGATGATGGGCTGGGGATTTAAAATTACATTTCCCTGAAGCCTTTATTTTTCAAAAGTTTTTCAAAAGTTACTCCCCCGGACAGGCCAATAATGGTAAGATAGCGCGCGTTAGAGTAATGCCCGCTGTTGGGCGATTACATAGCCGTGGAGAGATGGCCGAGTGGTCGAAGGCGCTCCCCTGCTAAGGGAGTATGGGGCTTAATACTCCATCGAGGGTTCGAATCCCTCTCTCTCCGCCACCTTATCATTACTGTTACCGTCTTATCCTTGACACCCTGTCAGGATAATTTCATAATAGATGGCTTTCTTGCGCGCCCATAGCTCAGCTGGATAGAGTACCTGGCTACGAACCAGGCGGTCGGGAGTTCGAATCTCTCTGGGCGCACCACCCCATTACCCTTAATATATTTTATTTTATATATTTTGGCGTCCCCTAAAAATTCACCCACTCTGTGTGTAGGCTGCGCTTTTTCAGGCGCCCTTTATATATATACCAGGGTGTCTCACCTGGAAGCGCCTAGTCTTGGTGCGTTTGCAACCCTTCGCTTACGCTCTTCCCTTGACCGAGATTCACAAACCGGTTCTTAGATTTTGAATTGCGCTACCATGGCTTTAAGCCGACCCGCCATGGAAGCGATGCTTCCGCTGACCTCGCCTACATTCACCGCTTCACGCGCTGTTCCTTCAGCGAGCCCGCTAATTTCGGTTACGTTACGGTTTATATCTTCAAATACCATCATTTGCTGATCCACGGCGGTGGCTACCTGGGCATTCATATTGGAAATAGTATTGACGCCCGAAGCGATTAATTGCAAAGAATCACCCGCCAGGGAAGCCCGCGTCACTGTGCCTTTAGCCTTCTCTTGGCCTTGAGACATGGCCTGGGCCGCGCTCATCGAACCTGATTGCACCCGCTCAATGACGTTTCGGATTTCCTGGGTGGATTGTTGGGTCCGCTGGGCAAGGGTACGCACCTCATCTGCCACTACCGCGAATCCCCGGCCCTGCTCGCCAGCGCGGGCGGCTTCGATCGCGGCATTTAATGCCAGCAAATTAGTTTGTTCGGCGACACCCCTTATGACATCCAGGATGCTACCGATGCTTTCGCTGTCTTTCTCAAGCGCCTGGAAAATAGTCGCCGTATGGTTGATGGTTACGGCCAATTCTTCCACAGAAGCGACGGATTGTTGCACAACGCTTTTACCTTTGGTGGTTTCCGTGTCAGCATCAGCGGACGCGCGCGCGGCAATTTCCATGCTTTTGGCGACATCTTGCACGCTCGCGGACATTTGTGTCATCGCGGTGGCGAGTTGGGCAATGCGTTCCCGCTGCTGGTTTACGGCATCCGTGGTTTGCGTAACGATACGCCCGGCGCGTTTTGATTCGGAAGTCAGCGCGTCAACTGATTCGGCTACCTCGCGGATGACACCATGGACCTTATCCATCACCTGATTAAAATAGCCGCCCAGCCTATCAATGGAATCATGCCCCTCCACGGGAACGCGTTTACGTAAATCCGCCTCGCCTTCGGCGATGTCGCGAAACCTGACTTCCAGGGATACCAGGCGTTTTGCGACCATGGTATTAAACAGAAAATGGGTAAGCAGCGCCACGACGCTGGCAATGACAACCAGCATCACAATCATGCTGATCAAGGAATCATGCTCGGAAGACTGCAAGGCCGCTTCCATGATGCCCAAGCGCTCGGCATTTTGCTTTTCAGCCGTCGCGATATAGGCGTCGATGGGCGCCCGATTGTAGCCCAGGGTCACCGCGCCTAACTGCGCACCTTCATAAGTGATGGATTGGCGGATGAGCAGGTCATCACTTAATCCGGCCTTGCTGCCGCTGGCCGCCAGTTCCTTGCCGGTATTACTGGAGATGGCCGCATAGGAAATGGAAGGATCTTCAGCGACCACCTTAACATAATCAGCAAGGGTAGATAATGCCATGCCCGCCACCGCCTCAGGGGAAATTTGCGCCAGCAATTTTGCCGCCCGCAACACCCCCGCCCGTTCCCGCGCTTCACGTTCCGTGATTTGCGCCGTAAACATCTCCGTAACCACCGTCCGGGAATCATCCAGCAAGCCTTCCAGGGCCGTCTTCTGTTGCCCGAGTATTATGAATGCGCTCAGGGTGAAAAGTACCGCTAATCCTAAGCAGATGTAGGCGGTAAACTTACCGGCTACATCAAGATTAATGCCCGGGGCATTCGGTTTTTTATCGACATTTAGCATAAACTGTTCTCTTGTTGAACCGATACATCCTCTCAGCCACATCCACTATCCATACCCCAACTTAGCCAGCATACGGCGCGACTTTCAGGGCTTTTAATGCGGCCTTCATCCCATCCAAGCTGATTGCTTCGACGAACCCATCGATCTCCGCGCTCTTTGCCGCCTCATCACTGGCTTTTAGGCTCAATACCGTTTTTTTGATTTTATCAGCCATGTCATCAGGCATTTTTTTGGTGGCTACCATGAACCATTCGGGATAAAGAACCGTACTGTGCACAAACGGCAATTCATCTTTCTTTTCATCGACAATAATAAAATCATCAATGGCAAGTTTGCCCTCTTTTTGCATGGACTCCAACAATCCGCTTCTTATGAAGCCTACATCCACCACGCCGGCTTTCACCGCAAGAGGGATATCATCCTGTTTTTTGGAGTCGGTAAAGGAGGAAAAATCAGACCCATTAATACCTTTTTGCATCATGTGGTAGGTCTGGAACACCCACGCGCCGGCGGATACACCGGCTTGAAAAGCAAGCACACTCTTGCCTTTGAGGTCAGCCGCTTTGTGAAGGCCGCTGCCTTTCTTGGAAATAATCACGCCCGCGAATTTTGGGCTGCCTTTGGCGCTCATGGTAGCCAATGTTTTGGCGCCAAATTTTTCCGTTATAATGACTGCAGTGGCGGGATTAACCAATACGAAATCCACCTCACCCTTCTCAACCGCATCATCCAACTTGGACGGCGGCAACGCCACCAATTCGATGGATTTGCCCACCGATTTACTCATATGGGCGGTCAAGGCTTCCCATTTTTGCGCCTCTATAAGATCCGCGTGGCGCATTGACCGCAAAACGTAAATCGGCCGTATACCCCAGGGTGGAAAACAGCAACAGTCCCGCGCCCAGCACGTGCAACGAAATCTTCTTCATATCAATTTTATCCCCTGTTAAAAAGCTTTATCTAACTTTACAATTAAATCCACGCCCAACAGTGATGCTTAAAGTGGGATCAGTGAAAGTATTGAATACCGCTCCCTCTTCCCCACAAATATCGGCCGGCGGGAGCGTTACTTTAGTTCTATATAAACGGATCCATTGAAAAACCGGAGACCTCTGGGAAACCTATAAGGGTAGCCACGGAGGGGGATGCGGCCAAAGGCTAACCATGCCGGCGGCCTTGGGGATGGTTGTTGCGGTTTTACTGTCATTACGGCATGATTAACCCATCAATTACATCTCAACAAAAATATTCAAGCTTCACCTTCATCTGCCGCTAAGCGGTGATAAAGGACATTTGTATGCTCAAATTACGAGGGATTTACAGACCCCATGTCGACGCCCGTTACTGTTGTTGATGACTCAGCCCTTTCCCGAAAAATGATGATTAAAGCCTTGCCTGCCGAATGGAACGTGGACATCACCCAGGCAACTAATGGCATGGAGGCTCTTGAGGCCTATCACGCCGGCAAGGCACATGTGATGTTCCTGGATTTGACTATGCCAGTCATGGATGGATATCAAGTATTGGAAAATCTAAAAAAAGAAGGCCTCAATACGATGGTGA
>JAGVME010000070.1 GCA_020053945.1 Gammaproteobacteria bacterium
CTCCTGCGCGTCCTGCGCTTGCGGCACTGGCCCCTCCATGGGTGGCGGCCGCTCCTGCGCATCCTGCGCCCGCGGCACTAGCCCATCCATGGGCGGCGCATTAATAATATCAGGCTCTTGTTTGGTGGGGGCAGGGGCCTGTTCCCGGCGGGCTTCGCGAATACCCACGACTTCTTCGGGGGCGCTAGGCGCGTCGCGTGGGGATTTTTGTGCCTCCTGCGGACGCATGACGGGTAGCGACAGCAGATCATCGGGCTGTTCGGATAAATTATCCAATGCGCTGAACGCCGCGCGGCACACACCGCAACGCACCCGCCCTTGAGCGGCGGCAAGTTGTTGTGCATTAATTCCAAATAACGTTCTGCAGGATGGGCACAGTGTATACATGGCCCGTAGTTTAGCGTAAATGGGACTGCAACAGGAGGGTAACCTTTGCAAGGGCGGTCATGATCACTTCAACTGAGGATTCTCGGATAAGCTTTCTCCTCCTGGAAATAGCACACCCAAAATAGGCCCGTTTGCGCGAGGCAAAATCGAACGGAAAAGGAATATAGGAGGAGTATGCGCACGTTCAATGATGCTTTTCATCCTTGAAAAACCGTCGATTATATGATACATTAGATTATGGTAATTTACTAATATTTTAGAGGCATCGCATGACAATTAACCGCATTGTACGCATTCTGGCTGGAACATTTATTCTGTTATCGCTGGCATTAGGCGTGGAAGCCAGCCCAGTATTTCATAGTGTGAACTGGCTGTGGTTTACGGTTTTTGTCGGCGCGAACTTGTTGCAAAGTGGCATTACCCGCTGGTGTTTGATGGATCAGATCCTGGCAAAACTTGGCGTGCCCGCCACCGAACGGTGTGCGCTACGCATGGATGCGTAAGTGTCATGTTAATAGGCAGGAGCCTAAGGTGGACGTTCAATACGGATACATAAGCGCTGCGGGAAGCACAAGCCTTCCGGTGGCTGGCATGAGCGTAAGTCGGGGCGCGGCGTGCGCACGTTTTGTTGCGCGCACGCGGTAAAAACACGGAAGATCTATCATCGCAATACCTGTTCTCTATCATGCGCCACGCTCATGTGGACGCGTGGGCAAATAAAAAAATGTTTGTCCGCCACAGCTATTTTTTGCCAATATCAGGCAGCGTAGCGCTGAAGAGGTTAGAAGTGGCCCGGCCTTGACCATGGGTGGTTACAACAACACCGTAAGTGGCCGCCATAACGCTACTCGGCAGGTTGGCGACAATTTCACGCTCTGAAAAATGCTTCACATCTAACCTCTGATCAGCCAGGGTCACGGTGGGAGATGCCACACCGAAATTGCGCCCTGTGATGATGATAACTTGTTCCTGTACATCCACGGCGGTTTTCACAATAGTGGGCACCAGAGGTGTGGTGGTTCCGCGCCCCCCGGCGGTGGCAACGCCGAACGCCATAAAACATACGGTAAGCAGGAGGGTATTGAAAGTTACTTTGCCTATTTTGCCTATGCTATACATGTCATCGTCCTCTTTATAATTAATTAGTACCAAAAATAAAACGTTTTCTTCCTTTCGCATCAAAAAAACAACCATCCTTGGCTAATGCGGCATCCTTGCCGGAAGGGAGGGTGCCCCGTGTGGAGCGATATGCAGATTATCGTGCCTGGGGTGGTGGTGATAAGGTATTATTGCCGGGTCAAAAGGTGACTTATTACCGCGTTGCGCACTAAAATACGTTTCTTGGTTCTAACTGCCATGTCAATGATTGTCATCCCAAATGAAGATGGGGAATTTTAAAAATTTTCCTTATATTTATGCGGGGGGAAATGAAATGGCAGGAAACCTTACCCCACACGATATTTAACCAACCTTGCCAAGATTGCTTTACACGTTCATTTTGTATTTGCTTACGCCGCTGGTGCTGTTGCGCTTGGCGTGGCGTGGATTAGGCGCGCCTGCGTATTGGCGACGCTGGCCCGAACGATTCGGTTTTTTTGCGCCGTGCAGGGATGCACAAGTGCCGCGAGCGCAGGACGCGCAAGAGCGGCCGCCGCACATGGATGTGGCGGTTCTTGCGCATCCCTGCGCTCACCGCACTTGGGCATCCTGCCCGGCGCAAGTGCCGCTAGAGGCAGGAAGCCGGAAGCGGCCGGGTACACCTGACAACGAAACCCTGTGGATACACGCAGTATCGGTGGGTGAGGTGCAAGCGGCGCTGCCATTGATCAAGGCACTGCAGCAGCAATATCCTCACATGACGTTGGTGGTGACCACCACCACGCCGACTGGTTCGGCGCGGGTGCGTGCGGCGTTGGGTGACACAGTGTTTCATGTGTACGCGCCGTATGACCTGCCCGGCGCGGTGCGGCGTTTTTTGCGGCGCATCGGGGCCGGCAGGCAGGGCGGGCTGCGCATGGCGATTATCATGGAAACGGAATTGTGGCCCAATCTCATTCATGGTTGCCAGCAGCACGGCATTCCGGTGATAGTGGCTAATGCCCGGCTCTCGGCGCGTTCCGCCGCCGGTTATCAACGCGTTGCCGGACTCACCCGTGAGGCGTTGCGGAATATCACAGTGATCGCCGCGCAGGCACACGCCGATGCGCAACGCTTTATTGCTTTGGGCGCGGATTCGGCGCGGGTACGTGTTACTGGCAATATCAAATTTGATATTGCGCCTGCGGCTGATTTACAGCAGCGCGCCGCCGCGTTACGCCAATCCTGGGGCATGCACCGCCCGGTGTGGATTGCCGCGAGCACCCATGCCGATTCGACGGGCAGCGAGGATGAGCAGGTACTCACCGCATTTGCAGCGGTACGCCTCGCCCTGCCTGACGCGTTATTGATATTGGTGCCGCGTCACCCGGAACGTTTCGCCAAAGTAGCGGCGCTATGCCGTAAACAGGGTTATAACATCGTGCTGCGCAGCGAACAAAAAACCGAGGGCGCTAGGATGCCGGAAGCGACCGCCGTGCATGGACGCACCAGTGTCGCCAGAGGCAGGATGCCGGAAGCGACCATTTTTATTGGCGATAGCATGGGCGAGTTGATGTTGTTTTATGCGGCGTCGGATGTCGCGTTCGTCGGTGGCAGCCTGATCGCTCACGGCGGCCACAACCTGCTGGAACCCGCCGCGCTGGGCATCCCCGTGATTACTGGCCCACACACTTTCAACTTTTCTGACATCAGCCGTATGCTGCTGCAGGCAGACGCGGCACGTCAGGTAGGCAACGCCGCAGAATTGGCGACAGCGGTGATCACCTTGCTGCAAAACGACACTTTGCGCCGCGCTACGGGCGAAAAAAGCCGACTACTAGTAGAGCAAAATCGCGGGGCGTTGGCGAAACTTATGACTATAATTGGAGAATGTTCAGATGGAAAATAAAGAGTCCTTCTATAATCAGACTGTCATTTCCACCCCATTAACCTGACCACCCCATGCTTAATTCAACCTCACCCCCCCGCATCTGGGTATTGGCCGACGACCGCACCGGCAATGCCAACCAGGCCATCGGTGTCGCCGAAGCATTGGGATTCCCGTTTGAAATAAAGCGCCTGGAATATACCCGCTGGGGACGGCTACCCAACCTGATACGCGGCGCTTCTTTTCTGGGGGTGCAGGATGCGTACCGTGATGGCATCACCCCCCCCTGGCCGGATCTGGTGATTGCCGCTGGCCGACGCACCGTGCCGATCGCGCGATATATTAAACGCGCCAACTACGGACGTACTTTTTTGACGCATATCATGTGGCCGGGCAGCCCCGTCGGCGAGCTTGATCTGCTTGCCGTGCCCGAACACGATCAGGTACCGCCGCAGCCCACTATCATTCACACCCTCGGCGCGCCGCATCGCGTCACGGCAGCGCGGCTCACTCAGGACGCCAACCAATGGCGCGAACGGTTGGCGCATTTGCCGCACCCCCACATTGGCGTGCTGGTGGGGGGCACGGCGGGTAAGCAGGTATTTGACGCTGCCGCAGCCACGCTGCTTGGCCAGCACATTTCTCAGATGGCGCGTGACAGCGGTGGGTCGTTGCTGGTCACCACCAGCCGCCGCACGGGTGCTGCTGCAAGTGACGCATTGGTCGCTACCCTCGCATCCACCCCAGGCGTACCCGCCTATACGCATCTGTGGACGCGTGACAATTCGGAAAATCCCTTTTTTGCTTTTTTAGGTTTGAGTGATGTGATGGTCGTCACTGGCGATTCCACTTCCATGTGTTCCGAAGCCTGCGCCACCGGACGGCCTGTATACATATTCGCCCCGTCCGACAATACCGCGCCCAAACACAAACATCTGCACCAGCGGTTGTATGCGCTGGGCTACGCCAAACCGCTCGACGGCACATTTGACACCTGGCACTATCCACCGCTGAATGCCGCCGATATGATCGCGCAAGCCATTCGCCAGCGCATCGGGTTATAATGCTGCAAACAGGGTAAAAGGAACCGCGCATGCCACTCAAAATCGACACTTTCAGCAACATCAAAGGTGGCAACAGCCTCTACAAGGCGCTTGTGCATCCACTGGCGGCGGAAAAAGCCAAGGCGCTGATCAACACAGTAGCTGCGGCTGGCCCGGTCGCCATTTATGACCCGCGCGACACCCTCGCCAACATGGCCGAGCTATATGACATCGGCGCGTGGGATATTAAACACATCTACGTGCAACGTATTGAATCCCTGTTCAGTGATAATGGCGGCCGCAGTGTGCTGGGGCGTATGACACAACCCGTGACAGAATTGCACGCATGCAACGCAACCACTTTATTCGTTGCCGCGTTCGATACCGAACGCATGCTCATGCAGATTCGCCATCTGATTCCGCGCGGCGTAAACATCGTTACGCTCGATGACATGCGCTTGCCCGACGAGATGCTCACCAACCCGCGCAATTATCTCGACACGCTTAATTTCGCCACCAACTTCGCCTTGTTCCGCGACGCGGGTGGCCAGCATACCACCGTCGCCTCCTGCAATTACTGGCACGGCTATGGCGCAAAAGTACCGGTAGTATTGTGGCTCAGCTTGTTTGGTCAACATGGAAAAATACTGGCGCAATGGCAGGAAACCTTGCCCCAAGCCGCCAGTACTTATCGCATTGACAGCAAAGAAATCCGCGCACGTTTCAACTTGCCGGAATTCACTGGCTCGTTGTTCATCCATGCGCAGCATGTGGCCGGCCACGACGTCGTAAAATACGCGCTTGATACTTATGGTGATGCGGATACGGAGTTGTCATGCACGCACGACGCCAACGCCTGGCCCGCCGATTTTTACGCGGGCCTGCCCGCGCCGCAAGACGATGAACGCGTCATATTGTGGATACAAAACAGCACGCCTGTCGCCATTCCACGCGGTGGCGTGGGCATTAACAAGATGGGTTCCGACGATGTTGCCTGGTTCACCGATGCCGAAATTGCGCCGTTTGCCACCCACGCCCTGGATGTCGCCAGCCTGTTGCCCAATGCGCGCTGGCCTGAGCAACTTGAAATCCACGCCGGAAAATATTTTGTGCGGCCACGCTATGAAGTGATCAATAAAAATGGCCGTCGCCGCATCGCTCACGCCAACGTCGAGCGCACTGATTTAAACCCCGACCCACGCCTGGGCGACATCACCAAACTCACCGGCAAAGGTTACATGCTGCCCGCGCCGATATTGCCGCTCGACCGCTGGCGCAGTATCGCCATGCCCACACCCATGGCACGTGGCCAAAGTGAATTACCCCTTGCCATGACCTTGTTTGATGCATCGGGCGAAGAGATTACCACCTATCGTTTTGGCCGCATTCAGCACAATGAGAGTATCGCCGTGGATTTTGAAACCCTGCTCACCAAAGTCGGCGGCAGCTTTTCCAGCGGCTATGGCCATGCGATATTAAGCTACGACTTCAGCGACGGCGGTGCAGCCGATGGCTGGCTGCACGGCCTGTTCCGCTACGAACACAAAGCCAGTGGACATAGCGCCGAAACCAGCTTTGGCGCACACATCTACAACATCCCCATCACCTACAAAGACGAGCCACAATCTTACATCGGCGCACCGCCCGGCCTCAGCACGCGCCTGTTCCTGCGTCTCGGCACAGAACCGCTCGACACCTTATGCCATTTGATCTACCCTTCGTCACTCACCTGGCACCCGCATTCCACCACCACACTTATCCTCTACGACAAAACCGGCACGGAAATCGCGCAGCGCAGCATTCGCATCGCCTGCAATGGTTCGCTGCTATGGCGCTACAGTGAAATGTTTGACGCCGAGTCACGCGGGCGCGCCGGCAGCGAAGGCGCGTACGTGATGATCCGCGACGCCACCTGCCGTTTGTTTGGGTATCACGGACTACTCAATGGCGAAAAGGCGTTTAGCCTGGATCATATGTTTGGGTTTTGAGGGGGTTTTTAAGGACTCTATAGCCAGACTGCTGATGACCCAATCGAATCACCCATTATCTTATAAGGCACTTCTAAAAATTCGACTAAGGCACGCGGCAAGGAGTGCGCTCTTATATGAATGGGCGCGAAAAAGCGGCCGCTCCCGCGCAGTCTGCGCCCACGGCATTCGTACATCCATGTCCAGCACAGTGGACACGGAGTATGACTTCAGCAAGTGCCTTATTAGATATCAACCCTGATATTAATGCTGGGTAGTACCGCGGATAAGAAGGCTACATTAAGTGCTTTTGGGTGAAACACCCGGCCGGGTAGTCATAAGACTCAATATTACCGACACTACCAGAATAGCGGCTACCACGCCCAACGCCAGCATAACCGGAATCTTATAAAGATCCACAATCAGCATTTTTGTGCCGATAAAGACCAACACCAGGGCCAAACCATATTTGAGCAGGTGAAACCGGTCGGCAACATCCGCAAGCAGAAAATACATCGCCCGCAACCCTAGAATGGCAAAAATATTTGAGGTGAAGACAATGAACGGATCCGTAGTTATGGCAAATATGGCGGGTATGCTGTCAACCGCAAATACCAGATCAGAAAACTCAATCAAGACCAATACAAGAAACATTGGTGTCGCGTAACGCACACTGTCTTTTATCACAAAGAATTTTTCGGCGTGATATTCATCCGTGACTTTCATATGTCCGCGCATCCAGCGCAGCAGTGGATTCTGTTCAAGATCAGGCTTTTTATCAGCAAAATAGAACATTTTAATGCCGGTAACCAGCAGAAAAAGGCCAAAAATATACAGTACCCAGTGAAATTGGGCAATAAGTGCAGAGCCCGCCAGAATCATCACAGCCCGCATGACGATGGCGCCTAACACCCCATATAATAAGACACGCCGCTGGTACTCGGGGGGCACAGCAAAGTAAGTGAAAATCATCAGAAAAACAAAAATGTTATCTACGGCAAGAGATTTTTCAATAAGATAACCCGTAAAAAATTCCACGGCTTTCGCATTAGCGATTTCCCGCCCCATCTGCCCATCCAGATACCACCACAATAGGGCGTTGAAGAGCAGCGCCAATGAAACCCATACACCCGACCAGATAAATGCTTCCTTGAAAGAAACCTTGCGTACCGTTTTTCCACCCAACATGAACAGATCGACGGCGAGCATTATCAACACAAAAATGATAAAACCTAACCACATCCACCACGAACCAACACTTTCCAACCCCATTGACCCATCCTTTAGATTTATATCAGTATTTTGCCGTTGTCGCCCAAGTTGAAGTGGCGGTGGGTTGGCCCCTGCATATTCCTCGGGATCCCTCCCTTTCAATTCAGGCGTGGCATACCTCGCATTAGGTGTATGAACACATCAAAAGTTCCATGCATTTTTCCGGGAAGGGGACATTTAGGGGGCTTGGTTCCATTTCGGGGTGGTATTTCGCAGACACGCTTCTGTCGCTGGATTGCTGGCATGTCCCTACATTCCCTGCACTGACGGTCTTACGCTGCATCGCAATGGGTAACGTCACGGCATCCTCGCCTGTCCGAGGGGGTGGTGGCAAGCCACTCCTATAACAGATGAATCGGGTGTGCGCGCACTACCAGAGTTTGTTGCGAAAATATTTTTTCCAGCGCCACGCGATATCGCCGCCACCATGTCGTGGCCAGTTTACGGGCCATTATTTCGAAAATAAGTATTTCGTCATGCACCGTCTCCTGGGAGTTTTTCTTCCATAGGCCACTGACAGGCACGCGGGCATAAACGGTTAACCCTCCATAGCGCTCCAGCAGCGTGTCGCGAATTTCCGCATAGGTTTTTTTAGGAAATTTTTTCCCGTTATTGCTATACAGAGGCAGAAAGATTTGTATTAAATACATGGCCACTTACCAAGTAGTGAGGAGATATTTGTCACTTGCACGTTCTTATACCTGCTGTGCCGCTTAAATTACATAGTAGCTATGCCAGCATGCGAACCGATTTTTCCCGCTCCCATTGGCGTGTTTTTGCGGCTGCGATAAACGCATCCTTCTTATTGACATCCACCACGCCTGCATCTTGCCCGATATTCGCCGCTTGCAAGAGCGCCGCGCCACCTTTGTCAAATCCAATCGCTTTAAGATGACCAAAAGCATCACGCACAAAATCAATCGCCGCGCTTTCCATACATAAGGTTTTCGCACCGTCGCCTGAGAGGAGCACTGCCACTGCATCAAATAAAACAGAAGGTGTTCCGGCCAGTTGACCGTCTGCGGCCAATAGGGAACCATCGGCAAGTTTGGCGCCACCCACTTTAGGCGCAATGATTTTGACCGACGCGCCTTCATCCATCGCAGCTTTTTTGATTCTATTAATGACAGTGCCGTCGGAACCATCGGCGATCAAAATTCCGATACAGCGTCCCATCAGGATGTTTTTCATTTTCCCTATAAGTTGCAACGCGGGGGAAGGGGGCAGGTCCTGGACGGGGGCTGCCGGTATCGGAGCGGTGGGGATTTTTGCCAGCCCAAGACCCATGGCGACACGGCAAGCCAGGTCTTCCTCGATATGGCGTAAATGGCCTACCATGGTTTCGCGTATATGCACATGTTCAACTTTGGACAGTTCAAACACTAACGCCGAGGCGATGTGCGCCTGCTCATAGGCCGTTTGGCTCAAGTAAAATTGCCGCGCTTGGCTGTAATGGTCGGCGAAGCTCTCGGCACGGATGCGGCTT
This sequence comes from Gammaproteobacteria bacterium, assembly GCA_020053945.1. Classification (GTDB taxonomy): domain Bacteria; phylum Pseudomonadota; class Gammaproteobacteria; family Ga007554. Next base: position 9,121 of record JAGVME010000070.1, read on the forward strand.
TTTTCCCCCATTTCCGGCACGGCGGCGCTACGAAAACCTTTTGTCGGTGTTTCACGCGGTGAATCTTGAGATAATGAGTTAGGTTCATACGCCACACGACCTGTAGGTTGTGCCATTTGCATATGCCCATCCCGTTGATGGTTTGCAAAGGGACATTTCGGTGCGTTGATGGGGATCTGGTGAAAATTAGCCGAACCCAAGCGCGACAGTTGTGTGTCGAGATAAGAAAATAATCGGCCCTGCAACAATGGATCATTCGAAAAATCAATGCCGGGAACCACATTCGCAGGGCAATAAGCAACTTGTTCAGTTTCGGCAAAGAAATTGTTGGGCCAGCGATCCAGCACCATACGCCCAATCACCCGTAAAGGCACCAGTTCTTCGGGAATCAGTTTTGTAGGGTCAAGGTGATCAAAGGGAAAGGCGTCAGCATCCTCTTGTGTAAATAGTTGAACAGCGAATTCCCACTCCGGAAAATTCCCCGCTTGGACCGCCTCAAACATCTCACGGCGATGAAAATCGGGGTCAGCCCCCGCAATCTTGACGGTCTCATCCCATAGGGTGGACTGTAAGCCCAGTTTGGGGCGCCAATGGAATTTAACGAAAGTCGATTCGCCTGCCTTGTTAATAAGGCGGAAACTATGCACGCCAAAACCTTCAATCATGCGCAATGAACGGGGCAGGGTACGGTCAGACATGATCCACATCACCATATGCATGGATTCGGGGGTGAGTGAAATGAAATCCCAGAATGTGTCATGTGCCGTAGCAGACTGCGGAAAACCGCGATCCGGTTCCATTTTTACGGCATGGATAAGGTCTGGGAATTTAATGGCATCCTGAATGAAGAAAACCGGTATGTTGTTACCCACTAAATCCCAGTTACCTTCTTTAGTGTAAAATTTGACGGCAAAACCGCGGACGTCGCGCGGTGTATCTACAGAGCCTGCGCCCCCGGCGACAGTCGATATGCGCGTAAATACCGGCGTCTTTTCACCGATTTCAGTGAGTATCCGCGCCGTGGTGTATTGCTTCAAAGACGCGGTCAGTTCGAAAAAACCATGTACGCCTGTGGCCCGGGCATGCACGATGCGCTCGGGAATGCGCTCATGGTCGAAATGGGTAATTTTTTCGCGGAGGATGAAATCTTCCAGCAGTGTCGGCCCGCGGGGATTGGCGCGCAATGAATTTTGATTATCTGACAGCGCAACGCCCTGATTGGTGGTAAGAACAGAATGTTGCGTGCCTTCTCCAGTTTGATGCAGTTCGCCACCGGCGCCCCTCTGCACTTCCCCCTGAGGTAGGGCAATTTTTTTCGGATTGGTTTTTTTTGAATCAGTTTTTGTTTTTTCTTTGCTCATCTCGTTCTCCTTATGAAAGCCACCTCTTTGAACCCGACAGGTTTTGATGGTGCATAATAATGATTAAAAATTCTGCTTGTTCAGTGATTTTATTGGGTGTTTAGACATTAAGGGGTTGGACGGAATGCGTCTGTACGGTGACGTACACTGGAGCCGCTTGTCATTTATCCAGGCGTACGCTACCTGGCGATCTTCCAGCCAAACAAATGGATTTGGGGCAAGAGGATGTCGCCTGATTAAAGGAGGTGTTGTATTTTGTGCTAGTAAGAGGCGCCGGGTGGTGATAAGGATGAAGCTTGCGCGCAAGCGGGAATCAACAAAATTGCGGAAAAATTAAAGTAACATACGCATTATAAAATCAGCGTTGCCCCTCAAACCACGCTAATTTATCACGCAACTTAACTACATCACCGATAATTAACAGGGTGGGCGCACGCACTTCAGCAGTGGCGACTATGCCAGGCAAAGATGCTAGCGTGCCCACCAGTACACGTTGTTGGGGTGTGGTGCCTTGTTCTACTAAGGCCACGGCTTGGGTGCTTGGCATGCCGTGGCTGATTAATTCACTGCATAGTTGGTCTAGCCCGGCCAAACCCATGTAGATGACGACAGTTTGTTTGGGTTGGATGATGTGGGTCCAATCAAGATTCACCGAGCCGTCTTTTAAGTGGCCCGTTAAAAACACCACTGATTGTGAATAATCACGGTGCGTTAAAGGGATGCCCGCATAGCTGGCGCAGCCTGCAGCGGCAGTGATGCCGGGCACCACCTGGAACCGCACGCCTTCTTCCGCCAGCGTTTCAATCTCTTCACCGCCACGGCCAAAGATAAAAGGATCGCCGCCTTTTAAACGCAATACACGCTTACCTTCTTTGGCAAGCCGCACCAGCAGTTGATTGATTTCTTCCTGGCGCACGGCATGAAACGCACGCTTTTTCCCGACATAAATGCGCTCGGCTTCACGCCGCACCAGATCAAGTATTTCGGGTGTTACCAGGCGGTCATACAGCACCACGTCCGCCTGTTGCATCAAGCGCAGTGCGCGGAACGTCAGCAAATCAGGATCGCCGGGGCCCGCGCCTACCAGATACACTTCGCCCTGCGACAGTATTTGGGGGTTAGCGGCCTCTTGCAAAGCGGATTGCAGCGCCGTGTTGGCCTCGTCATCACGCCCCGCATACACCATTTCGGCGACAGGCCCTTGGAGTATCTGCTCCCAGAAACGGCGGCGTTGTGTGGTGTTGGGCAAGCGCTGTTTTACTAGCTCACGAAAACGTGCACCAAGGTCGGCGAGACGGCCATACGAGGCGGGAATCAATGTTTCCAACCGGGCACGCAACAGGCGCGCCAGAACGGGCGATGCACCCCCGGTAGACACCGCCACCATTACCGGCGAGCGGTCAATAATCGAAGGCAAAATAAAATTGCACAGCATGGGTTGATCTACTACATTAACCAGCATAGTGCGCCGCCTCGCCAAATCTGAAACTTGCTGGTTAATCACAGCATTGTCCGTGGCGGCAATCACGAGCATCATTCCCTGCAAATCACTTTCCTGAAATTCAGCGGATTGATGCTGGATTTTTCCTGCTGCATTTAATTCAGAAAGTGTCTCATTGAGGGTGGGTGACACTACTTTCACCTGCGCGCCTGCCCGTAATAACATACCTACTTTGCGCGCCGCAATTTCGCCGCCACCTACCACAAGACAGGACTGGGCTTTAATATCCAGCGATACCGGCAGAAAGTCCACGTTATGCAACCTTGGGTGGGTGGATGACGTTGACTCCACCCATATAGGGCTGTAATGCATCGGGGATTTGGATATTGCCGTGTGCGTCCTGGTAATTTTCCATAATGGCTACCAAGGTGCGTCCCACCGCCAACCCTGAACCATTCAAGGTATGCACTAACTCCGGTTTATTCGTTGCGGGATTGCGCCAGCGCGCCTGCAAGCGGCGCGCCTGAAAGTCTTCAAAATTACTGCACGAGGAAATCTCGCGGTATTTTCCCTGCCCGGGCAACCACACTTCCAGGTCATAAGTCTTGGCAGAGGCAAAGCCCATGTCGCCACTGCACAGCGCCATGACGCGGTAGGGTAAGCCCAGTTTCTGCAATACGGCTTCAGCGTGTGAGGTTAACGCTTCATGTGCCGCATAAGAGTCTTCCGGGCGTACAATTTGCACCAGCTCCACCTTTTCAAATTGGTGCTGGCGTATCATGCCGCGCGTGTCTTTACCATAGGATCCGGCTTCACTGCGGAAGCAGGGCGTATGGCATACATATTTCAGTGGCATGGCAGCCGCTTCAACAATCACATCGCGCACGAGGTTAGTGACTGGCACTTCAGCGGTGGGGATGAGGTAGTAGCCTTGCTCACCTTTCAAGGCAAACAGGTCTTCCTCAAATTTTGGGAGTTGTCCGGTGCCGCGCAGACTCTCAGCATTAACTATGTAAGGTACCCATGTCTCTACATAGCCGTGCTGCCCCGTATGCAAATCAAGCATGAACTGAATCAAGGCACGGTGCAACCGTGCCAGCGGCCCATATATCACCGCAAAGCGCGCGCCCGTGATTTTGGCGGCGGTTTCAAAATCCAGCAAACCATTGCCTGCACCCAGATCAACATGATCTTTCGGTATGAAGTCCATGCGGCGCGGCTCACCCCAGCGGCGTATTTCTACGTTGGCGTTTTCATCTTTGCCGTTGGGCACGCTGGCATGGGGAATATTCGGAATGTTGAGCAGCAGTGCCGTGAACCCATTTTGCACTTGTTCAAGTTGTGTTTCAGCCGTTTTCAGGCGATCACCTAAATCAGCAACGGCGGCCAATAACGGCGCAGCATCTTCACCGGTGGCCTTGGCCTTGCCAATGGCCTTGGCGCTGCTGTTACGCTCGCTTTGCAAAGTTTGCGTCAACACTTGCAATGTTTTGCGTTGGTTTTCCAGTGCTGTGATTTTTTGCGTGTCCAGCGTTACGCCACGCCGCAATAATTGGCGGGCGGTTTCTTCAAGCCCACTACGTAATAATTTTGGATCCAGCATTCATCTCTCGCTTATCGGTGTTGTGTTGCTATGCAACGCTTGGTGGGTTTTCAACCCGCCCTCCATTTTAATCAAATTATGATCCGTCTTATATTTGCCGGCCCACAGCCACGCCCAGCCAGGTGGCGGCCAGGCATACGGAGACGCTCAATATGACATTCCCAAGCGCCTTAAGGATTTCTCCGGCTTCGATGAGATTAAAAGTTTCCATGGAAAAACTGGAAAATGTAGTGAAGCCACCGAGCAGGCCAATCAACAAAAGCGCGCGCCATTCGGCACTGGCGTTAAATTTATCGATCAACACAACATACAGGAATCCCATGAGCAGCGACCCCGATACATTGACCAGCAAGGTGCCGTAGGGAAAACCACGCCCCAGCATGCCCGCTACCCAACCTGACATCCAGAAACGCAACACTGACCCCAGTGCGCCACCCGCTGCAATTGCCAATACTTGTTTCAATGTACACCTGGGAATTTATGGAAATGTGGGGGGGTAAGATCTCTCACTTCGTTCGAGATGACAGTACATGCTGTAATAGGCGCTAAAATATAGGGTTTCATTTTTTTGATTTATCCAACGCGCGCAAGCGCGCAAGTTTTTCCGCAATTTTTATTTCGAGGCCACGTTGCACCGGATAATAGTACCTTTTATCGCCCATTTCATCAGGAAAGTATTTTTCACCGGCGGCATAGGCCTGGTCTTCGTCATGCGCATAGCGGTAATCTTTACCGTAATCCAGTTCTTTCATCAAGCGTGTCGGCGCATTGCGCAGGTGTAAGGGCACATCCAATGTGCCTAGCGTACGCGCATCTTTCATCGCTGCGCCAAATGCGGTGTAGACGGCATTACTCTTGGCGGCGCAGGCCAGGTACACCACGGCTTGCGCTAGCGCCAGTTCACCTTCAGGGCTGCCAAGCCGTTCCTGCACATCCCAGGCATTCAACGCCAGTGGCAGGGCGCGGGGGTCAGCATTGCCAATGTCTTCGCTGGCCATGCGCGCAATGCGCCGCGCCAGATACAGTGGATCACAGCCGCCATCCAGCATACGCGCCAGCCAATATAATGCGGCATCAGGATTGGAGCCGCGCACGGATTTATGCAGCGCCGAGATCTGGTCGTAAAAATATTCGCCGCCTTTGTCAAAGCGCCGCACGCCGCCGGACAGTACGTCATTCAATAATGCTTCCGTCACTATTTCCCGGCCATTTTCGGCATGTGCCAGATCAGTGGCCATTTCCAGAAAATTCAGGGCGCGGCGTGCATCACCGTCTGCGGCTTCGGCGATTCGGTCGCGCACGGTGTCTGGCACGTCAAGCGTGCGATGTCCCAAACCCTGCACCGCATCAGTTAAGGCGCGGTCGATAATCTGGCGGATGTCAGCAGGCTGTAAACTTTTTAACACATAGACACGGGTGCGCGACAACAAGGCGTTGTTCAGTTCAAACGAGGGATTTTCCGTGGTAGCGCCAATAAAAATAAATGTGCCGTCTTCCACAAAAGGGAGAAAAGCGTCTTGCTGGGATTTATTGAAACGGTGCACTTCATCCACAAACAATACTGTGCCCTGGGCTTGTTCGGCGCGCGCCTGCTGTGCCTTGTCCACGGCGCTACGGATTTCTTTAACGCCTGCAAGCACCGCTGATACACTGAGAAACTGGGCTTGTGCATGTTGCGCAATCATGCGCGCCAAGGTGGTCTTGCCTGTGCCGGGTGGTCCCCACAGGACCATGGAATGCAATTTGTCAGAAGCGATTGCAAGGCGCAGTGGTTTACCGGCGCCAAGCATGTGGGACTGACCCGCAAAATCCTCGAGGCGCGTGGGCCGCATCCGGTCGGCCAAAGGCTGAGTCCTTAATTGATCAAGGGATTGATCAGGAGCAAGCCGTGCAGTATAAGATTCGGATTTCACTGATATACCAAGTTCAATAAAGCAAAAATAACCCTTGGTACTATATCATGAAAACCCCCAAAAAACGGAATTGTGGCGGATGAAAATTAATATTATATCTTTTAATATTATATGGTTAGATTGGTTTATAAAAAATCCCTGCCGCCTCCATGCGGGCAGGGTGGTGGGAAACTAAAAACGAAATCCAGTCTGCACGCCCAGGGCTACTTCATTGCTGCTGCCCATCACGCCCA
>JAGVME010000017.1 GCA_020053945.1 Gammaproteobacteria bacterium
AGGCGGTGGGGTGTCGTTCCATGGCAATAGTCCAAAAGGATGACAAAAGCCATTGTTTTCACTCCTATGTCAAGAGGTTTTTAATGCGATTGCCCTGGATATACGCTAACCACTACTTGCGCGCATAATATAAATAATGGTATACAACCATATAAAAATAGCCAAAGAAATCCCTCTGTATTATTTATTGCCATGACAGTGGAATCCCGGTACTGCAATCGGATTCCAGCGCCCTCTATCCGGGATGGTATCTTGCTGCGGGATTGTTCACATAGGATGCAGGCGCCGGTGCTTTAACAGGTTGTTGAAAAAGCCTTCCATGGGCTTTTTCAACCCGCACATCCGTGTACCGCACACAGGCTGTTGAAAATGAGATTTTCAACAGCCTGAAAGCAGCGCTATGCTGTATTTATACTTTAAAAAAGAAGAAGGCCTGCCTAAAATGCGAAATCTCAACAACATTACCACCCGAATATCCATTCCTTTTTTACTCATATTGCTTTTACTCGCGCCTCGGATGGCTACGGCGGAAGATCGGCCGAAGGTAATGTTCATGATTGCCGAACAAAATATCGGGGATAAAATCTTCACCTACTGGTGGAGCCGGTACAGCAGGCACGCCGCCGTTGTAACTCCCTTTACTGGCGTTATTGCCCACGAGACGGGGGTTGAAAGGCAAACTGACATCCAACACCAACGTTTCGACTTTTCGGTGGGCGAAACCATCCTCAAAGAAGAGTTCTTGAATACCGGGTTTGATGTGATTGACATCGCCAGTGTGTCAGACAAAATCAAGGTATCGGAAGCCTATGGTGTGCTGGACATTGCAAAACAGGCCACCCTTGAGCTGGGCAAAGATGTTGGCGCGGATATCATCGTAACAGGGAAAATCATCGCCCGGCGCGACCCAATCGACACGGGCAGCAACGTCGGCACCTATGGGGCTGACATCACCGCAACCGCTTTTCGCGTGAAAGACGGTCTCGTGCTGGCTTCAGGACGTGAAAGTGGCGTGGCCCGCCACATTTCTGAAATAACGGGAGGAAGCCAGGCCATTGAAAGGGCGTCACAAAAGCTGGCGAAAAAAATGATTGAGCAGATGAATACAAAGCTCGGGAAGTAACCGCATCGCTGCAAAAATAAAAACAGGATTCTTCGGGGGTACAGGGTGAATAAGCAAAAATTTAAAATAACATTATTGTTGATAGCAGTAACCTGGCTTGCAAGCTGTGCGGTGGCGCCCCAGGCTGTCATTATCCCCCCCAACCCTGACAATCCCATCAAGCGTGTCGCGATCCTTCCAGTTTTTAACAATTCGAACGATGTCGATGCGCCAACACGCCTCCGGGAGGAATTCTTCAACCGTTTGGGAAGGTACCATTACGATATTCAACCCCTGGCGGAAACCAGCGAAATCCTGAATCACCAGATGGGCATCACCCTGGGCAAGCAGTTCGACATGGCAACCCCCGAGGAGATTGGTAAAACATTGGGGGTGGATGGGGTGTTTTACGGTTATCTGCTCGATTTCGATGAAGTCACTACTGGATTCGTCAACAGCTACAAAGTCCGTATGGGGTGGAAACTGGTGGACACGAAAACCGGTAAAATCTCCTGGGGGAAAGGGGTCGCGGTTCATAGATCACAGTCCATGGGGGGGGTTGCCGGAATAAAGGCTCAGTTAGGGTTGAATGAGGCCGAAAAAGTAGGTGCCTTGCCCGGCTCCGCGGATCCGATGGGCGAAATGCCTGGATTAGACAAGTGGATTTCAATGGGGCACGAATCGTCTAGTCTTGCTGGGGGGATGTTCGGGGCTATTATAGGAAAAGTGGGCAACAGCTTAGAAAAGGAAAGTAATTTTGCTTACGACCGCCTGTTTCCAAACATGTTGATTGGTTCGGCAGTCAAATAACGGTCGCAAGTAATGTAATGCTGACACCCAAGTAATTTTTTAGGCAATCAAACAATTAATAAAGGAGCGGTAAATGAATATGAATAAAATGAGCGCCTTCGGTTCTTTGCCTGCACTCATCATCAGCACCCTTCTCTTTTCTGGGTGCTCAAACATGGGAGGTGAGGTCAGAAAAGATGCTTCTCTCACGGATCAAACCGAGAAGCTGGAAAAAGCGGGGTTAAACTACGTCGGCCCCCAATACACTATCGGCATCATCACCCTGTTAAACAAAACCCCGTCCAAAGTCTTGGGGTTAGATGCGGCCGCAACAGACATTCTCAGGACAACCATCGAACAGGCAGGTCTCAAACCTATCATGCTCACCAAAGACGAACTCAAGCAGCATGATGAGATGATTGGGATGCAACAGTCCGGCATTGTAAAGACAGGGAAAAAAGATGCGGCGGAAGGCATGAATTCGATTGATTTCCGGGTTTCCGGCGCCATCACATCCTATGCCGAACTGGAGGAAGGTACCGATATCCTGATCGGCAAAAGTAAAACACAGATCGTGCGCGTGGGCGTGGACTATGCGCTGGTTGACATCACCACCGGGGAAAACGTGGCGGTGGGATCCGGCCAGGGCGTATACAGCAAAACCAACCGGACTGCACTCGGATTAGGGGCGAAATCATCCTTTGATAACAGCCTGCGTGACGGCGCATTAAGGGACGCCATGAGCAAAGCGGTGGAAGCCATGATTCTCAAACTGCAAGCACGGCCTTTTCAGAGCCACATTCTACTTGTCGATGGCGAGTCGATTGTTTTCAAGGCGGGGGCCCGGTCCAAACTCGAGCCAGGCGCCCGCTTCACGGTCTACCGTCCGGGGGCGGACTTGATTGACCCTGAAACGGGCCGGTCTTTAGGAAAGCGGGAAAAACGTGTGGGGGAAATTAAACTCACGGGCAATACAAATGAAAACCTTTCAGAAGGAAGTGTGGCCGACGGTTCTGGCTTTATGAAAGGGGATGTTTTAAGGCTCGTTAAATAGACTCTTCCACACTATTTAAATCCACACAAAACCGGCTGTTTGCCCATAAAAAACAGCCGGTTTTTTTATGGACAATAATCAAGGTAAGTTCTGAGATTTGTAGGTTGGGTTAGGCGAAGCCGTAACCCAACATGCCGGGCTTGAATTAATGCTCCCGTGTAGTGCGAAACCGCACATCCGGCCAACGTTCCTGGGTCAGCTCAAGATTTACACGAGTGGGCGCAATATAGGTTAGATCGCCTGCACCATCCAGCGCCAAGTTATCGCGCATTTTGACATTAAACTCTTCGAATTTTTTCGCATCATCGCAGCTCACCCAGCGTGCGGTAGCCACCTGCACATTTTCGAAGCTGCAATCCACGCCGTATTCATGCTGCAAACGGTATGCGACCACATCAAATTGCAATATACCCACGGCACCTAAAATCAGGTCATTGCTGTTCAAGGGCCGGAATAATTGCGTGGCGCCTTCTTCGCACAATTGTTCCAGGCCTTTTTGCAGGGCTTTCATACGCATCGGGTCACGCAGGCGTGCGCGGCGGAACAGCTCAGGGGCGAAGTGCGGGATGCCGGTGAATTTGAGGTCTTCGCCTTGTGTGAACGTGTCGCCAATCTGGATGGTGCCGTGATTATGCAGGCCGATGATGTCACCAGGATACGCATCTTCAACGTGCTCGCGTTCGCGCGCCATGAACGTGATGGCGTTAGAGATTTGTACATCGCGCCCAATGCGCACATGGCGCATTTTCATGCCTTTGGTAAAGCTGCCGGAACACACGCGCAGAAAGGCGATGCGGTCTCGGTGCGCGGGATCCATGTTGGCCTGGATTTTGAACACGAAGCCGGTAAATTTTTCTTCGTCCGGCATGACGGTGCGCGTGGTAGTTTCACGCGGCCGGGGTGCGGGTGCGTATTCCACAAAGGCATCAAGCAATTCTTTCACGCCAAAATTGTTGATGGCTGAGCCGAAAAATACCGGGGTTAATTTCCCTGCCAGGAATTCTTCGTGATTAAATTCATTGCTGGCACCACGCACCAACTCAATTTCTTCACGCACTTCGCTGGCGATGCTGCCAAACAGCTCGTCGAGACGCGGATTATGCAGGCCTTCGACAATCTCACCTTCCTTAATTTTCCCGCCGTGCGTAGAACTGAACAGATGCACGCGGTCATGGTAAAGATCGAATACGCCTTTGAAGCCTTTACCCATGCCGATCGGCCAGGTAATAGGTGCGCAGCGTATTTTCAGCACGGTTTCCACTTCGTCAAGCAGGTCTATGGGCGGGCGGCCTTCGCGGTCCAGTTTGTTGATGAAGGTGATGATGGGCGTGTCGCGCAAACGGCATACGTCTATCAATTTGATGGTGCGCTCTTCCACACCTTTGGCGCTGTCGATCACCATCAACGCCGAGTCTACGGCAGTGAGGGTGCGGTAGGTGTCTTCGGAAAAATCTTCATGGCCCGGCGTGTCGAGCAGGTTAATGATGTTATCGCCGTAAGGAAACTGCATCACTGACGATGTCACGGAAATACCGCGCTGTTTTTCCAGTTCCATCCAGTCAGACGTGGCATGACGTGCAGCCTTGCGCCCTTTTACCGTGCCCGCAAGCTGAATCGCACCACCGAACAGCAGCAACTTTTCGGTGAGCGTGGTTTTACACGCATCCGGGTGAGAAATGATGGCAAAAGTGCGGCGCTGCGCCGTTGCGCTGGCCGTAGCAGAAAGAGTAGACATAAGGTTTGGAAGGAGCCTTGCAAAACATGCAATTATAGCAGATCGCACTCAAATTATAAGTGATGCTGTCACCACCCTTCCCTTTCAAACCTTATTCGATCAATGCGTGGTCACTGCCACCAGTGAATACGGTCCTTTGCCCGATGCAAACGGTGACCCGGCCACCAGGTGCAATGCGCCGCTTTTGGCGTCCACGGTGTAAGCGGAAATATCACCCGCACCATTGTTGGCGACGTAAGCAAAATGTCCGGACGGATCAACCGCCACGGCATAAGGATAGGATCCGGTTGCGGTACGACCGGCGGACACTGGCGTGAGCGCGCCAGTGTTAAGGTCGAGGGTATGGACAGTGACGGTGTTATCACTCCAGTTTGCCACATACATATAATGATCGTTGGGTTCAATACTGATGGAATATGGGCGCGGCCCCACGGTAAAGGGCGAACCTGGCACGGCGGTGAGTGCGCCCGTCTGCTGGTTAATCTGATACGCCGATACGGAGGTAGAGCCGTAATTCGCCACATAAACAAATTTGCCAGTGACATCCACGGTTGCAAAAATAGGATGTACGTCGGTGGCGACAGCGGCTCCCATGGCCGTGAGCGCGCCGCTCTTTGCATCTATTTTATAAACGGAAAGCGTGTTGGAATCATAGTTGACGACATAGGCAAAACGGTCTTTGGGATCTATCGCTACTGACAGGGGGTTTTCTTCCGTAACAGCCGGGTGGCCCACTGCTGTTAATGCGCCCGAATGGGGATTAATTTTAAATGCCGCCACGTGCCTGGACTCGCGTGCTGTGACATAAATAAACTTGCCTGCCGCATCAACCACCACCGCCAAGGGATGTGCGTCGGTCTTATATGGCGATCCTACTATCTCTTTCAAAGCACCGGTTTCGGCGTTGATTTTATATGCTGAGATACTGTCCGAACCTTGATTCGCCACATACGCAAAATGCCCCGCATGATCAACCGTCACCGAAATCGGGAACTTGCCAGCCGCATACGGCGAGCCACTCACTTCTTGCAAAGCGCCCGTAGCAGGGTTAATTTTGTAGGCCGAAACATTATGCGCAATCTGGTTGGCGGTGTAGACAAACTCTGGCGTGCCTGAACCCACAACTCCGGCAACAGCCTGCGTCACACCCAGCGTCAGCGTCATCATTAAAAACCCTGTTGAGTTAACTTTAATGCCAAACATAGAAGCTCCTTCATGTACATCCGTGACGCAGGAACGGTGAACACCTCATGATAATTCACCAGTATGCCGATAAATTTTACGCGGGGGATGCTGAACCACGGCTGAACCAAACGGTGGGCGCCATACCTAATTAAAACCATATGGATATTATGTATTTATATGCGCCACGCGCCACCCTTCCTGTTTTGCTGCTATTAACATGAATTTGTGACACTTTCGCGATACCTCTGTAAGGGGTCGCGTGGCACACTATATACAGCGCATCAGGATCTATTGGTATCTATTTCACAACACATGAGGCCGCCATGCTCATTAAAAAACCAGACGACATTGCTTCTTCAGAAATAACCGATAAACGGGTTTATTTCAACCGCCGGGAATTCATAGAAACTGCCCTGGGCGTCGCCGGTGCAGCGGCCGTGCTACCCAGCTTGTTGCTCCCCGGCTCCGCCCAGGCGGGCACGCGTTTAGCGGGTGTGCGGCCCGCCAGCACCAAAGCACCTTTTGGCACTGATGAAGAACGTACCCCTTATGAAGACGTGACGCGCTACAACAACTTCTATGAGTTTGGCGTTGAAAAGGAAGACCCGGCGCTCATGTCTAAAAACTTTCGCACCAAACCGTGGACGGTTACCATAGAAGGCGAAGTCAACAAACCGGCGGTTTATCAACTTGAAGATTTTATAAAGCCACACACGTTGGAAGAACGCATTTACCGGCTACGTTGTGTGGAAGCGTGGTCCATGGTGATTCCGTGGGTAGGCATTCCGCTGGCGGATATCATCAAACGCCTTGAGCCTACCTCCAAAGCAAAATACGTAGAGTTCACCACCCTGCACGACCCCGCGCAAATGCCCGGCCAGCGCCGCGCCGTGCTGAAGTGGCCCTATGTGGAAGGCCTGCGTATGGATGAAGCCATGAATCCCCTGGCGATCCTCGCCGTGGGCCTGTACGGGGAAACCTTGCCGAACCAGAACGGCGCGCCATTACGCCTGGTGGTGCCGTGGAAATACGGTTTCAAAAATATCAAATCAATTGTCAAAATACGCTTTGTCGAAAAACAACCCATCACCGCCTGGATGGCCGCGGGTCCCAGTGAATATGGTTTCTATGCCAATGTTAACCCCGAGGTTAATCACCCGCGCTGGAGCCAGGCACGCGAACGCCGTATCGGTGAGTTCCTGAAACGCAAAACCCTCATGTTTAATGGTTATGCGGACCAGGTAGGCCATATGTATGCGGCCATGGATCTTAACAAGTACTTTTAATATGACGCAACAAGAATGGATAGAACGGGTGGTTAAACCCGCCCTGTTTATAGTGTGCCTGATACCGTTGGCGCTAATGGCCTGGGATGCGTTTAACAACCAGCTCGGCGCGAACCCCATCGAAAAAATCATGCGCCGCACGGGTGACTGGACGCTGCGTTTCCTGTTGATCACACTCACCATCACCCCGGCACGGCAACTGCTGAACTTGCCCTGGCTGATAAAATTACGCCGTATGCTGGGGCTGTTTGCGTTTTTTTATGCCCTGCTGCACTTCACCAATTATATCTGGCTTGACCAGTATTTTGATGTGGATGAAATCATCAAGGATGTGATCAAACGCAAATATATCACGGTTGGGTTTATCTGCTTCCTGATGCTCATTCCGCTCGCCATCACCTCCACCAACAACATGGTTAAACGCCTAGGCGGAAAACGCTGGCAGAAACTACATAAAAGCGTGTATGCGATCGCCATCGGCGGGGTGATTCATTACCTGTGGCTGGTCAAAAAGGATTTAAGCGAACCGTTGATTTACGCCGCGCTGCTGGCGGTTCTTTTAGGCTACCGTATCTGGCAACACCAACGTAAAAAATCCCCTCAAACCACGCAAAGCACCATGTCACCTGCACAGTCAGGTTGATTCAGGGTAGCCACGAAGCGTGCCGCAATCAGGGAATCCATTGGTTTTACCCGGAGCATTCAGGATGAAATGCTCCGGGTATCCGCAAGCCATCGGTGATACAAACACATCTATAACACCTTAAATCCCACTGCGCATATCCCTTACATTTTTCAGCATCGCATCAAACACTTTATTTATTTTTTCACCTTTTAAGCGATGGCTATGACGCGTGGTTTTTGTGAAATACTCGGGATCCAGTATTTGTTGTTCGACAAATTCCCGGAAAATATCATGGATCAACGCCGAATTCATATGCAACTTTTCGGCCGCCTTCATCATTTTATCAGCCACATATAAAATCGCATCGCCCGTCACGCGGTCATAACGGTTTATAAGCGCCACCCGGTCCCTGATGTCCGCCATTAATTTATTGACGAGCCGATGGGAATGATGTGAGGCGCGGCGCACCAGCCCGCAATATAATTCCTGAAAGCGTTTGATCTTCGCTTTGCGGGTCGGCGTCAATGCCATATCTTCATCCATCCCATACTCTGACCGCAAAATTCCAATAAATTCTTCGGCTGGCATGGGGTTATTTCCCGAAAAATAATGTTTTGGGAGTTCGCGCAGGATATCCCTCAAGCAAAAAATAGCATTGGATGTAATGCCGTCGGATACTTCATAAACGCCTTTCTTTGATTGCGCCCTTTCAAAGTAGTCGCATATTTTCCTGAACTCTTTAAGATCTTTACTGAATAGGCGATCGTTGGCCAGTATGGATTGCATGTCAGGGCTGAAACCCAACTTATGGGTCATGGCCTGGTTTTTGGTGGCTTCAAAAACCTCATCAAAGTAATTCAACATGGCATGGTTAGCATAATGCTTAAGGCTTTTTTTACGTTTCGTCACCAAGAAATCCACAATTTGCGCAAATACCTGAACTGTGTATTTTGCCTTGTTTTTTTGCTCCGCTATCGTAGTGGACATGCGCTCGGCATCATCATAGCGGTATTCACGGTGAAACAACCCGAACTGCCGGACGGAGCCATAATCAATGATCGCGCCATCCATAAGGATATTGTCACCGTCCCATTCCATCCAGCAGAATATATATTCACTTTCAAACAAGGCGGCCACATGGGCAAAATCATAGGCGACCTTTTGCAAAAAATACGGGTACGTCCCATCGCTTTCCGCTTGTTTCTCCCATAATCCATTTTCCACCTGGCGATCAATATAATAATCGACACCGCTTTTCAGTTCCGCATAATTACCCTGCTTGAGATAACGGAACAAATGCGCCGGGCGCAATAAATTTTGGTAAGCGCGCACATTGATGGCACTGCCATCTTTATACGAAATAACCGCCAGCGTCCTTTCGGTGGGGATGTTATTCCGGTGGAAAATATCACTCATCAACGCGGCGCTGATGCCATCGGCCAAGTCAGCGCGCCCGCCTCCATACGATACATTTTTATCGCCGGTCTTGAAAAATTTTCCTTCAATAGCCGTTGCCGGACTTAATGATGTAGCGCCTGTGCCGCAACTGGAAATATCCCAGGCGCCGCGCTTTGCCTTGAAATAACCGTTCCAGATGCTGCGCCCATCCCCTGAAGTGTTACCCCGTTTATCGGGATGCTGGCACTGTAAATAACGTGTTGCCATATAACGGTTAGGTTTGAGGGTATTGGCGGGAAAGCGGCGCTTATGCAGCACATCGTATTCATTGATGATCTCCAGGCTGAACGCGCCCAAAATCGCCTTCGACAGTTCTTTGTTGAGCGCTTCGGGATGGTTCTGCGCAATCAAACCCATTTCCTTCGCTAATCCAAAATTAAAGTAAAACACTTTTCCACCGGGACGGGTTCGCGCGGCATAATCAACAAAACCATTAGGCATGGCCATGCGGTACGGGTGGGTTCCATCAATCCTGGCAAATCCTGAATAGCGCATTATCCTGGCTTACTCCCCTACAGGTTGTTGTAAAAGGTATCGGATCCACGCAAAATTCCTTAAGTATCAGCAAGCTTTTAGCGCAAAATGTCATGCAGGTTTGCGGCGGATGGGCTAAAATCATTCTTTCCCAAAAACTGGCCATATTCTATGCCTACTATTATTTGCCCTCCTGAATGGGCGCCTCAAAGCGGCGTTATGCTGACTTGGCCCCACGCGCACAGTGACTGGCGTGGCGCGCTAGATTTGGTGGAACCAGTGTTTGTTGAGCTGGTACAGCAAATCAGCTTGCACGAAAAGCTGTTGATAAGCTGCTGGGATGATGCGCATCTGGCCCATGTGAAAACACGCCTGAGCTTGGCCGATGCGGACATGGACAATGTCTTGCTCCATGCCGCACCTTCCAATGACACATGGGTGCGCGATCACGGCCCGATTACCGTGCTGGAAAATGGCGTGCCGCGCTTGCTGAATTTCACCTTCAACGGTTGGGGCAATAAATTTGATGCCACTCTCGACAATCAACTTACACAGCGTTTGCACGAATTAAAATCATTTAATGATACAAAACTTCAAACAATTGACTTTGTTCTTGAAGGTGGCAGTATAGAAGTGGATGGCGAAGGCACACTACTGACCACGCGCCGCTGCTTGATGGCGCCCACACGTAATCCACACCTAAGCCAGCAACAGGTCGAGGCCACCTTGGGTGGGCTATTGGGCGTAGACCGTTTTTTATGGTTGGATCATGGCTACCTGGCAGGGGATGATACTGATAGCCACATTGACACGCTGGCGCGCTTTTGCGATGCGCGCACTATCGCGTATGTGGCCTGCGACGACCCGAAAGACGAGCATTATGTTGAACTCAAAGCCATGGAAGACGAGCTTAAGGCATTTCGCACCCGCGAGGGGCAACCCTATACCTTGGTTCCCCTGCCCTGGCCGCAAGCAAAATATGACGATGACGGCCACCGCTTGCCCGCCACCTACGCCAATTTTCTGATCATCAATGAGGTGGTGCTGGTGCCCACGTATGCTGATTGGGCCGATAAAGCGGCATTGGTGCAGATAAAAAAATGTTTCCCGCAAAGGGAAGTCATTGCCGTGTCATGCCAGCCCTTAATTTTACAACACGGCAGTTTGCACTGCGTGACCATGCAATTACCGGCGGGAGTTTTGTAAAGATGGATGCGGTGGCCACAAAAAAAATCCGGGTTGGTTTGGTTCAACAAACCTGTAGTGGCGACCGCGCGATGAATCTTGAACAGACGATAGCGGGAATCCGCAATGCGGCGCAACAAGGCGCGCGACTGGTACTGTTGCAAGAGCTACACACCAGCCTCTATTTTTGCCAGACGGAAGATACACGCTGTTTTGATCTGGCCGAGAGCATTCCCGGCCCCAGTACCGCCCAATTGGGCAAGATCGCCGCCGAGCTGAACATCGTCATCGTGGCATCGCTGTTTGAACGCCGCGCCGCTGGGCTGTATCACAATACCGCCGTGGTGCTGGAAAGCGACGGCAGCACCGTCGGCACTTACCGCAAAATGCATATTCCCGATGACCCAGGTTTCTATGAAAAGTTTTATTTCACACCCGGCGACTTGGGATTCACGCCCGTCAACACCTCCGTAGGCCGTCTGGGCGTACTGGTGTGCTGGGACCAATGGTTCCCCGAAGCCGCGCGGCTCATGGCGCTGGCAGGAGCCGAGATGCTGCTCTACCCTACCGCCATTGGCTGGAATCCGGACGACGACGCGCAAGAACAAATCCGTCAACGCGATGCCTGGATCACCGTCCAACGCGCCCACGCCATCGCCAACGGCCTGCCAGTGCTGGTGTGCAACCGCACCGGCTTTGAGGCCGACCCCTCCGGGCACAGTGCTGGCATACAATTTTGGGGATCAAGCTTCGTGTGTGGCGCGCAGGGCGAGATTGTTGCAAGTGCAGTAGCAGATGCCGCGGATACATTAATCACCGACATAGACCTGGCCCGCAGCGAACAGGTACGCCGCATCTGGCCCTATTTACGCGACCGGCGCATTGACGCATACGCGGATCTGCTGCGGCGTTACCGGGATTAAAACCAAGCGCGGTGGAAGCATGGGTAACCCGCCGCTCGGGTGCTTACCTTACCCCTGGGTGCTCGTGGATTCATCTTTGCAACCACTATACAACTTCCAGCAAGCTCCCTGGTCAAATTCTTAACGCACCAGGTACAACAACAGCACACCTACTGCCATGCTTACCAGTCCCGCAATCCGCAGGGCCTTATCATCCATTTGCGCGATAGTGGACATGGTTTGGCGCCAGCCCTGGGGATTAATGAAAGGCATAATGCCTTCAATGACGAGCACCAACGCCAGTGCCGCGAAAAGATCTTGCCACATAGGTTCTGAAATCCCTGATTACCAAAAATGCGGAAGGGGTGGCAAGCTTGCGCCTGAGCCACCCCTTCCTGTTTTTCTCCGATATCTACCTGGACAGTACCCCCACCCCACCCCTCGCCCGCAAACGGGGAGAAAGCGGATGGCTACACTATCGTGTGTTCGGGCTCTTGAAGTATTTGAAGAAATCGGAGCCCGGATCGACTACGACAATATCGCCCTGGTCTTTGAAAGAAGACCGGTAGGCGTTAATGCTGCGGTAAAAAGCATAAAACTCCGGGTTTTTCTTGTAGGCCTGGGCATAGGTTTCCGCTGCCTGGGCATCGCCTTCACCGCGGATACGCTCAGCTTCGCGGTACGCTTCGGCGATGGTTACGGAGCGTTGGCGGTCAGCATCAGCGCGAATCCGTTCAGCGGCTTCCGCACCACGTGAACGTAAGTCTTTGGCGACGCGTGAACGCTCCGCTTCCATGCGCTGGTATACCGAGGAACTGACTTCTTCGGGCAGGTCGATGCGCTTGATGCGTACATCAATGACATCTATACCAAACTCATGTGCCTGCTTGTTGGCGTTGGTGGTAAGGATCGCCATAATTTGCTCACGCTCACCAGACACCACTTCCTGGATGGTGCGCTTGCCGAACTCATCCCGCAACCCGTTTTTGATGATTTGCGCCAAGCGCACATTAGCACGTTCTTCGTCACCGCCCATGGTGGTGTAATAACGCGACACGTCCTTGATTTTCCATTTCACGAAAGAATCAACCACGACGTTTTTCTTTTCCGCTGTAAGATAACGCTCGGGAGCGGCTTCCAGGGTTAAGATGCGCCCGTCAAATTTACGCACATTGTTGATGATTGGCACTTTCAGGTGCAGCCCCGGCTCAAAGTCAGAACGTACGACTTCCCCAAGACGGAACAAGACGGCTTTCTGTTGCTCGGCTACAGTGAACACGGACGATGCGGCAAGCAGCACAAAACCGACCAGTACAATCACCAAACCCATTACTTTTTTCTGTTCCATTAACGTTGCTCCCGCGCACGTGCGCTATCACGACCACGGCTATCTGTCTGCGGCAGGGTAATTGGCTTATCCAGCATTTGATCCTGTTGTATCGCACCGGCCGCTGGGTTACCTGAAGCCGCCTGGCGTTGGGTCATGCGATCCAGGGGCAAGTACAACATATTGTTGCCGCCCTTGACGTCTACCATGACCTTGCTGCTCTTCGACATGACGGACTCCATCGCCTCGATATAGAGACGGTCACGCATGACTTTAGGCGCTTTTTCATATTCTGCCAACACCTGTGTAAAACGGCTGGCTTCACCTTTAGCTTGTGCGATCACCTGGGCTTTGTAACCATTGGCTTCTTCAAGCTGGCGAGCCGCGCCACCGCGCGCCTTGGGGATAACGTCATTCGCATACGCTTCTGCTTCGTTAATCAGGCGCTGCTCATCTTCACGCGATTTAACCGCATCAAGAAAGGCGCCCTGCACTTCTTCCGGTGGCTGCGCATCTTGCATGTTCACGCTGGTGACCTGTAACCCGGCATCGTAACGGTCCAGCGTTTTCTGGATCAGTTCACTGGCACGCGCGGCGATTTCGGTGCGGCCTTCCTTGAGCACGAAGTCCATATTGTTTTTGCCTACCGCGTCACGCACCGCGCTTTCCGTGGCTTGGCGCAGGGACTCATCCGGACTCCGGGTGTTGAACAGGTAATCACGCGCGTCTTTCACTTTATATTGCACGGCAAATTTGACGCTGATGATGTTTTCATCTTTGGTAAGCATCAAGGCTTCGCTGGCGATAGCGCCTGCCTGCGCGCCACTCCCACCGGAACGGTAACCAATTTCAGCGGTACGAATCTGCTCGACATTGACATTTTGCACAGCTTCAATGGGCGCGGGTATATGCCAGTGCGGACCCGGCAAGGTAGTGTCAACATATTGACCAAAACGCGTCACGACACCCCGTGTCCCTTCGTCAACAATATAGATACCCGTGGCAAGCCATACCAACGCGCCAATCGCCACCAGAATGCCGATGGGCTTGAGCGGATTGGAGGGTGTCCATCCCGCTGCACGCTCACCGCCACCGCCACCGCTACTGCCACCGCCACCGCCACTTTTTCCGCCGAATAAGCCACCAAGCTTTTTCTGCATCTTGCGGATCATTTCATCCAGGTCAGGAGGTGAGTTTTTGTTCTTGTTGCTACGGTTACCCCACGGATCTTTATCCTGCGGGCCTCCCGGTTCATTCCAGGCCATGAGTGACTCCATATTGTTGAATATATTTCATAAGGGCATCTCTATAAATCTTATAATTAAATCTTAATTAAATCCGTTTAAACCCGATGATAGCGCTGAAATGGCGCCTGCTAAGAGGCCGCATACAGCATTTCTTCATCGGCTACCGGATAGCGGTCAGCCTGTGGGGGCGAGCTTTCAGCCCAAACATATTCCGCAAGCGCCTGCCGCAATAAATCCATACCCGCACCCGTCGCGGCAGAGACCCAGACCCGCTGCACACGCCCCTCCGCATCACGGTCAATATGCGGCGCACAATCATTCAGCCTGTCTATTTTATTGTAGACTTCAATGCGGGGTATTTCATCGGCACCTATTTCTTTGAGCACCTCATTCATCTGGTGGATGCATTCATGACGGTTTTCATTGCCCGCGTCAATCACATGCAACAACAAGGCCGCTTCACATGTTTCTTCAAGGGTAGAACGAAACGCGGCGACCAGGTCATGCGGCAGATGGCGGATAAACCCTACGGTATCCGCCAGCACGATAGCCTGGGCGCCGGATAATTCTACCCGGCGCAAGGTGGGGTCAAGTGTCGCGAACAACTGGTCAGCCGCGTACACTGTAGCCCCAGTCAGGCGATTAAACAAGGTGGACTTGCCCGCGTTGGTATAGCCCACTAATGAGACGGTGTGTACTGCGGCCTTACGCCGCGCCTTACGTCGTTCATCGCGTTGGCCACCCACCTTGCGTAAACGTTTGTTAAGCTGCTTGATGCGTGCGCCAATCAGCCGACGGTCAGTTTCCAACTGGGTTTCACCGGGACCCCGCAGGCCGATACCGCCGCGCTGGCGCTCCAGATGCGTCCAGCCCCGCACCAAGCGGGTGGACAGATGCTGCAACTGGGCCAATTCAACCTGCAGCTTACCCTCAAACGACTGGGCGCGTTGCGCGAAAATATCGAGAATCAAACCTACGCGATCCAATACCCGGCATTGCAATAATTGTTCGAGATTACGCTCTTGACCCGGTGATAGCTCATGATTGAACAACACCACATCGGCTTTCGTGGCCTCGACACAGGCGCGAATTTCTTCGGCCTTGCCACTCCCCACGAAATGACGTGCGTCCGGGACTTTGCGTGTGGCGGTAATAACCGCTACCACTTCAGCCCCGGCCGACGCCGCCAGCTCATGAAACTCATCCAGCCCTTCACACATTCCTGCGGCCTGAAAATCCACACTGACAAGAATGGCACGCTCTCTATTACGCCCTCCATGAAAAGGGTGTTCGACTAAATTTACCAACGGGGGCTATTCATCTTCGCTTTCATTGGGATTGCCATGGGCATCCCCTGACACATCATTAGTTCCCGATAATTTTACATTGCGGGCGGGCACAATTGTGGAAATGGCATGCTTATATACCATCTGGCTGATGGTATTCTTCAATAAGACAGCAAACTGGTCAAACGATTCAATTTGACCTTGAAGTTTTATGCCATTGACCAGATAGATGGACACGGGTACGCGTTCCTTGCGCAGGGCATTTAAAAAAGGGTCTTGTATGCTTTGCCCTTTAGTCATAGTTGTATCTCCTTAATTTTTGGTTACGTTGTCCATGTCAATCTTTCGCATGTTCAACTTCTACACGATATTGAACCTTGGGTATAAGCATGTAACTTACATTCGATTACGCGATCCACCTGTAAATAAAATTATACGTTCATTCCCTCTATACTTTGCCCTGACCATCTTAATATTAAATGCTATGCCAGACCATCATGCCGTACAACTTTAACTATACACAAGAATGATAGCACAGTTGTTGTATAATCCTAGGTTAGATGAGGGCAGTAACGAGATGTTTCAAGATCTTATCAGAAATGTTTTCAGAAATATCAAACTTTAACGTACCCTGTGTGGAACGTAACCAAGTCAATTGCCGTTTGGCGAACTGGCGAGTGGCAAAAATACCGCGCTCCACCATCTCGTCATAGCCCATTTCCCCATGCAGATAACCCCACACCTGGCGGTAACCTACGGCCCGCAATGCGGGCAAACCGGCATGCAAATCGCCGCGGCTTCGCAACCGTTCGACCTCGGCAACCAACCCTTGCGCGAGCATGGCTTTAAACCGGGATTCAATACGGTGGTGCAGCCCGACCCGATCCTCGGGCACCACAGCGATTTTTACCGCACGGTAAGGAAATAGGCGGGCTTCCGAAGCGCTGGATTGGGGTGCATCGACCAGATCACTTAAAGATACGCCACCCACATCATAAACCTCAAGCGCACGTTGGATACGCTGGGTGTCATGGGGGTGGATGCGCGCGGCGGCGCGTGGATCGACCTGCGCCAAACGCGCATGCAAGCCCGCCAGGCCATTGCGTTGCAGTTCATCCTCAAGCTGCGCGCGCACGGTTTCATCTGCGGCTGGCAAATCCGACAGGCCGTATTGCAAAGCGCGAAAATACAACAGGGTGCCGCCCACCAGCAAGGGAATACGTCCGGCCTGAGTCACCTGCCCCATTTCGCGCAGGGCATCCTGCCGAAACTGGGCGGCTGAATAGGCCTGGGCAGGGTCAAGAATATCAATGAGGCGATGAGGCGCTGCCGCGAGTTGGGCAGCGCTGGGCTTGGCGGTGCCGATATCCATGCCCCGGTAGATCATGGCGGAGTCGACACTTATAATGTCACACGGCAGATGCCGCACCAATTCCAGCGCCAGGTCAGTTTTGCCTGCGGCCGTCGGCCCCATCAAAAAAATAGCGGGAGGAAGGGAATTCATGGGAATAGTCGCGCGGATAACGCCATATGGCGGAGAGGGTGGGATTCGAACCCACGGAAGGTCACCCTTCAACGGTTTTCAAGACCGTCGCTTTAGACCGCTCAGCCACCTCTCCAGAAATAATCAATCAACTTATCCGCGGCAGGATACCCTAAAAGCACCCTGAAATTCCACCGGAATTTGCACAAGGCTGCAAGATACCTGACTATGTAACGCTTGGAGTGTAGCAATCTCTAGGTATTGTCGCTAATATAAGGGAACTAGAAGAAGTTTAGGTGTTCTAATTATTTGGTTTGGATGTGATCAAGATTAACCCTGCTACCTTAGGAGATAACGCACAAATGAACACATATCAGCAACCGACTGTTCAGACAATTGGTTCTACAATATCAACTAACAAGTTGATTAAAAACACCTATATGCTGCTGTCCATGACACTGCTGTTCAGCGCAGCGATGGCGGGCGTGTCCATTGCCCTGAATCTGCCCCACCCCGGCATTATCATTACGCTGGTGGGTTATCTGGGGCTCCTGTTCCTGACCTATAAGCTGAAAAACAGCGCCTGGGGTCTGCTGTCGGTATTCGGCCTTACTGGATTTATGGGTATTACCCTTGGCCCAATTATCAGCCATTACCTGAGCCTGCCCAACGGTGGTCAGGTCGTGATGAGCGCCATGGGTGCCACGGGCGCGCTGTTTTTGGGCCTGTCGGCTTACGCATTGACCACCCGCAAAGATTTCAGTTTTATGGGCGGCTTTCTGTTTGTAGGTGTGGTAGTGGCGTTTTTGGCGGGCTTGGGTGCGATATTCTTTGAGATGCCGATGCTGGCGCTGGCGGTGTCTGGCATGTTTGTGCTACTGGCCTCGGGCTTGATCCTGTATGAAACCAGCCAGCTTATTCACGGCGGTGAAACCAATTATATTATCGCGACGGTTTCACTGTATGTGAGTATCTATAATTTATTTGCCAGCTTGCTGCATATTTTCGGTGCGACCAGCGGCGACGATTAAGCTCCGCTAATAATAATGCGAATGAAAATAGCCCTGCCTCATCGAGGCGGGGCTATTTTTTTGCCTGGACGGCCAAGGACGTTTATTCGATACCACTTAAAACCGCTTTACCGATCATCGTGCCGGTTTCAATGCGCGCATGCGCGCGCCGCAGATTATCGGCCGTCAATACACCATAGTGTTCCGTCATGGTGGTGCGCAGCACACCCGCTTCCAGCAACTGCGCCGCCCTATTTAATAAATCATGTTGCGCTTGCATGTCTGGGGTATTGAACATCGGCCGCGTGAACATCAGCTCCCAGCAGAATGCCACGCTTTTGGTTTGAAACAGGTTCATATTGATTGGCTGATTGTTCTTCGTGGAGACAATAACGCAGATTTTTCCTTGCGGCTTGATCACATCCGCCATGCCCTGAATGTGTTGCTCGGTGCTGTTATAACAAAGAATAAAATCCACTTCATCAACACCGATCTTTTTAAGCTCTTCACGCAACGGGCGATGATGGTTGATGACCGCATCCGCACCCATGGTACGGCACCACCGCGCGGATGTCTCGCGTGATGCCGTGGCGATGACGCGCAGACCCGCCACCTGTTTCGCCAGTTGGATCGTAATCGAGCCAACCCCGCCACTGCCACCAATGACCAACACGGTACTGGCCTGGTTCCTGGCAGTTTTCTGCGACGCGATGCCAAGGCGATCAAACAATGCTTCCCACGCCGTAATGGTAGTGAGGGGCATAGCGGCCGCTTCTTCAAAAGACAGGGTGCGCGGCTTGCGCCCCACGATGCGCTCATCCACCAAATGAAATTCGCTGTTACACCCGGGGCGCGTAATCACACCCGCGTAATACACTTCGTCACCCACCGCAAACAGCGATGCACCATCGCCCACCGCCTCGACAATACCGGCGGCATCCCAGCCAAGAATTTTCGGTTGCGTTTCGACGGTGTCTTTCGGTGCGCGCACCTTGGTGTCAACAGGATTAACTGACACGGCCTTAACACGCACCAGCAGATCCCTGCCGGCAGGCACGGGTGTGGCGACGGTGACATTGACAAAACTTTCTTCATTATCAATCGGCAAATATTTATAAAGCGCGACCGCTTTCATATTCAGCATCCCCGTTAAATTTACGCTGTCACCAATTTCGCGAACCACAGCGCAATGATGATCGTTATCACAATGCCGATGGCTACTTGCACAATTTCTTTGACCGGATATAAATCCTTAATCTTTTTGCCACGCTTACATGATTCCATGGATTGGCTCCTTGCGGGAAACCGCCGATGTTTTTAGGATAATATTAGGGTATGGGAAATTTGTAAATATTCATGGGCAGCCCCCCAGCCAGGCCAACGCGCCCAGACCTGCGGCACGCCCACTGGAAAAACAGGCCGAGAGCAAATAACCGCCCGTGGGCGCTTCCCAATCCAGCATCTCACCCGCACAAAACACACCCGGCAGGGCGTTGAGCATCAGGTGTTTATTGAGCGCCTCGAAACACACACCACCGGCGCTGCTGATCGCCTCGTCAATAGGACGGGGTGCACGCAAACGTAGCGGCAATGCTTTGATGGCCGCACCCAGCTGCGCCGGAGCGGTGAAATCCTGCGGCGCCACACATTCACGCAGCAATCCAGCCTTGACGCCGTGAATGCCCACACGGCTTTTGAGATGCGTTGCGAATGAGCGGGAACCACGCGGCTGAGATACGGCGTCGATGACGCGCTGTAACGTCCAGTCTGGCAATAGATCGAGATGGATGAGCGCCGCGCCGCGGGCGGTAATTTCGTCGCGTAAATGCGCCGACAGCGCATAGATCAAACTGCCTTCGACCCCACTTGCCGTCACCACAAATTCGCCCTGTTTGTGA
Organism: Gammaproteobacteria bacterium; assembly: GCA_020053945.1. GTDB lineage: Bacteria > Pseudomonadota > Gammaproteobacteria > Ga007554. Next base: position 20,047 of record JAGVME010000017.1, read on the forward strand.
TAGGTAGCGCCGCCCGCTGCAAAAGCCACGGCTATCGGCTTTAAATAATGGCCCGCGAAACGCGGGCCGAAGTGCTCGCTCCAACCCACGTCAAAACCGCAGTTGGATGGTTGCAGCGCGGCGACCGGCACTCCGCGCGGTTCCAGCAGCGGCACCCACGCACCATCGGAGCCAAGGCGCGCCCAACTACCGCCGCCCAGGGCTAACACCACTGCGTCGGCGCGTACCGTTTGTTCGCCTGACGGGGTGGCAAAACGTAATGCATCCGGTTTTAACGCGCGCAGTGTGCCAGGCTGTGCCACATGATCCCAACCGCACCAGCGGTGCCGCACATGAAAACGCACGCCCGCCGCACGTAAGCGATGCAACCATGCACGCAACAAGGGCGCCGCTTTCATTTCAATGGGGAAAACACGCCCAGAGGTGCCAACAAACGTATCAATACCCAGGCCATGAATCCAGTTACGCAAGGCGTCGGGTCCAAACGCATCCAACAATGGCCCCATCTGCCCACGGCGTGCGCCGTAGCGTGATAAAAAGTGTTCCAGCGGTTCAGAGTGTGTGATATTCAAACCGCCCTTACCCGCCAACAAAAATTTACGTCCGACAGACGGCATCGCGTCATACACGTCAACCTGTACCCCGCTTTTACTTAAAATCTCGGCCGCCATCAGCCCCGCCGGACCGCCACCGATCACAGCGACTGAATGGGTATGTGACTTATTCAATGGCATAAGCCCCGTAAATTTAACTTGAAAACAGCGATTAACCGATTGTATTCCTGGATGGCGATTACCCTTAACGTAATAATTCCATCACATCACCAGCACCTTCAACTTCCACCATATTGTGTCGCTAATATATTAATATTGCGATAGAATTTAACGCATTTTAACGTTAGGGTATCCCGTCCGCTAACCTGAACATTATTTTCCTTAACTATTGTATTAGCCATTATATTAAAGTGACGTGACATGAGTGGAATTTGTGGCTGGATAAATAATACCGAAACCCCAGCCGCGCCCACCCTTCTCGCGGCAATGGTGCAGGGTTTAGGGGGCACGATCATTGATCCCGCATCGCCGTGTGTCAGCGGTGGATCAGCGCTCAGCGCCTGGTCGCCCCACGGCAACGCCAGCCTCTATAAAAGCGCGGAGGATGGCCTGCTTGTCGCAGTCGAAGGGCATCCCTATTGGCACAACGATGACTTAAGCAAACTCGCCAAAGCCCAAGGCGCCGCCGCCGCCATCGCTAACGCTTACCGACGTCACGGCATCAAGGCGCCGCAAGAGACACATGGCCCATTTGCGCTGGCGATCATTGACCAGAAAAAACATCAGGCACTCCTGGCCATAGACCGCCTGGGGATTCGCCCCCTGTGTTATGTGCAAGCCGCCAATCAATTAGTGTTCGGTTCAACCACAGACAGCGTCATCGCCCACCCTGCCGTTAACGCAACAATTGACCCCCAGGCAATTTTTAATTATCTGTTTTGCCATATGGTACCCAGCCCCGGCAGCATCTACAGGGGTGTGCGGAAACTCCTGCCTGGCCAATATATTTTATTTCAGGAAAACCATGTTACCGAAGCATTTTACTGGGCACTTGAATATCAGGAAAAAAATCGCGGCAGTCTCACGGCACGCTCATCCCATCTCAAAGATGCATTAAAAAATGCCGTGCAACGCACTCTCAGCGGCCACAAAACCGGCGCGTTTCTAAGTGGTGGCACAGACAGTTCAACCATCACCGGCGTGTTGACCCAGGTGGGTGGCACGCCTGCCAACACCTATTCAATGGGCTTTGAGGCGGATGGCTTTGACGAAATGGAATACGCACGCATCACCGCCAAACATTTTGGCAGCCACACCCATGAATATTATGTAACGCCCCAGGATGTAGTCGATGCTATTCCCCTGGTCGCACAAGCCTATGACGAACCGTTTGGCAACGCATCCGCCGTACCTACTTACTATTGCGCAAAACTGGCCCACCAGGATGGGATACGTATGCTGCTGGCAGGGGATGGCGGTGATGAAATTTTCGGTGGTAATGCACGTTACGCCAAACAAAAAATATTTGATATTTACACTTGCATTCCCCGCCTGCTACGCCAGGCGCTGATTGAACCGCTAACATTTGCCTTGCCAGAAAGGGGTCCTTTGCAAAAACTGCAAAGCTATATCCGTCAAGCGCAGGTGCCCTTACCCGACCGCTTGGAAGCCTATAATTTCTTGCATCGCACCCCGCTGGGTGATGTCTTTGAAAGTGATTTCCTCAAACACATCAACCCCACCGACCCCGTTGAACAAATGCGCGCGGTATATCAACGTGCGCACGCCTGTTCACCGATCAATCGCATGATGTATCTTGATTTGAAACAAACCCTCGCCGACAACGACCTGCGCAAAGTCAACCGCATGTGCGCGCTTGCGGGCGTGGATGTGCGCTATCCCTTACTGGATGAAGACATCGTCACCTTCGCCGCCACGATCCCCCCGGAATTGCAGGTAAAAGGCGTCAATTTACGTTATTTTTTCAAGGAAGCATTACGTGATTTCCTGCCGGCAGAAACCCTCACCAAAAGCAAACACGGCTTTGGCCTGCCCTTCGGGCTATGGATGAACACCCACGCTCCCTTGCGTGAACTGGCGTATGACAGCCTGCACTCATTCCGGCAACGCGGCTACATCAAGCCCGCGTATCTCGATCAATTAATCGAACAACACCGCGCCGGACATGCGTCATATTATGGCGTGATGATATGGGTTATCATGATGCTGGAGCAATGGCTCCAGTTACATAAAAACGCAGCGGCTCCAGCACCCTAACAAATGGCGGTATTCCACCGGTCAGGCTAATGGCAAAAAAAATAAAATTCAAAGTCAGCGCAGAAGACAGCGAACTCTTCCGCCGTGAGATAGGGAACGTGCGGCCACTACGCCACGATAAAATCACGTTGCGCCGCCTGCCTACCCCATCCGCCAGGCCCATCTCTCTCCAACCCCAGTTTGAACAACGCGCGCACGATATGTTATCTGATGGCATGGACGTGGGTACGCTTGAAACCAGCGATGAAATGCTGTTTGTACGCCCCGGCATGCAGCATGGCTTGCTGCGTAAACTGCGTCGCGGCCAATTCAGCATCAACGGCCAACTCGACTTGCATGGCCTGACCATACCCGAAGCACGCCAAGCTTTGGCAGGCTTTTTATACTCCAGCCAGGCACGCGGCGCGCACTGCGTGACCATCATCCATGGCAAAGGCTACGGTTCACAGCACAAGCAGCCCATCCTGAAAAACAAGGTCAATAACTGGCTGCGGCAACACCCCGAAATATTGGCCTTTTGCTCAGCCCAACCCGCCGACGGAGGAACAGGCGCAGTATATGTCTTGCTCCGGCGTGCCACGTGATCCTTCCAGAAATAAATATTGACTATCTATTTGTAATAGATACACTCCTTTCCATGCACAAACCCCCTGCCCCTGTCACCCACAATCAGAGCGAGGACGATGAGGCTAACAATGCGGCATTGCCGCCCACCGCGGCGGTATTAATGCTAACCACCCGTTCAGTTGCGAAACGCAATAAAGTATGCGGGCCTCCCGCCTTCGGACCCGTGCCAGACAGCCCTTCGCCGCCAAACGGCTGCACACCCACCACGGCACCAATCATGTTGCGGTTCACATAAATATTGCCGACACGCACCCGTTGCTGGATATGGCGCACGGTTTCTTCAATACGGCTATGGATACCCAACGTCAGGCCATAGCCAGTGTTATTGATGGCGTCAATCACATCGTCAAGTTTATCGGCGGCATAACGTATCACATGCAGGCACGGGCCAAATATTTCATGTTCAAGCTGGCTCATGTCATTAATCTCAAAAACACACGGAGCAAAAAAACTGCCATGCTGCGTATCTGCGGGCAGAATAAGTTGATGAATCAATGTTGCATGACTTGAAGTGCGCAGGTGTTGCATATGGGCATCAAGGGCAGACTGGGCGGCAGCGTCAATCACTGGGCCAATATCCGTGGTTAATAATACCGGATCGCCGATACGTAATTCATCCATCGCACCCTTTAAAGCATGCAATACGCGGGGTGCAATATCGTCTTGCACAAACAGCACGCGCAATGCCGAGCAACGCTGCCCGGCGCTGTTGAACGCCGAGTGCATGACATCTATCACCAGTTGCTCAACCAGCGCGGAACTGTCAGCGATCATGGCATTTTGCCCGCCGGTTTCAGCAATAAACGCGGCGATGGCGCCGGAACGGGTGGCGAGTGTTTGGTTAATGAAACGTGCCGTATCTGTAGAGCCAGTGAACGCCACACCTGCAACACGCGCATCATTGATGAGAATGCGGCCTACGACATCACTCTTGCCCGGCAAAAAATGCAGAACATCACTCGGTACGCCTGCTTCATGTAACACATGCACGGCATGTGCGGCGATCAAAGGTGTTTGGCTGGCAGGCTTGGCGATGACGGTATTGCCTACGGCGAGTGCCGCCGTTATTTGGCCAATAAAAATCGCTAACGGGAAATTCCACGGGCTGATGCAGACAAACACACCGCGCCCGTGCAGGCTAAGTTGGTTGGATTCACCCGTGGGGCCAGGCAGTGTTGTAGGAGCGGAAAAATCACGCTGTGCAAGTAACGCATAATAACGGCAGAAATCCACAGCTTCACGCACTTCCGCCGCCGCATCTGGAATGGTCTTTCCGCCTTCACGCACGCACAAGGCAATAAATTCCGCGCGGCGTTGTTCAAATATATCCGCCGCACGACGCAAAATATCAGCACGTATAGTGGCTGGCGTGTTATCCCAGGTGTGCGTTGCATGGGCGGCGCGCCATAAAGCTTCATCAACCATGGCTGCATCCGCCAAAATCACGCTACCCACTTCACGGCGTTTATCACTGGGATCAAAAATAGGGATGGGTACACCAGGCATCGCCTGGCCACCCACTATCGGCGCAGCATGCCAGTAACGTGTCAGCGGTTCGTGCAGTGCTTCATGCAACTTGGTTATCTCCAAAGGATCAGCAAAATTTATGCCTTGCGAATTACGCCGTGCGTCACCGTAGAGATGTATTGGCAAAGGCACACGTTCATTCAACCTGTTTTTTACCATATTCATTTCTTGTACAGGGTCAGTAATTATTTTTTCAATAGGCGCTTTCCCATCGGCAAGGCGATGCACAAAGGAAGTATTCGCGCCGTTTTCCAACAAGCGTCTCACCAGATAGGGCAACAGATCTGTCTCGTTACCCACCGGCGCATACACACGGCACGCCACGTTGAATTTATCTGGCCCAACTAATTCACTATATAATGCTTCACCCATGCCGTGCAGCCGCTGGAATTCAAAATCCCGGGTAGATCCCGCCTGCTCCAGAATATACGCTACGGTATGCGCATTATGCGTGGCGAATTGTGGATAAAACGCATCGCGTGCCGCAAGTAAACGCCGCGCACATGCCAGATAAGAAACATCCGTCGCGGCTTTATGGGTAAACACCGGATAACCCGCCAAGCCCTGCGCTTGGGCGCGTTTTATTTCGGTGTCCCAATACGCGCCCTTTACCAGGCGCACTGGAATGCGGCGCTGCTGTTGGCGCGCCAGGCTTGCCAACCAATCCAGCACGCAGGGCGCACGCTTTTGATAAGCCTGCACGGCCAAACCAAAACCTTGATAGTCTTTTAATGAAGGATCGTTAAAAACAACCGCGAAAATATCCAGTGACAATTCCAGGCGATCCGCTTCTTCGGCATCCAGGGTTATGCCGATGTTCATGCGGCTGGCGTGTTGGGTTAATGTCAATATGCGCGGCGCAAGCTCTTTTAATACACGTTCGCATTGGGCATATTCATAGCGCGGATGCAAGGCTGAGAGTTTTACCGAAATACTCGGGCGGCTGGATAAGCCAGTTTCTTGCGCGGTCTCTCCCAACGATTGTATCGCGGCCATGTAGGCGGCGAAGTAGCGTTCCACATCGTGTGCGCCTAATGCCGCTTCGCCGAGCATATCGTAAGAATAGCGGTAAGCTTGATATGTGGGTAATTGGCTGCGCTGCTGCGCTTTTTCGATGTCAGGAGCCATAACAAATTGTTGCGCCATAATGTGCATGGCCTGTTTTATTGCCCGGCGTATCACAGGCGCACCACTTTTCGCCACCAGACGTTGCCATAGCGGCCCAAGTCCATCGCCCGTTGTATTGAGCTTGACCATATTGCCCGTGAGCATCAATCCCCAGGTGGAAGCGTTAACCAATAACGAATGGCTGTGACCCCAGTGGGTATCCCATTCACCCTGGCTCAGCTTGTCGCGTATTAATTTATCCGCCGTTTCAGCATCAGGAATGCGTAGCAAGGCTTCAGCCAGGCACATCAGCAGCACGCCTTCCTGTGAAGAAAGATCGTACTCATGAAGAAAGGCATCAAGCCCGTCATTGCTTGAATTTTTATTGCGCACCGCAGAAACGAGATGGTGCGCCATGTCCTGCACACGCTGCGTGGCAGAGGAATCTAACATTGCCTGTGACAATAATGGCACGATATGCGTGGCTTCATCCGCAAGATAGGTACTGCGTAGTTTACTACGCCAGTCATCGGGCATTATCATTTCACCATCATTCCTGGTTCGTTATGCGTGGCCTGGAATGGTTCACACACCCATAAATTCGCCACTGCCGCTAATTCATCGCCAATGTAAATCAACGGCAAGCGGTCGCGCCGCCACGGTGGGATGCCACACTCCTGAAAAAGTTTGCGTAACTCATGGGTATGTCCGCGCCCTGCCGGACGGCAGAGCTCACCTCCCTGGCGAAACCGCACATCCACGGATTGTCCGGCAAACAAGGATGCTTTAATTCCCGCACCTAATATGGATACAGCAGTGAATGTACCGACACCCGCTAACGTCAATGGTTGGCGTATATCCCATGTAAAGATAGCGGCAGGATTGTGCGCCGGCAAACGGCGCATGGCATAAATTAAATCACGGTAACGACGTGTTTCAGCGCCTTGGTTGACACTCCCCCAGCTCACGCACGGAACGCTGTCTGCGGCGGCGTTTAAAATATCATGCTGGATATGCCGCAGATGGATGGCCGTAGGCACAGCAAGATCCAGCCCTCTGAACCAACGACGCAGCACATTGCGTTGGTGTGCTTCGTCCAGCTTTAACAAGCCACCCACAGACAGGGTGTCAGGTGTAGGGCCTTGCACGGGCTGCATATCATTGTCTGCCAGCGTATCCAGCAAATTCGCGGCTTCCGCGGCATGCGCTGCCGCGCGGGATAACGTTCGCGACACCGCGGGCCATCGCCGCTTGAGGTGCGGCATCACTTCATGACGCAGGTAATTGCGCTCGAAACCCGTATCAAAATTGCTCGGGTCTTCAATCCAGGCGAGTTGATGCTGTTCGGCATAACTGGCGAGTTCATCCGCCGTCACGTCAAGCAGTGGCCGCGCCAACCATCCCACCCCAAACGGAGTATAAGCGGGCATGGCCGCTATGCCATGCGGACCCGCGCCACGCAGTAATTGTAACAGCAAGGTTTCAGCCTGGTCATCTTGATGATGTGCCGTGAGCAACACGTCTCCCGAATCCATCAAGGCGGTAATCGCCTGATAACGTGCGCCGCGCGCGGCAGCTTCGGGGCTTTCGCCAGATTGCGCTTTCGCGTTGACATGTAAAATTTGGCACGGTAGAGCCAGCGCGGAACACACCGCCGCACAATGCTGTGACCACACATCGGCCTCTGCATTTAAACCATGGTTAACATGCACCGCGCGTATTTCTATGCCCTCCAGCCATTGCGCAGACAATCCCAGCAGCGCATGCAACAACACTGAAGAATCCCGCCCGCCGCTGTAGCCTACCCAGTAACGCCGCGTGGATGGTAAGCATTTAAGCGCATCCAGGATACATTGGGGGAGGATCCCATCAAAATCAGCGGGCTTGGACAGGCGGCGCCCCCTTTACTTGCGAACCGCCGGACTGCTGTAATGCCCAAATTGCATGAGCCGCGCATATCGGTCTGCCACTAACTTATCGGGATCTATTTTCTCCAGCCGCCCCAGCTCCTTGACCAGTGCGCTCTTGATCGCCTTGGCTGTAGTATCGGGATCGCGGTGCGCGCCACCCAGTGGTTCTTCGATAACAATATCGACCAAGTTGAGTGCTTTGAGCTTGGCCGATGTAATGCCTAACGCTTCAGCAGCCTCGGGCGCTTTTTCGGCGCTCTTCCATAAAATCGACGCGCAACCTTCGGGGGAAATCACGGAATAGGTGCTGTATTGCAACATCATCACGCGGTCACCCACGCCTATCGCCAAGGCGCCGCCTGAGCCACCTTCACCAATCACGGTGCAGATGATGGGTGTACGTAGCGCCGACATGACGAATAGATTACGTGCAATCGCTTCGCTTTGGCCGCGCTCTTCAGCATCAATGCCCGGATACGCGCCAGGCGTATCAATGAAGGTGATTAACGGCAACTTGAAACGCTCGGCCATGTGCATGAGGCGCAATGCCTTGCGATACCCTTCGGGGCGTGGCATACCAAAATTACGCCGCACTTTTTCTTTGGTGTCGCGGCCTTTTTGCTGGCCGATGACCATCACTGGCGTACCTTCCAGGCGCGCGATGCCACCGACAATCGCTGCGTCATCGGCATAACTGCGGTCACCGTGCAACTCTTCAAAGTCGGTGAAGATTTTTGCGATGTAATCAAGCGTGTAAGGGCGTTGCGGATGGCGCGCCAATTGCGCGGTTTGCCATGCCGTCAGCGCGCCAAAAATCGTTTTGGTAAGCGTCTTGCTGCGTGTTTCAAGGCGCGCGATTTCTTGGCTGATGTTGATTTCATTATCGTTACCTACGTAACGTAATTCTTCAATTTTAGCTTCTAATTCGGCAATGGGCCGTTCAAATTCGAGAAAGTTTAGATTCATATCAAACGGATAGTTATATTAATGTATGGAAATTACAAGATGATCTTGCACAAGATAATACCTTATTTTTCGCCTAAAGGGGGGGAGGTCAGTAAATCACCCTCACCCGGTCATTTCCCGCCAGTTGCTTCAAGCGATGTAACAACTCGTCGGTAGGGTGTACGCGCCATTCCTGGCCCAATGCGACCTGGGCCCGTGCATTTACCGCATGATAATCGACCCAGACCGGGCAACCACCTTCACAAAAAGGCTTCAACACATGTGCCAAGGAAGCGATAAAACCATTACCGGCGCGCGGTTGTTCAATGCCGATCACCAACCGCTGCGCGTAGGTTTCACGGGCCTGGTCAATATCATAAAGTTTTTCGGCGCTCATTTTGAAACCACCGGAATATTCGTCAACACTCACGGTGCCCGCCACTACCAGCAATTTGTCTTTTACCAATAAATTACGGTATTGACGGAATGGTTCGGAAAATACCGCCAACTCGATCCGCCCGCTGCGGTCATCGAGAGTAATAAATGCGATGCGATCTCCCTTGCGGCTGATCATGGTGCGCATGGCGACCACCAAACCGGCGATGACTACCGTTTGGTCACGGCTAGGTTTCAAGTCAACAATGCGGGAACTGGTAAAGCTCGCCAACTCTTGTTCATAGCGGGCAATCGGGTGACCGGTCAGATACAGCCCCAGTGTTTCTTTTTCACCGGTCAGGCGTTGTTCTTCGTTCCACTCGGCCATGTGCACATAGCGCGCAACATGCGCATCATGTATAGAGCGTGCGGCGTGCGCATCATGCACAGGACTTTCCCGTACCGCGGAGACCAGGCCACCGAACAGATCATCCTGCCCTGTCGTATGGTCACGTAAATGTTGTTCAGCCAATTGAGTGGCAGCGGTTAGTGAAGCCAGCAACGTCGCGCGGCCCTGTCCCAGCGAGTCCATCGCGCCGGCGCGCACCAGGGCTTCTAACACGCGCCGGTTAGCCTTGCGTAAATCAATACGCCGGCAGAAGTCGAACAAATCAGAGAATGGGCCGTATTGCGTACGTACTGTAACCATACTTTCTATCGCCGCTGCGCCTACCCCTTTAATTGCGCCTAAGCCATAGAGCACTGTGTTCCCATCATGCACTGTAAATACATATTCACAGCTATTCACATCGGGCGGCAAAATTTGCAACCGCATATCACGGCATTCGTCGATGAGCGTCACGACCTTGTCGGTATTATCCATGTCCGCCGACAGCACGGCCGCCATGAACGCGGCCGGATAATGTGCCTTGAGCCACGCCGTTTGGTACGACAATAACGCATACGCCGCCGAGTGCGATTTATTGAAACCGTACCCTGCGAACTTTTCCATCAAGTCAAAAATATAGGCCGCCGTTTTTTCCGCAACGCCATTATTTTTCGCGCCCTCCACAAAAATCGCGCGTTGTTGCGCCATTTCTTCGGCTTTTTTCTTACCCATGGCGCGCCGCAATAAATCGGCGGCACCCAGCGTATAACCCGCTAACACCTGCGCAATTTGCATTACTTGCTCTTGATAAAGAATCACGCCATAGGTGGGCTTAAGAATCGTTTCAAGCGCCGGGTGCGGGTACTCTACTTTGGTGCGTTTATGTTTGCGGTTGATAAAGTCATCCACCATGCCCGACTGCAATGGGCCAGGGCGAAACAGTGCGACCAAGGCAATAATATCTTCAAAGCAATCAGGTTGCAGGCGTTTGATCAAATCTTTCATGCCGCGCGACTCCAGTTGGAATATCGCGGTGGTGGCGCAACGCTTGAGTAATGCAAAAGAGCGTTCATCCTCCAGCGGAATGCGCGTGATGTCTATGGGCGGTTCACCGGCCACGGCGCGGATGCGGTTAATATTTTTCACCGCCCAATCAATGATCGTGAGTGTGCGCAGCCCCAGAAAGTCGAACTTGACCAAACCAACCGCTTCAACGTCATCCTTGTCGAATTGCGTCACTGTGCTGGTGGCGCCTTGCTCACAGTACAGCGGCGTAAAATCCGTGAGTGGCCCCGGCGCAATCACCACGCCACCCGCATGTTTGCCAGCGTTGCGCGTAAGCCCTTCCAGTGAACGCGCCAGATCAATCAGGGCACGCACATCCTCCTCTTGTTCGTAACGGCGGCGCAATATCTCTTCATCTTCCAGCGCTTTTTCCAGCGTGATGCCCAGTTCAAAGGGAATCAGCTTGGCAATCTGGTCAACAAAGCCGTAGGGATGCCCCAGCACACGCCCCACATCACGCACCACGGCTTTGGCGGCCATGCTGCCGTAAGTAATGATTTGCGAGACGCGATCATGGCCGTAATGCTGCATCACGTATTCAATCACCCGGTCACGGCCTTCCATACAGAAGTCAATATCAAAGTCGGGCAACGAGACACGTTCAGGATTCAAAAAGCGCTCGAACAGCAGCTCATAACGCAGCGGATCAAGATCGGTGATTTCCAGCGCATACGCCACCAGAGAACCGGCACCCGAACCGCGTCCCGGCCCCACCGGCACATCGTTTTCCCTGGCCCAGCGGATGAAATCCGCCACAATCAAAAAATAGCCCGCAAAGCCCATGCTGTTAATCACGCCAAGCTCAAGCACCAGGCGTTCATCATACGCCACGCGTTGTTGCGCAAACTTTTCGGATTGCCTGTCAAATAAAGTCGTCAGGCGTTTTTCCAGGCCATCGCGGGCGCACTGATCGAAATACGCATCCGGCGTTAAACCCGGCGGCACCGGAAAATCCGGCAGAAAGTTTTTGCCCAGCGTCAATTCCAGATTGCAACGTTGCGCAATTTCTACAGTATTTTCCAGCGCTTCGGGTAAATCCGCAAACAGCTCTGCCATCTCTTGCGGGCTGCGCAGATATTGTTGCTCGGAATACAGACGGGGACGACGCGAATCATTCAGCACACGGCCATCATGGATACATACGCGCGCATCGTGCGCATAAAAATCATCCTGACGAATAAAATGCACATCATTGGTCGCTACCACGGGCACATCCAGCGCCTGTGCCAAATCCACAGCCGCCAATAGATAGTCTTCTTCCTGCTCACGCCCGGTACGATGCAGCTCCAGGTAAAAGCGGTCTGGAAACAGCGACAACCACTCTGCAAGCAAACGCTCCGCCAGCACACGATTACCCGCCAGCAGCGCCTGACCGATGTCACCCCCGCGTCCGCCCGACAGTGCGATCAAACCATCGCTGGTACCTTGCAGCCAATCCTTGCGCACCGTCGGCACGCCACGTTGCTGGCCTTCGATATAACTGCGCGAAATCAGCCGAGTCAGATTCAGATACCCTACCCGATTTTGACACAGCAATACCACGCGCGTCGGCTGGTTTGCGTCGGTATCATTATGCAGCCACACATCCACACCAATAATCGGCTTCACCCCCGCCGCCATCGCCGCACGGTAAAACTTCACCATCGCAAACAGGTTGGACTGATCCGTCACCGCCACCGCTGGCATACCCGCCGCTGCGGCTGCCTTCACCAAAGGCTTGAGGCGCACGATGCCATTAATCAACGAATATTCGCTGTGTACGCGAAGATGAATAAATCCGGGGGTCATTGTGCCGTTTTTAATTTGAGGATAGGAGGGGATATTATAGCGGGAACAGGCGGCCTGCGCGGGGTGGAACTTAAAAAATAAATTTTATATTTTACAATAGCTTACGAACAGGCCCAAACGAGCGGCGATGTATCGCCGAAACGCCCAGCACATCCAGCGCCAGCACATGCGCTTTGGTGGGATACCCCTTGTGCTGCGCGAGTCCGTAACCGGGGTAATGCGTATCGAGCGTGATCATCTCGCTGTCTCGTGCCACTTTGGCGATGATGGATGCAGCGCTGATGGCAGGCACGGTTTGGTCGCCTTTGATAATCGCCAGCGCAGAGCACAACAACTTGGGCAAGCGGTTACCATCAACGACGGCGTATTCAGGCGCGATGGCCAATGCGGCGACGGCGCGTTGCATGGCTAACAGACTGGCTTGCAAGATATTTAACGCATCAATTTCTTCAACTTCGGCACGCCCCAGCGCCCATGCCAGGGCTTTCTCGCGAATCTCAATGCTCAATGCCTCGCGGCGTTTTTCTGTTAATGCCTTGGAATCGGCTAATCCCGCAATCGGTCGCGCCGGATCAAGAATTACGGCAGCCGCAACCACCGGTCCCGCCAGCGGGCCACGCCCTACTTCGTCTACGCCTGCCAAGAAGCGTAGATTTTGCCATGATCCAGACATCATTTTCCTTTCCTTTTATTTTTCGGTAATTGTGATGCCTACCTCACAATGGCTTCCGATATTTTTACTTTCATGGGATGGAAAAGAAAAATGTCAAAAATCAAGACGTGACCCCAAAGATGTGCTCAATAATGCAATAATGTAATCCTGACCCCGGCATAGTCGTGACCCCAGCTATAGTCACTTAACCACGATCATATCTAAGTGAAGCTTTACGTATTGTTTCATCCTTATCACTGGCGCTAAGGTCGACAATTTGAAATTCGTGCACCTTCCTTGCTGCGGTGTACTGACTCAGATCTAACATATAGGCTTCAAATATTTCGCCAGAAGCCCCCTTCTTGAGGGTTACTCGAGACTTAACAGGATGTATTAATCTCAAATCAATAAGTTGATCAATCGAATCTCTAGCTGGCCCAGAAAGTTTTTTCGACACTAAAAAAACATTACATTTAGATGTCTCAGTGCAGAAGGTTACCAGCTGCTGGAAGGCCTTTTCCAATAATAACCTGTCTGTATCCGAATCAAGTTTAAACTCTTCTTGCTTGATTGGATCATAATCACCGGTAGCGAGATTCACATCCTCCGCTCCAATTTTCGGCCCACGATGATGTGTCTGCCCACGATTTCTGGCCTGAGATATCGAATATGAAAAAATCCCTATGAAATCTCTCGTCACCCCACCTGATGCAATTATCAGTCGATCAATTGCTGTCGGATTTATCAAATCTTTTATGGTCAGAGGTGGTGCCGTCTCTGCCATCAGATTTCCCAATATTTTCTTCAGAAATTCGCGCAGTGTATCGAATTTTTCGAGAGAGATATCCAGGTTTATTTCTTTGGCATCGTCGCCTAGCTTCATCCCTATCGGGGGGTCAGAATGTTGATACCACTCGCTACGATGCTTAATAGTCCCCACCTTTAGCCATAAATTATTTCCTTTCGCAATCCGATGAAAATAGTCGATAACTTTTGCTTGGTCTGCTTTCCGGATGTGATAAAGATCGTCCAATATCAAAAACGATGACCCGTCTGAGAGCCTAGACAACTCTTGAAAGAAACGCTGAAAGCGAAGAATGTTTTGATGCAAATACTCCACTTTGTGAGAAACGTACGTGGATTTCTCCTCCGTCGTGCCTGCCGATTTCACTCCGAGACTCGCCTTGCTTTTCACATCTGCTCCGGGGATCCCCACGTTTGCATCTAGTTCAACCCCTGCGGTTTGTTCGTCTGAGCGAGTTTGTTTGATCTGCATTGCGGCCGACTCAGGAGCGCGAAGTTGATTTTCTAAATCCTCGATCATTGAATCAAGAGTACTGCTCAATGTTATCGTTTTTACCTTATTAAACGGCGGGCGCTTTGGAAGCGTACCAAATAACCGACTCCAGAATGACTTCTTGTTAGTAGGTGCCGTTGCAGCATCTTCGAGCCATTTCTTAAATTCATAAAGACTCTTTATGAGTACACTTATTAACACATCTGGATATGAATGCCCTTTGAAAGTCTCCATATCCACGAATGCTATTGGGCGACGATCTATGGTTAACTCGGCCGTCGTTTTCCTCAGCAGGCTCGATTTACCTGAACCACGTCTTCCGAAAATAATGTGGTGTTGATTCGACGTTGCTCGCGAAAGAACCCCAGGAGCAGGCTCAATAAACCGTCGGGCTCCTTCTGGAGTAGCACGCGTTACCTCCTCGCATAGAACTAACAGCTTGTCTACGGCCTCTGAGCTTAATTGGGAATCTATGCTTTTTTTTGCCATATTGATTCTCCGCTTCGTTTTACCTAACGTCCTATTTGTAATGGTCTAATAATCTTGGACAACTCGGTAAGTTGGGCTATAGGTTGGTGCTGAGCTTGCGAAGCCCAACATCTCACAGATCACCATAATCGCCCAGCTTATCATCCACGTGCCCATCCCAATCTGCTGTACTATTCCATTTTCAATGTAATTGTGTCCAGTAAAACATGTTTTTTCGACCATCTGATGTTGGGCTTCATTGCATTCAGCGCCAACCTATCCGAACTGTAGGGTGCCATCAACGCAATATGTGGAACAAGGTTGGTGCTGAGCTTGCGAAGCCCAACATCTCACAGCTCACCATAACCGTCCAGCTTATCATCCATGCGCCCGCCCCAATCTGCGGTTACTATTCCACGTTCAACGTAGCTGTGCAAGGTTGAGTGCGGCCAATCTACAGGGCGCATAACCAAACCATGCTTTACGGGATTGTAATGAATGTAATCGACGTGCCGCGCAAGATCAATGTCATCTCGGATTTGATGTTCCCAATATCGCCGTTGCCAGATACCACGCTCTCGCTTGGCCTGTCGGCTGGCACTGACGCGCTCACCTTTTGCCAGCCGCCGCGAGAACCCGGACTTGATGAGTGACCAGCGCAGCGGATAATCCGCATCCCCCGGCGACAAGCGCCATATTGCATGCAGGTGTTCGGGTAACACGACCATGGCCAGAATGGAAAAGGGATGCTTTTCTTTCACCGTTTTTATCGCGGCGCGCAATTCACCAATGTGCCGTACCAATGTATCAGAACGGCGTTCGGCGAGGTTGGCGGTGAAAAAATAGGTGCCTCCCGCTACATCGGCGCGCCGGTAATGCATGCGTTTGTTTACCTCCTGATGTTGGGCTTCATTGCATTCAGCGCCAACCTACCAAACCACCCTCTCCCTAACCCTCTCCCGCGCGCGGGAGAGGGGAAACCAGGGTTCTGTCTTTTACTAAACCCAACACCGCCTCAGCCGCTTGTTGATCCGCCCCCTGGCGCAACGATGCATGTATGTTCGCAAATATTTCTTGCAGCGCCGCTGCAGACTGTGGTTGCTCAAGAAACTGTAGCACGGCCTTGCCCAGATTTTCCGGCGTAGCGGCGTCTTGAATATATTCTGCGACAATGCCTTTGCCTGCAAGCAAGTTGGGCAAGGACACATACGGCACTTTCACCAGCCACTTGGCGAGCCAATAGGTGAGCCGCGCCAGCCGGTACGCCACGACCATGGGCCGCTTCAATAATAGAGCTTCCAGCGTGGCAGTGCCGGATGCCAGCAGCACCGCATCGGCAGCGGCCATGACTTCGCGCGAGTGCCCGGCGATGATGGTGATTGGCAGCGTGGGAGCGTGGATTTTTACCAATTGTTCAAACAGTTCACGCGTTGCCGGTGTCGCCAATGGCGCCACAAAACGCAAGCCGGGACGATGCTGGGCGCACCATTGTGCGGCTTGAATAAACGTTAATCCCAGCGCATTCACTTCGCTCATGCGGCTGCCGGGCAACAGCGCGACAATGTTGCCTTGCACGGGTAAGCCCAATGCAACACGCGCGGCGTGCGGGTCTGCAACATCGGGAATCATCTCTGCCAGCGGGTGGCCGACAAACCGTACCGGCACATGATGCGCTTCATAAAACGCCGCTTCGAAAGGGAACAGCGTCAACATCAAATCCGTGGATCGCGCAATCTTGCGCAGCCGCCACTGCCGCCATGCCCACACTGAAGGGCTGACATAATGCACGGTGGGAATGCTGGCCTCTTTGAGCGCGCGCTCAAAGCCCAGATTGAAGTCAGGGGCGTCAATGCCGATGAACACATCCGGCGGGTTGTTGAGAAAGTGACGGATCAGTTGCGCGCGTATGCCATGCAGCTCGCGGTAACGCCCCAACACTTCAACAAAACCCATCACTGCGAGTTTTTCCGCCGGAAACAGCGCCGTGCAACCCTGCGCGATCATGGCAGGCCCGGCGATGCCTTCAATCACTGCATCAGGCAAACGCTGCTTGATGGCGCGAATCAACCCTGCGCCCAACAGATCGCCCGAAGCTTCGCCCACTACAATACCGATACGCATCACTCCCCTCGCTACGCCCTCCCCTATCCTGGGGAACGAAAATAATCTTCCCGCATTTTCAGGGGTAGATCATACCTTACCCATCCACTTACCACTACCCACGCGTAGCACAGCACTTGACGTGCACTCAAATGAAGCCTATATTTTTTGTGGTCACATGCAATTCCCCCCTGAAAACACAAGGAGAGTACGTTTATGAAAACATCACCGTTATTTAGTGCGCTTGCTTTAACCAGCATCCTTTTTATGGGCAACGCTTATGCCGACGATAAAGGCATGATGGGCCATGACAAAGGCCAGATGATGAAGGAACATCATCAAACCATGAAAGAAGTCAAAGGTATGCTGAAAGAAGTGATGATGATCCTGAAAGGTATTAACCATCAACCCAGTGCGGCTGAAAAAGAAAAACTGGGTAAAATGATCACGCGCCTTGATGAGATTATGAAAAAAGACGATGACATGGCCGCAAAATGGAAAGAAATGAAGGAAAAACACCAGGGCATGCCCGGTCATGATATGCCGGGTCACGATATGAAAAAAGACAAAATGTAGGATATAAAATAAGCTGCTGAAATAGATATTATTCAGCAGCTTATAATCTTTAGTTAATGTTTATTAAGTTTTAAACTTCCCGCCAAGCCGGAACTTTTATAAAATATTTCCCATCCCTACCGCAGAGATATGGGATGATGGGCGGATGGCCTCTTTTTGCTCGCATTGCGTCCCATGAACATCTACTTCCCCCGCACTCTCCTACGCTCATGGAGTGACGGCGTGACACGCTTATGAGCGATGCCAAAAATACAACCCGCTGGCTCGATGCCTTCAAAGTCTACACCCACCCGCGTGTCATCGGCATGCTGTTTCTCGGTTTCTCCGCCGGGTTACCGCTGTTACTCGTGCTTGGCACGCTTTCGTTCTGGCTGTCGGAAGCGGGAATTACGCGCGCGACAATCGGCCATTTGAGCTGGGTGGGATTGGCCTATGGCCTTAAATTTTTGTGGTCACCGCTGGTGGACCGGTTAAATCTACCGATCCTCACGGCGCGGCTGGGGCGGCGGCGCGCGTGGTTATTATTGTCACAAATATGTATCGCGGCAGCCTTGCTCGGCATGGCGAATACTGACCCCGCGTTGAATCTGACATATATGGTGTGGTTTGCGCTGGCGGTGGCATTTGCCTCAGCAACCCAGGATATTGCGCTCGACGCCTACCGCATCGAAGCCGTGGAGGTTGAGAAACAGGGCGCAATGGCGGCGACTTATCAAGCAGGTTATCGTCTTGCGATGATCACGGCAGGCGCGGGCGCACTGTGGATTGCGGCGAGTTTCGACCCCTCTGAAACCACTTATGACTTCCGTCCCTGGCAGGTGGCATACACTGCCATGGCGGGGTTAATGCTCATTGGCATACTCACCACACTGGTCATCCGCGAGCCGGAGAGAAAAGTTTCCGCCACCATCAACGAGCACGAAGCGCGGGCACGCGAACGTTTCGCGGCGGCTGGAGTGTCGGGCAGCGCATTAAATGCCACGGCATGGTTTTATGGCGCGGTGCTATCCCCCTTCATTGATTTCATCCAGCGCTTTAAATGGCAGGCCGCGCTGATTCTCGCGCTGATCGCCGTGTACCGCATTTCCGATATCGTCATGGGCGTGATGAGCAATCCGTTTTATCAGGAGATGGGATTCACCAAAGATGAAGTTGCCACCGTGTCCAAAGTGTATGGCGTAATCATGACTGTGGTAGGCGCGGTGCTAGGGGGTGTTTTGACCATGCGCATGGGGGTGATGCGTACGTTGATGTTAGGCGCGGTTCTCTCTGCCGCCACTAACCTGCTGTTTGTCTGGTTGGCGGGACGCGGACACGATGTCGGTGCATTGGTGTTCACCATCTCGGCGGACAACCTCTCCGCCGGCATCGCGTCCAGCGCGTTTGTCGCTTATCTCTCGGGCCTCACTAACCAAGCTTACTCCGCAACCCAATATGCGATGTTCACCTCGGTGATGCTGTTACTGCCCAAGTTCATCGCCGGATTTTCAGGCAATGTGGTGGATGCCTATGGTTGGGCAAACTTTTTCACTGGCACCACGCTGGTCGGTTTGCCGGTATTGGCGCTGATATGGCTGGTGGCGCGGACTACGGATAATCCCAAAGGTTGACATGTCCTTTTTTAATCGCCCATTTAAAATAAATATAAAGGCCACCTATAGGCACAGAACCCAAAAAAATAACGCTCGAATCCACACTCTCAATTGACCATCCATTGATACAGGCCAGGATAAAAGTCACCCGAAGGTTTATCATTTAACCAAAGCCAACAAATAGTTAGGCAGGAAAATGGTTGACAAAATAACCCAGTTTATGTTGATAATAATAAATTAAATTTTGGCCTTAGCGGTCAAGCCAATCAATAAACCCACAAGCGGGGATACGTCTCATCACATTGCTTCCATTATGCTGAGCCGCGGGGTAGACGAACATGCTGATGCCTTTACGGTTACCCTGGGAGGGATCCCTACCAATAACATTGGCCAGCGCCAGCGCATGGCGCATCCTCCCTTGCACGCTTGCCCTCCTTGCCATTCATGTTCTGCTGCTGTTCTGGAATACCGCCATTGCACTGGCCGCCGACAGCGCCATAGCAAGGAAGATGCCAGGGGATCAATCACTGCAATTCGGCATTATGCCATCGCAATCAGCCCTTACATTGATGCGCGCTTATGCCCCGCTGAAATCTTATCTAGAACACACCCTGAAACGTGAAATCATCATCAGCACCGCGCCAAGTTTTCCTGAATTCCTCCGGCGCACCAGCACAAACGAATACGACTTTGTCTTAACTTCACCGCATTTCGCAAAACTCGCCGAAGACCAGCATGGGTGGATACGCCTGGCTCGGGCGCAAGGAACCCAAAGGGGAGTTTTTTTGGTGGAAAAAACCAGCGCCCACCAAAAAATAACTGACCTGGACGGTAAAGCCCTCGCCATCCGCGACAACCTTGCGTTGGTGACACTGCTCGGGGAACAGGATCTCCCTGGGAAAGGCTCCCCCTCAGGACGTAGCAATATCAGTTTTATCAACAGCCCATCGTACACCAGCGCAGCGCTGTCAGTGATACGCGGCACAGCGGATGCGGCTCTCATTTCCGAAGTCGCTTTCAATAAATTACCCGCCGCTGACAAAAATCATTTGCGCGTCCTGGCCCATACCAAAACAGCGCCAAATCTCATGCTCATGGGCAACCCGCGACTGGGGGAAAATGACATCGTGCATTTGCGCGAGACCCTTCTGCATTTCGATAATGACCAGAATAACAGCGCGGTATTTTTCCACAATACGGGGTTCAAAGGTTTCGATAACATTACCGAACAAGATATGCGCTTCGCGACCCCCTTTGTTGTGATCCTGCAACAACGCCTATCGCAGGGGCAACCATGAAAGTACATTATGGGCTACACTCCCTACGCTTCAAATTCATTTTTGCCTGCGCGTTAATCCAGGCTGCGCTGCTCGCGGCGTCGACCGCCAACCAAGTGGTTCTAATGAACGATTCGCTGACAGAACAGACCGAGCTACGTGTTGCGGGGTTAAAACTCTTGCTGAACGCTGCTGTGGCGCCGTTGGTGATGCAGCGTGATTACGCAGCCCTGCAGGATATCCTTAATGAAGTTGTTTCCATCAAAGAATTGGAATATATCGAGGTGATTGACCGCCACTCCAAGCGCATGGCGTGGGCCGGCATCACCCCTTCCTCTTTTTCTGCGGAGCGGGATTTGGGCGAAACGCCCCAAGATCACATCTATGACCAAGAACAACCCCTTCAACTTGCAGGCCAACCTATGGGGCACATACGCTTCGGCGTTTCAACCCGCACCATAGAGCAGGCCAATGCTGAAACCCTGCAACAAGGCATCAGCCTCGCGCTCCTGGTAATCGCTGCAACGGTGGTTCTTTTGGTTTTAGTCAGCGGATTCCTCACGCGCCACTTGCGGGCATTGGCGGAGGGCGCGCAAAAAATTGCCGCCGGTGATCTCAATGTGGTGATTAAGGCGGGCACACGCGATGAGGTGGGCAACACCGCCCGCGCCTTTAACGCCATGGTTGTTTCCCTGAACAATGCCCATCAAGAGCTGCGCACCCTTAACGGGGATCTCGAACAACGCATCACCGAACGCACGGCGCAACTGCTCACCGTCAATAAGGAACTGGAAGCCTTCAGCTACTCCGTCTCCCATGACTTGCGTGCGCCATTGCGCGGAATTGATGGTTTCAGCCAAGCCCTACTGGAAGATTATGGGGACAAGCTCGACGAAAATGGCAAAGATATGCTGGATCGGATCCGGCTTGCCAGCCAACGCATGGCGCAACTCATCGATGACCTGCTTAATTTATCGCGCATCACCCGCCATGAGATGCGCACAGAACCTGTGGACCTGAGCTTGTTGGCGCGTGATATCGCCAACGGCTTGCAAAAAACCTACCCTTCACGGCAAGTGGCCTTCAAAATCACTGAAGGGCTCATAACATCCGGTGATCTGCGGCTGTTACGCATCATATTGGAAAATTTACTCAATAATGCCTGGAAATTCACATCAAAATCAGGCTGTGCGGAAATAGAATTCGGCGTAGACAATAACCAAGAGCCTGTATATTTTGTGCGTGATAACGGCGTAGGTTTTGATATGGCCTATATCGGCAAGCTCTTCGGCCCCTTCCAGCGGTTGCATGCGGTCACCGAATTCGAAGGTACTGGCATCGGGCTGGCGACAGTACAGCGCATTATCCATCGGCACGGGGGACGCATTTGGGCGCACGCCACACCAGGAAAAGGGGCCACTTTTTATTTCACGCTTGCGCCCGAGCGGCCGCTTTCACGGCATTCCACACCGCCAACTGTGATACCTGTCACAGCAGCGCCCCATAAAAAACCGTTACACTCTAATTAATTAATTCAAGGAAACGCCATGCCTCCTAAAATCATCCTGCTGGTGGAAGATAATCCCGATGATGAAGCATTAACCCTGCGTGCCCTGAAAAAAAATAACATCCTTAATGAAGTCGTGGTGGCGCACGATGGGGCCGAAGCGCTGGATTTCCTGTTCGCTACCGGGCCTTACACTGGCCGGGACATCCGCTTAATGCCGCAGATTATCCTGCTCGACTTAAAACTACCTAAAATTGACGGCCTGGAAGTATTGCGCCGCCTCCGCGCTGACAGCCGGACGAAAATTTTGCCGGTAATCATCCTGACGTCTTCCAGCGAAGAAATCGACATCACCAACGGTTATCACCTGGGCGCCAACAGCTATGTGCGCAAACCGGTGGATTTTTCGCAATTTGTCGAAGCCGTACGGCAACTGGGCTTGTATTGGCTGGTTTTAAATGAAGCGCCACCTGTCCTGTAAAAATGAAAATGAACAATCCACTGCGCGTATTGATAATTGAGGATTCGGAGGATGATGCGCTATTGATATTGCGCGAATTGCGCCGCTGCGGCTATGCCCCGGTATGTGAGCGCGCCGACACCGCCGCCGCCATGAAATCCGCGTTGCAAACAAAAAATTGGGATATCATCCTCGCCGATTACTCCATGCCAAATTTCAGCGCTCCCGCCGCGCTGGCCCTGCTCAAGGAAAACGGGATCGACCTGCCTTTTATAATCATCTCCGGAAGCATCGGCGAGGAAATCGCCGTAGCGATGATGAAAGCAGGCGCGCATGATTACCTGATGAAGAATAACTTGGCGCGGCTCGCGCCTGCCATTGAACGTGAGTTGACGGAAGCTGAAGTCAGGCGGAAACGCCGCCAAGCCGAAGCCTTGTTACGCGAAAGCGAGGAACGGTACCGTAACCTGTTCGAAAATGCCCATGACATAATACAAAGCGTAGCTCCTGACGGGCGCTTTCAATTCGTCAACCGTGCTTGGCTGGAAACGATGGGATACACATTGGATGAGGTGAAGTCACTTACCCTGTCCGATATTATCCTTCCTGAGTTTTTGGACCATTGCCTCAACCTCTTTCACAAGGTAATGAACGGGGAACATTTCGATAACCTGGAAACCACCTTTATCGCCAAAAACGGCCAACATGTAGAAGTCGAGGGCAACATAAGCTGCCGCTTTATGGACGGGATACCGGTGGCATCCCAAGGTGTCTTCCGTAACGTTACCCAGCGCAAGGCGCAAACGGCCGCGCTGGAATACCAGGCCCGGCATGATTCGCTTACTGGCCTGCCCAACAGGTTTCAACTCAGCCAAGACCTCAATCAAGTGGTCGAGGAAACCCGGTTATCGGGTAAACGTATGGCCTTCATGCTTATTGACCTGGACCGATTCAAAGAAATCAATGATGCCTTGGGCCATCAAGCCGGCGATATGCTGTTGAAGCAGATCGCACCGCGTTTAGGTAATGCATTAAATGCCACCGTACCTGTGGCGCGCCTGGGCGGTGATGAGTTCGGCCTGTTATTGCCGAATATCAATAGTATTGAGGAGGTATTTGATGCCGCCAAAAAAGTGCTGGCAGTGATCTACCAACCCTTTAACCTGGAGGGATTAAGTATCCAAATTGGCGCCAGCATCGGTATCGCGCTCTATCCTGACCATAGCGATGACCCGCACTCCATGATGCGGTGCGCGGATATCGCGATGTACCTTGCCAAAAAAAACGGGGGTGGCTACAACATTTATAATCCCACGCTCGACATTTACAGCCCGCGCCGCCTGTCCCTCATTACCAGCCTCAGGGTCGCTATCCAGGAAAACCAGTTGGTATTGCATTACCAACCCAAACGGAATATCCACACCAACAATATCACTGGCCTGGAGGCGCTGGTCCGTTGGCAACACCCACAGCATGGGTTGGTGGCTCCCACTGAATTTATTCCGTTGGCGGAAGTCAGCGACCTCATCATGCCGCTTTCCCATTGGGTTATTGACACTACGTTGCGGCAATTGCGGGAATGGCAAGACTTAGGGATAGACACTAAAGTAGCCGCAAACATTTCCGCGCGCAATTTACAGGACAATGACCTGCCGAACCAAATTGCCGCCTTGCTGGAACAACACCAAATCGCCCCCCATCATCTTGAGCTGGAGATTACCGAGAGCGCAATGATTGTCGATCCCTTACGTGCCTTGGAAACCCTGTGCCGTATCCATGACCTGGGCGTGGTCCTCGCCATTGATGACTTTGGCACGGGTTACACCTCACTTTCGCATTTGAGAAAACTCCCTATCTCAACCCTTAAAATTGATTTTTCCTTCATCGCCCATATGCTAAAAAGCAAAGATGATGCGGCGCTGGTGCAATCCATCATCTACTTGGGCCACAATTTAGGCATGGGTGTTATCGCTGAAGGCGTGGAGAATCAGGCCACTTTGGACATGCTGGCTGGATTTAAATGCGATGTGGCCCAGGGCTTTTTTATCTGCCCGCCCATGCCCGCGCACGAGATAACGCCGTGGCTCCACACACAGGTTCTTTCGTCAACGCCACCCCGCGCGACAGAAATTACAGCGTGCTGAATTAATCCATCGCGCCCAGTATCCCGGCACTGGCGGACTTCCCGCGCCTCAGAAGGTGGCAGCGACACCATCGGATGACATGACACTTACGCCACCGCGATCCTATTACGCATAAATGCGTAATACATCACGGGTATCACCACCAATGTCAGTAGCGTGGAAACCATGATGCCAAAGATCAGTGAAATAGCCAACCCATTAAAAATCGGATCGTCGAGAATAAACACTGCGCCAAGCATCGCTGCCAGGGCGGTCAACACAATCGGTTTGGCGCGCACGCTGCCGGCGCGGATCACCGCTTCATCAAAGGCCACACCACGCGCCACCTCGATGTTGATGAAATCCACCAGCAGAATTGAGTTACGCACAATAATACCCGCCAGGGCAATCATACCAATCATGGAGGTGGCAGTGAAAGGCGCGCCGAGCAAGGCATGGCCGGGCATCACGCCAATAATAGTCAGTGGAATCGGCGCCATGATGATCAACGGCACTAAGTAGGAGCGAAACTGCGCCACCACCAGCAGATAAATAAATATCAGGCCAACACCATAAGCAATGCCCATGTCACGGAAGGTGTCATAGGTAATCTGCCATTCACCATCCCACTTCAGACTATACTGATAGGGGTTGGCGGGTTGATCAAGTAGATGTTGGTCAAGTTTTT
Organism: Gammaproteobacteria bacterium; assembly: GCA_020053945.1. GTDB lineage: Bacteria > Pseudomonadota > Gammaproteobacteria > Ga007554. The sequence goes on from JAGVME010000017.1 coordinate 45,350, forward strand.
CACCGTTGTGCATGGGTTTATCATTCAACTGCCCGCGCATGTCAAACATGCCATACAGCGGGCTGTCGAGCTTGCCTGCGGCATCGCCCGTAACGAATACCACCGGCAATAAATCCTTGTGATAAATGGCGTGCTCGCGACTACTGTGCTGCACCGTCACGATTTCAGACAAAGGTATCAACGCGCCCTTCTGGCTGCGCACTTTAATCTGCAATAACGACGCAACCGATGCCTTGTCGGCAACAGGTAGTTCCAGACGAATCGGTATCGCATATTTGGCATTGTTATCGTGCAGATAACTACTGTCTTCGCCGCCCAATGCCGCGCTTATAACTGTCACCACACTTTGTTGTGAAATGCCAAGTGTCGCCGCTTTTTGGCGATCCACCTGTAAAATCAGGCGCGGCGCTTCAGCCTCAACACTATCATCCACATCCACCACTTCGGCGGTGCTTTCAAACACTTTACGCACCTCCTGGGCGATACGTATCTGGCCGGGGTAATCAATACCGTAAATTTCAGCTACCAGGGGTGCTTGTACCGGCGGGCCGGGCGGCACTTCCACAATTTTTACATTAGCATTGAAACGACGGCCAATCTCCTGCAGTGGTGCGCGTACGGATGCGGCAATCTCATGACTTTTGCGGTCACGTTTTTTTCTGTCTGCCAGATTCACTTGAATGTCACCGACATTGGCACCCTTACGCAAATAATATTGGCGCACCAGACCGTTAAAATTAATCGGTGATGCCGTGCCCGCATAGGTTTGATAATCGGTAATTTCCGGTACGGTCGCAAGATAAACACCCAGCTCATTGAGTACCCTCGCAGTCTGTTCCACCGTAGTACCTTCAGGCATATCTACGACCACTTGAAACTCCGATTTATTGTCAAAGGGTAACATCTTCAACACCACCAGTTTGACTGCGGCCAGGCCCACGGAGATGACAATCAACAGCATGATGGCGCCAAATAATCCCCAGCGCCGCGGGCGGCCTGCATCGCCCTTCAGAAACCCGCCGATATATTTTTTAAAGCCCGGATACAAGCGGGTGTCATCCTGTCCACTTACAGTGATATCAGGTGCGTGAACATGTTTGGCATTACGTAATACTTTATACGTTAACCACGGCGTCACAATAAAAGCCACGGCCAGCGAAATCAACATGCCCATGCTGGCATTGATCGGGATAGGGCTCATATAAGGCCCCATCATGCCCGACACAAAGGCCATCGGTAACAATGCAGCGATGACGGTGAAGGTGGCAAGAATAGTGGGGCTACCCACTTCATCGACCGCCAACGGAATCGCCTCAGCCAGGCTTTTGCCGCCAATCTGCCGATGACGATGAATGTTTTCCACCACCACAATCGCATCATCTACCAGGATGCCAATGGAAAAAATCAAGGCAAATAACGACACGCGATTAAGCGTAAAACCCCACGCCCAGGAAGCAAATAAAGTAATCGCCAGAGTGATCACCACGGCCGCGCCGACAATCAATGCCTCGCGCCAACCCAATGCAAAACCGACCAACACCACTACCAGCGCTGTGGCAAACATCAACTTGCTGATCAACGTCATGGCTTTGTCATTAGCCGTGAGGCCATAGTTGCGTGTGACAGTGGCATGAATGCCGTCCGGCACAACCGTGCCTTGAATCTGCTCAAAACGCTCAATCAATTGCTCGGCAATGGCTACAGCATTGGTGCCGGGTTTTTTGGCGATGGCGATCGTCACTGCCGGAGCTTCCCCCTTGAAGGTAATGCCCTTGTCTGCGGCGGCAGGGCCGGTGCCAAACGTAACATACTGCTCAGGCTGATCTGCTCCGGCGGTGACCTGCGCCACATCACGCAAATACACCGGAGAACCATTACGCATGCCCACCACCAGCGCGGCAATATCTTCGCTGTTGGTAAAGAACGTGCCTGCCTGCACCTGTATTTCCTGATTATTGGCAATCAATGCCCCGGCATCACGCGACACATTCGCAACAATAAGTGCGTTGCGTAAATCATCAAACGCAATACCATAGCCCGCCATACGCCTGGCATCGAGCTGCACATGCACGACACGGTCGGGGCCGCCGATGGTATAAATATCGCGTGTACCCGGCACGCGTTTCAGCTCGGCTTCAATAGCGTGCGCGACACGTTGCAGCTCGTATCCACCCCGGGTTTGGTCGTCTGTCCACAGCGTCAGTGCAACAATGGGTACATCATCCATGCCCATCGGTTTGACGATAGGTTGACTCACGCCTGAATTAGCGGGCAGCCAATCCTGGTTGGCATAAATGGCGTTATATAAACGCACGATGGATTGGGTGCGGTCTTCACCCACTTCAAACTCAACAGTCAATACTGAACGCCCCGGCTGCGACACCGAATAAACGTGTTTGATGCCTTCAATTTCCGATAGCATCTGCTCGCCCGGCGTACTGATTAACGACTCAACTTCTTTGGCCGTAGCGCCGGGGAACGCGATAAACACATTGGCGAACGTCACTTCAATCTGCGGCTCTTCTTCGCGTGGCGTCACCAGCACCGCGAACACGCCCAGCAGTAATCCGACCAGCGCCAGCAATGGCGTGATCTGCGAATGCAGGAATTTTTTGGCGATGGTGCCGGAGATGCCCATACGTTCGCTCATTCTTTACGGGTACGCTGCTGTTTTAACGTCGCTGTGGCGCGCACCGGATCAAGCGCCACCCGCTCATCCACGTCCAGCCCGGCCAATACCTCGACCATACCATCATCGTAGACCTGCCCCACACGAATCTGGCGCAGCGACACACGCCCCTCCTTGCCAACGACATACACGCCCGTCACTTCGCTGCGATGCACTACGGCGCTGTACGGGATTTGTAGACGCTGCTCAGTGGCCTGGACAAATGCGGCTTTCACTAGCATGCCGGGATAAATGCCCACGTGCCCGGCGGGCAAGTCGGCACGTACTTTAACAGTATGTGTCATGGCATCGGCTTGGGGGAAAATGGTGAGTGGGGCGGCTTCCAGCGGACGGCTTTGCCCAGGCACTAAAATATGCACACGGCCCTGGGCGCGCACTGTCTTGAGAAAGGTTTGCGGCACATCAATCAAAACCCGCAGCCTGTCCGGCGCGCGCAGCGTCAACAGAGGTTGTCCCGGCTGCACCATTTCACCGACTTCGGCGTGGCGCTGCACGATAATGCCATCATAAGGCGCTTTTATCACAGCATAGCCAGCGGACTCACGGCCCTCTGCCACACGCGCCTGAGCGGCCTCCAACCGCGCCTGCGCCGCCTCCAATAAGGCCGTAGCACGATCCATTTCTACCCGCGCGACCAGGCGTTTTTCATAAATGCTTTTGATGCGATCAAAATCCTGCTGTGCTTCCTTGTGACGCGCCTGCGCCTCACTCAATCCGGCCTGCCCGTGCGCCAACCGGGCCTGTAATTCAGTGTTCCGCAAGCGCACCAGCACCTCGCCCTTCGCCACACGGTCATCCACATCCACCGTCACTTCATGGATACGGCTGCCCACTTGGGCCGACACCATGGATTGCTTGATGGGCTCAATCAATGCATCAAATAACTGTTCATCCGCTACCATGCGGTATTGAACTTGGGTTACCGCAAGGGGTGGTGCAGCGGCAAGCGCCGCTTGGCAAACCCATAATCCCGCAAGCACCACCCTAAAAATGGACACTATTAATGTTTGTGACATGGATTACCCCATCAATAACACTGGCTGCCGCCAGAACAATTCAATATTAGTATATACTAATATTGAATTTCGCACTATGGCTATCGTGGTATAACGGATGTTTATCCGCTGATTGAAATGGGACTGGTATCAGGCAATCTTCCCGACAGCGAATCCTGGCCTGCATACCTTTTTAATAGGGCCACCGCCAGCCTTGTATCTCCGGCATATCCTGCCCATGCGTGGTGATGTACTGCATATGCTCGATCAACTTATCGCGGGTAAACTGTTTGAGATGGGCGGCGGCTGAGCCAAGCTTAGGCACACGGTCAATTACATCTGCCACCAAGTGAAAACGATCCAGGTCATTACGCACCGCCATGTCAAAAGGCGTCGTCGTGGTGCCTTCTTCCTTATATCCCCGCACATGCAGGTTGTTATGGTTGGTGCGGCGGTAGATCAAGCGGTGGATCAACCAAGGATACCCGTGGTAAGCGAATATGATCGGCTTATCGGTGGTGAATAAGGTGTCAAAATCTTTATCAGGCAAACCATGAGGATGCTCTTCCTGGGGTTGCAATGCCATGAGGTCCACCACATTGATGACGCGGACTTTAAGCTGCGGCAAATGGGTGCGCAGCATATCCACTGCCGCCAGCATTTCAAGTGTTGGCACATCCCCGGCGCAGGCCATCACGACATCGGGTTCGCCCCCCTGGTCGTTGCTCGCCCACTCCCATAGGCCAATGCCCGCACTGCAATGCTTGATCGCAGCATCCATATCCAGCCACTGCGGCTGTTCGCTTTTACCTGCGACAATGACATTGACCAGGTTGCGGCTGCGTAACACCACATCCGTGACATATAATAATGTATTGGCATCAGGGGGAAGATAGACGCGGATCACATCCGCTTTTTTATTTATCACATGGTCAATGAAACCCGGATCC
>JAGVME010000056.1 GCA_020053945.1 Gammaproteobacteria bacterium
GGGCGTTCACTGCAAAGGCGCCAAAAAAAAGCGGCGTGAAATATTTCCTGTCTTGGTGTACAGATTTACTTGGCCACTACAATCTAGTTGATCTTAAAATCCGCAAAACCTGAACACCGAACCAGAAAGGTTCAGGATAATCCAATCCATTACAACGTGGGACTAAACATTTAGGTTTTGCTTGCTTCTTTCAACCACATCGCCGCACGTTTGGCAAAGTAAGTCAGTATGCCATCCGCCCCCGCCCGCTTGATGCAAAGTAACGACTCTAATGCTGTATCACGTTCATTAATCCAGCCATTCTGGCTCGCCGCCATCAGCATCGCGTATTCACCGCTGACCTGATACACCAATGTCGGCACGCCCCATTCCTGTTTGACGCGATACACAATATCCAGGTACGGCATGCCCGGCTTTACCATCACCATATCGGCGCCTTCGGCAAGATCCAGCCCTACTTCATGCAACGCTTCATTACTGTTGGCCGGATCCATCTGGTAATTTTTTTTGTTGCCGCTGCCCAGATTGGCCGCAGAGCCGACCGCATCACGAAACGGGCCATAGAAGCTCGAAGCATATTTTGCGGCATAGGCAAGAATGCGGGTGTGGATGTAACCCGCGTGTTCCAGGGCGTCACGAATCGCGCCAATCCGCCCATCCATCATGTCTGAGGGCGCCACGATGTCAGCGCCTGCGGCGGCATGTGACAACGCCTGTTTGACCAGCACCGCCACGGTTTCATCATTCATGACATAGCCGCTGGCGTCAATCAAGCCATCTTGCCCATGCGTGGTAAAAGGATCAAGCGCCACATCCGTAATCACGCCCAGTTGCGGAAAAGCCTGTTTCAGGGCACGCACTGCGCGCTGCGCCAAGCCGTGTGGGTTATAGGCTTCGCTGGCATCTTCAGATTTGCATTGCGGCGGGGTTACCGGAAAAAGTGCCACGGCGGGCACCCCCAGCTTCACCAGCTCAGCAGCTTCGTTTAATAGTTCGTCAATGCTCACCCGTTCAACGCCCGGCATGGAAGCGATAGGCTCGCGCTTGCCGCTGCCTTCAATAATGAAGAGGGGGAAAATAAGATCATCCGCGGTAAGCGTAGTTTCACGCATCAAACGGCGCGAAAAATCATCACGCCGCATGCGGCGCATACGGCGTTGCGGGAAACCACCCCCGCCCGGGTTTAATCTAGCCACTATCTTTTCTTGCTACTTTTTTTGGCGCTGGCTTTTTTCTTGATATTGGTTTTCGCGCTGGTTTTTTTCTTGGGCACCACTTTCTTTACGCTGGCCTTGGCAATAGCTTTTTTCTTGAAACTGGTCTTTTTAACAGGTGCTTTTTTGGGCATTGCCTTGCCACTGGTTTTTTTCTTGGGTGCCGCTTTTTTGCCGATGGGTTTTTTCACCGCATTTTTGAGGGTTTTGCCAACAGTTTTCCCAGTCTTCTTAGCGGACGCGACGGCTTTTTTAGTGGCTTGAACCACTTGTTTTTCCACCTTGCCCACATGGGTAGCGGCCTTCTTTACTGCCTTGATATCTTTCTTCACGGTGGCTTTTACCGTCTTACTGGCAACTTTCAGTGCCTTCTTGCCAGAAACGATGGCTTTTTTGGTGGCTTGAACTACCTTCTTTTCAGCTTTACCAAGGTTAGCTGTAACGTCCATGGCAGCTTTTTTGGCGGCCTTGCCATTGTTGATTACGGCTTCTTTCACAACAGCCGCCACGTGGCTCACGGCGTTAACCACCTCTGGCTTGGCCGGGGTTGCTGCCAGCGCGGGCTTTCTGGGGGCGGGTTTGGCAGGCGCGGGAGCGGGCTTAGCTTGCGCCGGTTCACCCAACGCTTTTTGAATAGCCGCGAAAATGTCTGGAATCTCCCCAATACCCTGCACCGCGCGCAATTTGCCCTGATTGCGGTAATAAGCCACCACCGGCGCGGTTTGCGCCTCATATACCCGCAAGCGATTGCCAATGGTTTCTTCATTGTCATCAGCACGGTGGCGCAGATTGCCCCCGCACTTATCACACCGCTCATCAAGGCGCGACGGGGAAGTGTAGATATTATACATCTGACCGCACGATTCACAGGTGCGCCGACCAGTCAAACGTTGTAATAAAATTTCAAAATCCACATCAATTAATAGGCCGCTATCTAAAGGCTTGTGCAACTTTTCAAGCAGCACATCCAAAGCCTCGGCCTGAGGAATATTGCGGGGGAAACCATCCAGAATAAACCCTTTTTGTGTATCAGGTTTAGCGAGCCGTTCTTCGATCATACCTAACACAATAGTGTCAGACACCAACTGCCCAGCATCCATGGATGCTTTAGCCTGCAATCCGAGAGGTGAGCCAGCGGCTACGGCGGCGCGTAATAGATCGCCAGTGGAAATTTGCGGGATCGTAAATTTTTCGGCCAACAACTTAGCCTGTGTGCCTTTTCCAGATCCAGGCGCTCCCAATAGTACAATTCTCATAGCGACGTTTGCACTCCCTATCATATTGGCTTTGTTAAATTATGGGTGGATTGTTTATTTTTAATATTAAATATAATAACGCCCTGCACACATTCACTGGAGTACATGGGGCAGCAACACTGCACCTGCCATGGCGTTACGATTGTGCTTAAGCTACTCTGAGTGCACGCCTTAAGTCAATGAAGTTTTGTGTAAAATTGACATTTTTTAGGTGGGTCAGTGAAGTTTTCTGAAAATGCTACGTAAAGCGCCTTGCAGTATTGGTGCTAGCCGGGCATGTACCGCTATAATACGTCTCTTTTCCGCATTCCAAATAAGGATTACCGTCATGAATATTGAAAAAATCAGCCCGGGACGCGATGTCCCCAACGACATAAATGTCGTCATAGAAATCCCCGCCCACAGCGCCCCCGTCAAATACGAAGTTGACAAAGACAGTGGCGCGCTGCTGGTTGACCGCTTCATGGGCACGGCTATGTACTACCCATGTGACTATGGCTTTATTCCTAACACCTTATCTGAAGACGGGGATCCGGTGGACGTGTTGGTGGTTACCCCTGTGCCTCTGGTGCATGGCGCCGTGATCCGCTGCCGCCCGGTGGGTATGCTGAAAATGACCGATGAGTCGGGGGTGGACGCCAAGCTGCTCGCTGTGCCTGTCGCCAAACTGTCCCCCCTGTATGCCCATGTGCAAACCCCCCAGGATTTACCGCCTACTTTATTGGCGCAGATTAAGCACTTTTTTGAGCATTATAAAGAGCTGGAAGCGGGTAAGTGGGTCAAAGTAGAAGGGTGGGAAGGGGTTGCCGAGGCCAAAGCCGAAATTCTGGCGAGTATTGAGCGCTTCAAAAAGGCCGCCAAATAAAAATCCGCCGGATTCCGGACAGCCTGCGGCTCCCCATGAAAGTGGGCGCCGCAGGCATTTTCAGGTGGATTAACCCAGATTCTCCAGTGGATTAACCCAGATTCTCCATTAGCGCTCGTAGCGAGGGTTAATGGAAAATCTGGGTTAAACAAAAAAACGGGCGCTGAAGCACGATGGCTTTCAGCGCCCAGTCTTCGGGCAACCACCGAAGCTAAAGTGGCTTACTTAATTTTGGCTTCTTTATACATGACGTGTTTACGCACAACGGGGTCATATTTTTTACGCTCCAGCTTGTCGGGCGTATTCCGTTTGCTTTTCATCGTGGTATAGAAGTGACCAGTATCGGCGCTGGAAATAAGTTTGATTTTTTCACGCATGATAGTGTCTCCTTATGCCTTTTCGCCACGGCTGCGCATGTCTGCCAGCACAACATCAATCCCGACCTTGTCGATCATGCGCATACCTTGTGTAGTCAGGCGCAGGCGAACCCAGCGGTTTTGGCTTTCCACCCAGAAACGGTGGCTGTGCAGATTAGGCAAAAAGCGGCGCCGGGTTCTATTATTGGCGTGGGAGACATTGTTCCCGGTAATGGGGCGCTTGCCCGTGACTTGGCATACTCTGGACATAATTCCTCTCCAAAACAAATTCGATCCCGCCCCCTCGCAGATTTGGAAATAACACTAAGGGAGCGACTAAACCGCAATTTATAGCATATCTGTAAATTTTGCACAACAAAGATTTCTAATTTCTAAAGTCCAACGCTAGCTACCTGTCAGAGGGCTTCCGACTTCTCACCTTGACCGGCGGGTCGAAAACGCAGGCATTCGGCACAGCGAACAGCGCTAAATGATCCCGGCTCAGCATGGCGACGCGCGATGATCGCGAGCCGAACCGAGCCCACGCAACGCGCCCAGCAATACGACGTGTGCGCCAATGAAAATCCCGCCAACCACAACGCATGGTCAGGGTATAACTCGCGCGCGCAATCAATCACCGCAAGCAGATTGCGACCTTCTCTTTAATAAAGAGGCTTGTCGAACATGTGTGACGCAAGGGATTGGCTCGATAAAAATCGCAGCAAAGAGGCAAGGCTGCTCCCCTTAATTGTATCGTCTTGCCATTGAAACCACATAAGCTGTAAGCTGGATGTAAATTTTGACTGGGATATAATTTTTTTATTTCTATTGGCATTTTTCCCAAAAGGCACTAGAATATGCGCCTTGATCGGCGTCTTTTGGTTGAGGCGTCGTGAAGCCGTGGATCTTTAGAGCTTACTTTTTAAATAGGAACTGACATGAAATACCCAATTATCCTTGCTTCTTTGTTGGCACTCTCCTTAGCCGCTTGCGGAAAGAAAGAAGAACAGGTAGAAGCTCCTGCACCTGCTCCTGAGGCAATGCCTGCGCCTGCTCCCGAGGCAATGCCTGCGCCTGCTCCTGAGGCAATGCCTGCGCCTGAAGCCGCACCTGCTCCTGAAGCAGCGCCTGCTCCCGCACCTGCTCCTTAAACATCTGTTGTTAACCAGTTAGTCATGGTTTAGCAAGGGTACGGCAAAGAAGCTCCTGATTAAACACCAGGAGCTTCTAGTTGTATTTTTGTAGATTATTGGCATGCAAGGTGAATGTCGGGTTCTGTTAGGGGAATAAGTGTCATTACTTATTCCCAGGCTGGGTATTTCACAAATTCACGTAATTGTTGCTTAGCCCTGCATTGGCAGGTGGGTTGACAAGGATGTTTGTAAACGGCGTCGCCAAAATGTATTAATAGGCACGCAAAGCAAGTCCGTCACGTCAATTCATTCGCTATACAAGTTTTACGTGTATTGTAAGGTTTGCGCCTGATCCTCAGGAGGCTGCCTTTGAAATATTTAGCCAAAAACAGAGCCGGTGTTTCTCTTTAGTTATTTTTACGCCTCCCATGTTCCGCTATTTGCCGTTCTATACGGTGCGTCACATCCAAGACCCGCCGTATATTTGCCCCCAAATCTCCTTTTCCAACCTGCGATTCGGAACGGACATACAAAATGCTTCCACCGTCAGGCGAAGTATAAACCCGTAATGTTACATTATCTTTAAATCGCCACAGCCCTGTGGTGGCCACCGATGTGAGTTGATACGCCGTGGGTTCAACGCCGGAAACGCTCCACCCCATGTCGGATACTACCTGCTGGCTAAAACGAAACAATACTTCAGGTGGCACCGCAAAACGATGTGGCCGCAATTCTGGAAATGGGTGGTTTTCCCTCGTTTCCGCAATATGGGTCGTGAGATAGGTTTTAAGCCGGGTGCCAATTCCCGGCGCGTCCAGCAAAGGGGGGTGATTCCAGGCCAGAGACGCGCCCACGAACAGCACCGGTAACAAGACCAAGATCAGCGCTACGCGTAAGGTAAGAGAAAGGGTAGGCATATCCATGGGAATTTCCGAATTGATGTTGCACATCGTGCACGAAAGACGCCGGTGCGGTATAGCCGCCACGCGCCAGGAGCGCCCTTGTGGTAAAATTGAACTGTTCCCGCGCGCGCGGCCAATCTTAATGTGAATCTACCAGATCATGCGATACCAGGATAGCTTTGATGTGATTGTCATCGGCGGCGGCCATGCTGGCACCGAAGCGGCGCTGGCGGCGGCGCGCATGGGCGTGCGCACGCTGCTGTTGACGCATAGCATCGAAACCCTCGGGCAAATGAGCTGTAATCCCGCCATTGGCGGCATCGGCAAAGGTCATCTGGTAAAAGAAATTGATGCGCTGGGTGGATTGATGGCGCATGCCGCAGACCGCGCCGGTATCCAATTTCGCATCTTGAACGCCAGCAAAGGCCCGGCGGTGCGTGCTACCCGCGCCCAGGCTGACCGCGTGCTGTACCGGCAGGCGGTGCGCGCCGCGTTGGAAAATCAGTCCAATCTGGTGTTGTTCCAGCAGGCAGTGGTGGATCTGGATGTGGATAACGGCCGCGTCACCGGCGTGATAACGCAAATGGGTTTGCGCTTTGCGGCGCGTAGCGTAGTGTTGACGGCGGGCACGTTTCTCGGTGGCCTGATCCATATCGGCCTGGCGAATTATGAAGGCGGGCGCGCCGGTGATGCGCCATCCAATGCGCTGGCGCGACGTTTACGCGAGTTGCCGTTCCGCGTTGATCGACTCAAAACCGGCACGCCGCCGCGCATTGACGGGCGCAGCATTGACTATTCGCAGCTTGGTGCGCAACCCGGTGATGACCCGGTGCCGGTGTTTTCTTATCTGGGTTCGGCCAGCGAACATCCGCGCCAGGTGCCCTGCTACATCACCGCCACCAACGAGCGCACCCATGACATCATTCGCGGCGGCTTGTCGCGTTCGCCGATGTACACGGGTGTCATCGAAGGTGTGGGGCCGCGTTATTGTCCGTCGGTGGAAGACAAGGTGGTGCGCTTTAGTGACAAGACCTCACACCAGATTTTTGTTGAGCCCGAGGGTTTGACCACGCATGAAGTGTATCCTAACGGCATTTCCACCAGCCTGCCGTTTGATGTGCAATTTGAACTGGTGCGTTCGATTCGCGGCTTTGAAAACGCCCACATCACGCGCCCTGGTTATGCGATTGAGTACGATTTTTTTGATCCGCGTGATCTCAAGCCGTCACTTGAAACTAAACACATGGCAGGTTTGTTTTTTGCCGGGCAGATTAATGGCACCACCGGCTATGAAGAAGCGGCTGCGCAAGGTTTGATTGCTGGCATGAACGCCGCACTGTTGGCGCAAGATAAACCGGCATGGTGCCCGCGCCGCAATGAGGCGTACATCGGCGTATTGATTGACGACCTGATTACGCGCGGCACCAGCGAGCCGTACCGCATGTTCACCAGCCGCGCCGAATACCGTTTATTGCTGCGCGAAGACAATGCCGATCTACGCCTCACCAGCAAAGGCCGTGAACTGGGTTTGGTGGATGATGTACGCTGGCGTGCCTTTGAAGAAAAGCGTGATGCCATCGAAGCTGAAACGGCGCGCCTCAATACCACCTGGGTGCGGCCAGAAATCTTGTCCGACGCCGACGCCCAGCGCGTGCTCGGTACCGGCATTACCCACGAATATTGCCTGATGGATTTGCTGCGCCGCCCGGATGTTACCTATGCGTCGTTGATGACGCTGCCCAATGCCGATGCGGGCGTGATTAATCCAAAGGTGGCTGAGCAGGTAGAAATCCAGGCCAAATATGCGGGCTACATAGACCGCCAGCACGCCGAAATCGAGCGCAGCAGGCGCAACGAAGAAACGCACCTGCCTGTGGATCTGGACTACGATTTGGTATCGGGTTTGTCCTCCGAAGTACGCCAAAAATTCACCGCCCAACGCCCCGACACCCTGGGTCAGGCCGCGCGCATTCCCGGCGTTACGCCAGCGGCAATTTCATTGCTGCTGGTGCATCTGAAAAAACGCTCGGGGCAGCGTCGGGTGGGGTGATGGTTGATGTAAATCCGAATGGCATTGGAATCCCGGATTCCGCTACGCTTCATCCGGGCTACACTGAATGTAGCCCGGATGGAATGAAATGAAATCCGGGGTGGCGAGAAGAGTGATAAATTTCTAGCTGAATGTTGATAGCGGTGCAAAAAAGTAAGGTGGCTGGATGGTTCAATATCGCCGCAACCGGGTTGCGGGAGGAACGTATTTCTTCACTGTCACCTTGCGGGATCGAACGGCACGGTGTTTGGTAGAGCGAATAGACGATCTCAAGTTATCGGTACAAACGGTGAAGCGGGAAAGACCGTTTCGTATTGATGCGATGGTGGTGTTGCCGGAGCACCTGCACACAGTGTGGAGTTTACCCCCGGATGATGATGACTATGCTGGGCGTTGGCGGCTAATCAAGGCGCGATTTAGCCGCGCACTGGTCAAAGCTGGCGTGGGCTTGAGACGCAACGACAAGGGTGAGTATGACTTATGGCAACGGCGCTATTGGGAACACACGATACGCGACGAGGCTGACTTGCAAAGGTGCGTGGATTACGTACACTATAATCCTGTCAAGCATGGCTGGGTTAAGCAGGTACATCAATGGCCCTATTCGACGTTTCATCGCGACGTAGCAAAGGGTATATATTCGCAAGACTGGGCGGGCAGCGATAAAGAAACGGACGATAAAGGGTATGGCGAGTGAATCCCCGGATTCCGCTACGCTTCATCCGGGCTACGTTTACTACCACACCCGAGGCGAAGCGCCCCGTCTACCGGAGTGTTGGCATTATTCCTTCGATGCGACCCATGCGGGTAACTCAGTTGGCGTATTTGGATGAACAATTGCTGCGTGCTGCATCGCAAGAACTACAGCGATGCGATGATGCCCATCAACTATGTGATAGCCCGTAGCCTTCTTTAGCAAGATGACGGGGCATGGAATAACTCCATGCTCGCACGCGTAGGCGAGCATGGACTCGAAACGGATCTTTGTGTCAGGTAGGTAAGCGGAAACGGCATTTGTCTTTCCCTGAAGGCTTACCCCAATCATTGCGTGTATTGCGCCCCAAGACTCCTCTGTTAACTCCTCGGCCTTAAGCCGTACTAACTCTAGGCTCCAAGTGAGGGCTTGCCAGTATTCGATTGATTCCCCGGCGAGAAAGCTCCACCACTCAATGCCTTGGGGTGGCCAACCTTTTTCTCGGACACGGTCGTCCAGCCACAGCTCGAATACCTGGCTCGGAAAGCCAGGGAACGTTTTTCGGGCTGCGTCAATTAGCGCTTGCATATCTAAAAAGCCTAACGAGACTGTAGTATTCATTTAGCGTAGCGGACAAGTTTGGTAGGGTGGGCACGTTTTTGTGCCCACGCAGATATGCCATTTACCCAATATTCCAGTTTGCATCCCGACCCCAACTACCCCTTCGTGGTGTATATGGGGTGTGTTCCGCCCCGCCTCACTCATCCTAAGTTTTTCAATCCAAAGACACTAACGACCCGTCAAAGTCCGTACCCCACCCTCATGCCCCAACAACAGCACATCGGCCGGGCGCAGTGCGAACAGGCCGTTGGTGACGATGCCGGGGATGTTGTTGAGTTGGGCTTCGAGTTTGGCGGGTTCCATGATGCTGAGGTTGTGCACGTCGATAATCAGGTTGCCGTTATCGGTGGTGTAGCCATCGCGTAACACCGGCTTGCCGCCCAGTTTTACCAGCTCGCGCGCGACGTAGCTGCGGGCCATGGGGATGACTTCGATGGGCAGGGGAAACGCGCCGAGCACGTCTACCAGCTTGGATTCGTCGGCGATGCAGACGAATTTGCGGCTGGCGGCAGCGACGATTTTTTCGCGCGTCAGCGCCCCGCCGCCGCCTTTGATGAGGTGCAGGTAGCGATTCGATTCGTCGGCGCCATCGACATACACGGCGATGTCATTGACCGCGTTAAGGTCAAATACCGGAATGCCGTGCCCTTTGAGACGCTCGGCGGTGGCGATGGAGCTGGCCACGGTGCCTTCGATTTTGTGCTTGATGCCAGCCAGGGCGTCGATAAAGCAATTGGCGGTAGAGCCTGTGCCTACGCCCACGATGGCGCCTACGGTGACGTAATCCAGCGCCGCCAGGGCGACCGCTTTTTTCATTTCATCTTTAGTCATGGTGTTCTCCAGCAATATATATACCGGAAAATATACCCGGATATGGCTGATTATGCTAGCTTATAGCCCATGAAACAATACATCGAAAAAATCCTCAGGGCGCGCGTTTATGACGTGGCGCAGCAAACGCCGCTGGATCTGATGCGCAATCTGTCGCAGCGCTTGAATAACCATGTGATGCTCAAGCGCGAAGATCTGCAGCCGGTATTTTCCTTCAAGCTGCGCGGTGCGTATAACAAGATCATCAATCTGCCGCCGGAGGTTGCCAGAAAGGGCGTGATCACCGCGTCGGCGGGCAATCATGCCCAAGGCGTTGCGCTGGCGGCCAGCAAGCGGGGGATTCGTTCGCTGATTGTGATGCCGCGTACCACACCGGACATCAAGGTGGCCTCGGTACGCAACCTGGGCGGCACCATTACGTTATATGGCGACACCTATGATGAGGCGTATCAGCACGCCGTGACACTTGCGGAACAGAACGGCATGACGTTTGTGCACCCGTATGATGACCCGGACGTGATCGCGGGCCAGGGCACGGTGGCGATGGAGATTTTGCGCCAGCATACCGATCCGCTGCACGCGATTTTTGTTCCTGTGGGTGGCGGCGGCTTGATTGCGGGCGTGGCGGTGTATGTTAAACACCTGTGGCCCGAGATCAAGATAATTGGCGTGGAGCCCGAAGATGCAGCCAGCATGTATGAAGCGCTGCGCAACGGCGAACGTACGGTGCTGAGCCATGTCGGCATTTTTGCCGATGGCGTGGCGGTGAAGCAGGCGGGTAAAGAACCCTTTCGCATTGCGCAGCAGCATGTCGACGAAATCATTCTGGTGAACACCGATGAGATCTGCGCGGCTATCAAGGATATTTTTGACGATACCCGTTCGATTGCCGAACCGGCCGGCGCGTTGGCAGTGGCCGGACTTAAAAAGTATGTTGAGCGTGAAGGACTCACGGCGCAACGCATGGTGGCGATTAATAGCGGCGCCAATATGAACTTTGGGCGTTTACGCCATGTTGCCGAGCGCGCCGAAGTCGGTGAACGGCACGAAGCCATCCTGGCGGTGACTATTCCTGAACGCCCGGGCAGTTTTGGCGAGTTTTGCCAGCGCGTCGGTGACCGGAGCATCACCGAGTTTAATTACCGCTATGCCGACGCGGACGCGGCCCATGTGTTCGTCGGCATCAAGCTGACACAGGGTGATGCGGAGCGCCACGAGATTGTGCAGTGCCTGAAAGACGCCTTGTATCCCGTCATCGACATGACCGACAACGAAATGGCCAAGCTGCATGTACGCTATATGGTCGGCGGGCACTCGCCGGTGATTGAGCATGAGCGGATCTACCGCTTCGAGTTCCCGGAGCGGCCAGGTGCGTTACTGCGCTTTCTCGATAAAATGGGGCGACGCTGGAACATCAGTCTGTTTCATTACCGCAATCATGGCGATGCTCATGGCCGGGTGTTGGTGGGGGTGCAGGTGCCTCCGGCAGAGGCGGTGGCGTTTCAGGATTATCTGGCGGACCTGAACTATGTGTATGAAGATGAAACGGGGAACCCGGCGTATCGGCTGTTCCTGAGTTAAGCACTGGCTGCTCCCGTGCATCCATGCGCCGTCCATGCGACCGCCATGGATGGCGGAAGGTAGGGCAACGCAGGAGCAGTTGCCGGGATGGACAAGTGTCGCGAGCGCAGGATGCGCTGAAGCGACCACTTCGCGGCACTTGGACATCCTGCCCGGCGGCCGCTCCCGCGCATCCTTGCGCTTCCCGGCACTTGGGCATCCTGCCCGGCGTATTTTGCAGGGGGAAACACGCATTTATTCCCGCATTTATCAAAGCGAGACACAAAAACAAAAGGCCCTTAACGGGCCTTTTGTTTTTACTGTAAAACCACGCTTTACATTGCTACTGGCGCGGCTTTCTTCTTGGGAGCAGCCTTTTTCTTGGGGGCTGCTTTCTTCTTGGATACAGCCTTCTTCTTCGGGGCTGCGGCCTTCTTCTTTGAAACTACTTTCTTTGAAGCTACCTTCTTGGACACAACCTTCTTCTTCGGGGCTGCGGCCTTTTTCTTTGAAGCTACTTTCTTTGTTACTGCTTTCTTTAAAGCCATGGTTTACTCCTCCATATGTGAAATGCATATTTGCCCAACTTAAGATGGGCGCGGTTAAGTATAACTAACTTTCAACATACTTCTAGTCTTAACGAAAGTTATATCGTCAAGCGCTTCTCATTACTTTAATAGTTTTCGTGAAAAAGTGTATCGAGTTTCAAAACATATTGCCACTCTTTTGTTGCGATCGTCATTATAGAGAGTCGATTGCCGCGTTTCAATAGCGTCATTGAATGTAGTTGATCGTGATTTTTGAGTTCATCAAGGCTGATGATGCGGTTGAATGAGCGCACGTAGCGCACATCAACCATGTACCAGCGCGGCTGGTCGGGATTGCTGCCGGGATCATAATGCGGGTCGTTGGGATCAAATGCAGTGAAGTCGGGATAGCCTTCCTTAACAATTTCGACGATGCCAACGATGCCAGGCACTTTGCAATTGGAATGGTAAAAATAGGCTAAATCACCAATTTTCATTTGGTCACGGAGCATGTTGCGCGCTTGGTAGTTGCGTACGCCATCCCAATGTTCGGTTTGGTTCGGGCGGTTCTTGAGCATGTCGATACTGAAGGCATCGGGTTCGGATTTCATTAGCCAGTAATTCACGGCGCGTCCTTTGCGGAAAGGTGGGTGGGCACATAAAGTTGTCGCTCGGTGGCGATCGCCTGCAACGGAACATCCCAAGGAGAGTGTTGTAATGTTGCGACACATTGGAAGTCGTAAGCGAGGCCGACCAGGCGTGGCTTGCGCCAAGAGGCGCGTTGGCGGAGAAAAGAAAAGGTCTTGTCATAGAACCCGCCCCCCATGCCGAGGCGGTTACCTTGCGTGTCGAACGCGACCAAGGGCGTCAAAACCAGGTCCAACGCCCACGGCGGCGCACGGCGCGCGGTTGAGGGGCACGGCTCAAGAATGCCGAAACGATTTGGCGTTAAGGGATCACCCGGGTGATAAGGCACGAACCATAAACGCCCGCCGGGCAGTGGGCTTAATACCGGTAAATAGCATGTTTTACGCATTGCCCAGGCACGTTGGATGAGTGGCGTTGGATCAAGTTCACCACGTTGCGGAAGGTAGCAAGCAATGTGCTGGCTGCGTTGAAACAGGGCAGAGTGGGCGACGCGGCGCGACGCATGATGCGCGGCATGAGCTTGTTGGGCAGGACTGAGGCGCGCGCGCGCGGCGCGCATCTGCCGACGTAATTCGCGGCGTACTCCGGAGCCAGCTTCGGCGTGCGAAGGGTCAGATAGGGGTAACAAAGAGGAACATCCTCCGCCTGTGACGTAACAGACCTTTGTTCTTGAACCAATGGTTCAAGTGGGTACTTGTGCGGTATATCAGGCTTTCCGTTCCACCTGAAGTGGCGCGGACATGCACAACAATACCAACAAGCAAGTTCCCGGGGTTTAAAAATTAGGCTCAAGAAAAACCCAGTCCGTACACGGGCACCGCAGGGGATGTTCCGAGCCCATTCTAGCTGAAAAAATTGCCGGGCACCATCCGTGGCAAACTGGCAACGCCTATAGCTCGAGCTGGCGGCCCCGATACAGTGCGCCGTCAACCTTGTGTTGCAGCGCCTTGATGCGCTGGCCAAGTGATTGGGTGGCGCTCTCTTTCTGTGAGCGGTGCTGGAGCAATTCGTGGGTAATATTCAACGCCGCCATCACAATGATACGATCCGCCCCCACCACTTTTCCGTTGTCGCGGATGGTTTTGATGGCTTCATTGAGGTGCTGGGCTGAGGCCAGCAGGTTATCATGCTCTTCTGCCGGGCAAGCGATACGGTATTCTTTATCCAGTATCTGCACGGTAACGGCAACGCTGTCTGTAGCACCCTTCATGCGTCATACTCCATAGACTTAAAACGCAGGATCATCGATTCCACCCGCGAGCTGGCGATCTCGGTTTTTTTGATGAGGTGGGCGCGCTCCGCCAATAAGTTGGCCCGCTCAGCCAAGAGCCCCGACTGTTGGCCGCGCAGCAAGGTGTTTTCTTCGCGCAACCGGTCGCAGACCTGAATAAGCTCATCAATACGGAACTCAAGGTTACGCAACTCTTGTTCGGTGGCGCGGGCAACGGCTTCTGGCATCTTGAACCTCTCGCTTTGTTCTCCCGCGACGTGCACGGATGGCGGTTGTTGCGCATCCTGCGACGCACAAGGATGTCCTAGCGTCGCAGGAGACAGGATGCCGGGAACGACCGCCCACGGCAACCCCCTCGCTTCGCTCTCCCCATCCATGGGCGGCGCAGGATGTTGGGAGGTGCTTGCGCTGCCCTGCGCGGCGGGTATTTCAGGTTTGGTAATTTTCATGGATCAAATAGTAGACCGGACGCAGCGCGTGGTCAAGGCCGCGCTATTGCCAATCCGATGTCCATCTGAATGATCCCAACATTTTGATGAAACCCGCTATCAGGGGTGATAGCATAGCGATAAAGCCCGATTTGCACACCACTGGGGTGCGTAAACATAAAAACAGGGGGAGTGTTTGATATGACAGAGGATGCAGAGCTTACCCAATACGATGAACTGAATGAGGCGCTGCGGCGCGTCGGTTCGTCGGCCGATGTGGCGGAATGCCACGGCTTACTGAGTGGCTTACTGTGCGTGAAAGAAACGGTGGATAGCGCCGCCTGGATCTCGCATATCCTGGGCGGTGAACCCGGTGAAGAGATGGAGCTGAACGAAGACGGCCGCGCCTTGCTCAGCGCATTGCTGGGTCGGGTATTGGATCAACTAAATGACATGGATTATGGCTTTCATCCCTTGTTACCCAGCGACGATGAGCCACTGGAAAAGCGCGCGGCCGCATTGGCCGAGTGGTGCCAGGGATTTGTATTGGGCTTGAGCATGGGCGGTATTGAAGAGATTGGCCCATTGCCGGAGGCTTCGGATGAGATCATCAAAGACATGACTGAAATCGCCCAAATGCACGCCGACGCGGACACGGCAACGAACGAAGATGAAACCGCTTATGCGGAAATCGTTGAGTATGTGCGCATGGGCGTGCTGCTGGTGCGGGAAGAATTGCGTACCATCAGCAAACCGCACCCTGATGATGTGGTGGTACATTAGTGGCTTGCGCCATAACCCGCCTTCGTCTGGCACCGGTCTGGTGCCGGTACTTGCCCCTGCCGCTCCTTCTTCCACAAGTCCGCCGCCACTGAAAGGTAACTGCTTCAACCCCACCTTCTTATACTACGTATAACTGCGCATAGCCTGCCGTACTCTATCCGCTACAGTAATTGACGGTAACTACGCAGGTTTTTCCGCAATGCCCGGCGCTGTTTCTGCCACGCATCACCCCACGGCAGATTAGGCTGCATCAGCGCGCGGCACAACACCAGCTCACCGGCGATATCGTCCATATGCACAAATTCGGGCGCCGGGCCTTCGGCGTGTGCGCAGTCCGGGCCACCTTCGAAGCCCTGGTTGTGATAATTGCCCAGCGGCACGGAAATGCCGATGGCTGGGAATCCATACGCGGTGGCGGCGGTGGCCTCGCAGGCGCCGCCGTCCATGACGCGGCGTTGGTGCTTGCCGGGTAAGACGTGTTCGGCAAGGTCGGCCAGCACTTTCAGCGCATCCGGGTTAAACACGGTGCGCCGGTCACCCAAGCGCACTACTGGCCCTTTGCCGACGATGGCGCCGGGCAAGGTGCGCGACGCTTCCAGGCTCACGCACACGATGGGGCGGCGTTTTGTATCAAGCCAGCCCAGTTCGAAATGCCCCACTGCGCCGACAAAACCCACCTCTTCGGCACGTGTCAGCAGTCCAATAAATGGCGGAGCCGATGCGGTGCGGCGCTTGGCCGCCCCAAACAACGCCAGCGCGGTGGCGACAATCGCAAATACCCCGACCAGATCATCGGCGGCTTTGGTGTAAATCTTTTTGCTGCGTTGCCATACTGGCGCGCGGAATTGAAAGCCGCCGTATAAACGGTTGGCGGGTTTATCCAGTGGCTCGTCAAGCAACACCTCGGCACTGTGAATGGTACGTTTTGACGCAACCAACGCTACTTTGCGTAGCGTGCCTGAGCCTGCCCAGTCGTGGCTGTCCGCCAGCCACACCGCAGCGCCGACCAAGTGTTTCACTGGCGCGCCGCCATGCCACAGCACTTTCAGGCGACGCGGCGATAACCATTCTACGCCGTGGAAACCGGGGTGATCCATGTGTGCGATAAACACCCGCAACGGTTCCGTACTTTTCTCGCGGATGCGGCGCAGATAGTCCGCCTTGGACGCCGCGCCAACTACCAGATTGCCCACCGGATCAGCAAAAAACGGGATATTCGCTTGCTCCAGCACGCGGCCAACACAGGCGACAACATGCTCTTCGCGGAACGGCGCGGTGGGTTGCGCGAGCAGATCTAATAGCAGGTTAAGATGTTGGGGGGACATGGGAATGGCCGTTGATCAATGTAAAAAGGGGGACAGTCAGCATATTTTCGCAACTTTTTGCCTGAAAGTGTTATCTATTTTCCTGATGAATTTCCAGCCCATCAAATCCCCTTCAAACCGCACCAGAATCATCCATCCCCAAGACATGTTAAAATAGCAATCCTATTAAACCTTTACTGGCTACCCCGACATGAGCAGCAGCGCCTCGCGCATCCGCGAAATTCCTTATAACTACACCTCGTTCTCTGACCGCGAAATTGTGATCCGCTTTCTGGGTGAGCGCATGTGGCAGGTGTTGAACGAGCTGAGGGGCGTGCGCCGCACCGGACATTCGGCGCGTTTGCTGTTTGAAGTGCTGGGTGATATGTGGATTGTGTCGCGCAACCCGTTTATTCAGGATGACTTGCTAGAAAACCCCAAGCGCCGCGCATCGTTGATCAATACGCTGGTGCAGCGTCTGGAACAGATTCGCGAGCGGTCAGGGGAGAATCCCTTGGCGTTGGAACTTGAGCAGGCGATGCGCACGGCGGTGCAGTCTTTTCAAGACTGGTTTTCAAGCCAGTATGACTTGCGCAAAAAAACCATCAAGCGATTGTCCAAAGTAACGCGGCGCGACAATATTGATTTCAGCGGCCTGGCGCGTGTTTCGCATGTCACCGATGCCACCGACTGGCGCGTTGAATATCCGTTTGTGGTGGTTGCGCCCGACAGTGAAGTAGAAATGGCGGGTGTGGTGCAGGCCTGCATCGAGCTGGGGCTGACCATTATCCCGCGTGGCGGTGGCACAGGTTATACGGGCGGCGCCGTGCCGTTGCATCCCGACACGGCGGTGATCAATACGGAAAAACTGGAAGGTTTGAGCCAGGTGGAGTTTCGCACCCTGCCCGGTGTGTTAGATACGGTAGCCACGGTGCGCGCTGAAGCGGGCGTCATTACCAAGCGCGTGTCGGAACGTGCCTATGCGGCAGGCCATGTGTTTGCGGTTGATCCCACCTCGCAGGATGCGTCCACCATCGGTGGCAATATTTCCATGAACGCTGGCGGAAAAAAAGCGGTGTTGTGGGGCACGTGCCTGGACAACCTGGTATCGTGGCGCATGGTCACGCCCAACGCACAGTGGCTGGAAGTGGAGCGTATCAATCATAACCTTGGCAAAATTCATGATGTGGAATTTGCCGAGTTTCGTGTCACGCATTATCAGGCCGATGGCAAGACTCCCACGGGAGCATCCGAAACCTTGCGCATCCCCGGCCACGAATTGCGCAAGATTGGTTTGGGCAAAGATGTCACCAACAAATTTCTTGGTGGTCTGCCCGGCATACAAAAAGAAGGCTGTGATGGACTGATTACTTCGGGTGTGTTTATTCTGCACCGTGAGCCGCGCTTCATGCGCACCGTATGCCTGGAGTTTTTCGGTGCTGATTTGCGCCGCGCCGTACCTGCGATTGTTGAGATCAAGGATTATCTCGACGCACAGCCCGAGGTATTACTGGCAGGCATGGAACATCTCGACGAACGCTATGTACGCGCCGTGAATTACAGCACCAAAGCACCGCGCCGTGAACGGCCCAAGATGGTGTTGATTATAGACGTGGCGGGTGATGTGGAAGATGCGGTGGCGCGCGCGGTTTCGCATGTAGTGCGCCTGGCGAATGCGCGTGATGCCGAAGGTTTTGTTGCCGTCAGCCCTGAAGCCCGCAGCCGCTTCTGGGCAGATCGCAGCCGCACCGCCGCGATTGCCGCGCACACCAATGCGTTCAAGATCAACGAAGACGTAGTGATTCCACTGCCGCGTCTGGCGGAATATTCCGAAGGCATCGAGCGCATCAACATCGAGCAGTCGATGGCTAACAAGTTGCGCCTGGTCGCCGCATTGCTTGACTATATGAACAGCGATGATCCCGCCAAACTCACAAAAAGCGCGGATTACGCGCCCGATGCCGAGAGCGATATTATTATCGCCAACAAGATTACCGCCGCACGCGACTACCTGCTGAAAATCCAGCAGCAATGGGGCGCGATCCTGCGCCAGCTTGATGACCCTGTGGCGTCAGGTGCGCATTTGCTCGACGCAGCCACTCACGCTAAAGTGCAGGAAGGCGATACGCTGTTTGTGTTATTGCAGCGGCGCGATTTGCGCATCTCGTATCGCAGCGAAGTGGAGCGGCCGCTCAAGGCGATTTTTGCCGGGCGCGAGCTGGAAAAATTCCATCAGCGCTTCGATGAAATTCACACCCGCATCCGTTCCAGCCGCTTGTTTGTCGCCACGCATATGCACGCGGGCGATGGTAACGTGCATACCAACATTCCCGTCAACTCCAACGATTATGAAATGATGCAGGAGGCGGATCGCATTGTTGATCGCGTCATGGCGCTGGCCTCGGCGCTGGGCGGTGTGATCTCGGGCGAACATGGCATTGGCATCACCAAAATTCGTTACATGGAGCCAGCAGCAATCCAGGCTTTTGCCGGATACAAACAAAAAGTTGACCCGGAAGGCCGCTTTAATCGTGGCAAATTACTCGCGGATTCGGGTTTACACAATGCCTACACGCCCTCGCTGCGTCTGGTGCAGCAAGAGGCGCTGATTCTCGAACAAAGCGAACTCGGTGCGCTTAATGATGACATTCGTCATTGCCTGCGTTGCGGCAAGTGCAAGCCGGTGTGTAACACCCATGTGCCACGCGCCAACTTATTTTATTCGCCACGCAACAAAATTCTCGCCACCGGCCTCATCATCGAAGCGTTTCTTTACGAAGAGCAAACCCGGCGCGGTATCTCGATCCGGCACTTCGATGAAATGAACGATGTCGCTGACCACTGCACGGTGTGCCATAAGTGCCTGAACCCTTGCCCGGTCAACATCGACTTTGGCGATGTCACTGTGCGCATGCGCCGTATTCTCAAAGATCGCGGTAAGCGCCATGCCAGTCCCGGCACCACGGCGGCGATGGCGTTTCTTAATGTCACGGATCCCGCCACTATCAAGCTCATGCGCAGCACCATGATTAAATGGGGTTATGCAGGACAACGTGCCGCACATCATGTCGCCAAGCGTTTTGGCCTGCTGGGGAAAAAGAACGAACGTCCGGCCGCCACCACCGGCAAGCCTACTGTCAAGACACAAGTCATCCAGTTCATGAAGAAACCCATGCCCGGCGGTTTACCTGCCAAGACCACGCGCGCGCTGATTGGCATTGAAGATAAAAATGTTATCCCGATTTTGCGCGACCCTGCCAAGGTCAACGAAACATCGGATGCAGTATTTTATTTCCCCGGCTGCGGCTCAGAGCGATTGTTCAGCCAGATCGGTCTCGCCACCCTTGCCATGCTCTATGAAGTCGGCACGCAAACCGTGTTGCCGCCCGGCTATTTATGCTGCGGCTATCCCCAATCTTCCAGTGGTGATGAAGCCAAGGGCCGCCAGATCAGCACCGAAAATCGCGTGCTGTTTCACCGCATGGCCAACACCCTGGCTTACATGGATATCAAAACCGTCATCGTGTCGTGCGGCACCTGCATGGACCAGCTTTTGAAATACGAGTTCGATGCCATTTTCCCCGGATGCCGCCTGCTGGACATCCATGAATACCTGATGGAAAAAGGCGTGAGCCTGAGCGGTGTGCCCGGCGTGAAATACATTTATCACGACCCCTGCCACACGCCCATGAAAACCCATAACCCTATTAGTGTTGCCTCCACATTGATGGGACAAGGCGTGCAACTTTCTGACCGTTGCTGTGGCGAAGCCGGCACCTTTGCCACCGCCCGCCCCGACATTGCCGCGCAGGTGCGTTTCCGCAAACAGGAAGAATTGCACAAAGGCATCAAGGCGCTCACTGGCGCAGAAACAGTTGAGGGTGGCGAAGTCAAAATGCTCACCTCCTGCCCCGCGTGCCAGCAAGGACTGTCACGCTATGCGGGCGACACTGGCATGCAAACGGATTACATCGTGGTGGAGTTGGCCAACAAATTATTAGGGGAGAGCTGGCAGCAGAAGTTTGTTGAAAAAACGCAATTGGGTGGTGTTGAGCGGGTGCTACTGTAGCCCGCTAATCTTCCATGGTATCCGCTACGGGCAAATGCTGTTTCATCACGGCCATTTCACCATGCACCAGCGCACGTCCTTGCGCTGCCACGCTTGATTGATAGCGGGCAATCACGGCTTCTTGTTGGCTCCATGCGGCCACCGTGGCAAGATCTTCAGGCGCAAGGGTTTCCAGTGCGGCAAGCGCCACCACCATTATTTTTTTGGGTTCCTCAATTTTCTTGTGGCGAAATGATATGGTAAGGCCAAATACAAATATCATGGCATAAGGAAAGCCATAGACAATCGCTGTGATCATGGTCGGGCTGTTCTGGTCAACCAGGATGGCGCGCCCCCCTATCAAGGCAATCGCCATGCTCAATACAAACACCGCCATAATCCCCGCAAAAACTTTCCAGTCTTTACGTTCAAGGGCGGCCTTGTCTCGCAAAATCTGTTCACGCGCCGCGGCAATTTCAGCGATAGTGGGCGGAGCACCGTGAATATCAAACGTGATGCCCCCGGGCGGTGTTTTTGTTAACATTTGCTTCTTCACACGCTTAACCTTTCAGGTTGCCGCCTAGTTTCCGCGGATTAACCATCCTCTGTTTTTAAAATGATTTTTTACGGTAAATATCCCGGTCTAAATAAAGCGTCCCGCGCTGGCCACCACTACCGTTATTAAGCCCAAAATCACATTGATGCCCACCAGCCGGCGGATGTTATTTAATTGGCGCGCCGCTGCGGGTATATCGCTGGCGGCCAGTGCGGCATTTAATTTACGGTAATGCGCAAAGAATACATGGAGGAATAGCGCAATCATGATAATTCCCAGCAGCAGCATCACATGAATGGCGGTGCCGACGTTTTTCATGCCGCCCAGTTCGGCGAATATCATCCACAACCCGGTAACGGGCAAAATGAACACGGCAGCCCATACCCAGGGAAAGAAGCGTCCGAACACCTTTGACCAGAGCGCCAACCTGGGCGGGGGATCAAGCAATGCGGCGGCCACCGGGCGTAACACCATATAAGCGAAAAACATGCCACCAAGCCAAATAATAACGGCCAACAAATGAAGGGGAAGAGCGATCATCATAATATTTTACCTTGCACAAGCAGTTGAAAATGCATAAAAATTACCCGTAGCAGTGAAAGTTTCCGCCAAATCAGGTAACATTCATGGTTTTATGATTGTAACCCCTTGAGTGGGAATTAAAAGAGGTTTATTGATATGACAGATTACAGGATAGCCCCTTCTATCCTCTCGGCGGATTTTGCCCGGCTGGGAGAGGAAGTGAATAATGTTCTGAAATCAGGTGCGGATATTGTGCATTTTGATGTAATGGATAACCATTACGTACCGAACCTGACCATTGGCCCGCTGGTATGCGAAGCCTTGCGCAAACATGGCATTACGGCGCCGATTGATGTGCATTTGATGGTGAAACCAGTGGATCGCATCATCCCCGATTTTGCCAAAGCGGGCGCTACCTATATTACCTTTCATCCCGAGGCATCCGAACATGTGGATCGCTCGTTGCAACTGGTGCGTGACAATGGTTGCAAATCGGGCTTGGTGTTTAATCCTGCTACGCCGCTGCATTACCTGAAACACGTGATGGACAAGGTGGACATGATCCTGCTGATGTCGGTCAACCCCGGCTTTGGTGGCCAGAAATTCATTCCCGGCACGCTGGATAAATTGCGCGAAACACGGCGTTTGATCGATGACAGCGGCCGCAACATCCGCCTGGAGATTGACGGTGGCGTTAACGTGGCAAACATCCGCGAGATTGCCGAGGCTGGCGCAGATACTTTCGTGGCGGGCTCTGCTTTGTTTGGCGCCGGAAAAGATACGGACCCACAGCGCTACAATTCTGTGGTCGCTGCCATGCGCGCTGAATTGGCCCTGGTTGGTAAAAAGGTTGGCAAATGAGCGTGCTGAAAAAGCCGCAAATGGTGTTGATCGACCTGGACGGCACGCTGGTGGACAGCGTGCCGGACTTGGCGTATTGCACCGATGCCATGATGCAACAATTAGGTTTGCCCGCACGCGGCGAAGCACGGGTGCGTGAATGGGTTGGTAACGGCGTAGAGCGTCTGGTGAAGCGTGCTCTCATCAACCAGTTGGACGGTGAACCGGACGCGGCTTTATTTGCGCAGGCATTGCCAATTTTCATGGCGCTGTATGCGCAGAACACCAGCACGCGCAGCAACCTTTATCCGGGTGTGCGCGAGGGCCTGGATTACCTGCACGGCGCAGGTTACAAACTCGGTTGCGTCACCAATAAAGCCGCCGCGTTTACCGAGCCACTGCTCAAAGATATGGGGATACGCCATTATTTTTTGGCAGTGGTGAGCGGTGATACTGTGGCGAAGAAAAAACCCGATCCCATGCCCTTGTTGCATGCCGCCACGTTACTGGGCGTGGAGCCGCGCCACGCGTTAATGGTGGGTGACTCGATGAGCGATGTGAAAGCCGCGCGCGCCGCAGGCTTTCAGATTGCGTGCCTGACCTACGGTTATAATCACGGCATTGACATTCGTGAGTCGCATCCTGATGCGGTCATTGATTCCATGGCGGAGTTGAAAGGTTTGCTTGAGCGTAAGGCAGCGCCATGAGCTTCAACATGGTATATGAAGAATTCCAGAAGCTTGCCGCGCAGGGATACAACCGTATTCCATTGATGCGTGAAGTGCTGGCGGACCTTGATACGCCATTGAGCGCTTATCTGAAATTGGCCGATGGCCCGTATTCCTATCTGTTTGAATCGGTGCAGGGCGGCGAAAAATGGGGACGTTATTCCATCATCGGCTTGCCGTGCCGCACCGTGGTGCGCGTGTCGGGGCACGCTATCAGCGTGGAAAAAGACGGCAATATGATTGAGTCTGTACATGCCGATGATCCCCTGGCGTGGATCGAAACCTTCCAGGCGCGCTATAAAGTCGCAGGCAAAGAAGCGGGCATAGTCGGCCTGCCGCGTTTTACGGGCGGCATGGTGGGTTATTTCGGCTATGGCACGGTGTGTTATATTGAGCCGCGCCTGGCGGCGGCATCTGCCAAGCCCGACCCGATTGCCGCGCCGGATATTTTGTTGATGGTGTCGGACGAGGTGTTGGTGTTCGACAATTTACGCGGCAAATTATATGTGGTGATCCACGTCAATCCTGAAGCTGACCAGGCCTGGAACAAAGCGCGGCAACGCCTTGATGATTTGGTGAAAACCTTGCGGGACGCCACGCCGCAACCTGCGGTTGCCCGAGGCTCGCGGCGCATAGATGAATCCGATTTCATATCCGGCTTCACCCGCCAGGATTTTGAGTCTGCCGTGGAACGCGTCAAACACTATATCCATGAAGGTGATGTCATGCAGGTGGTGTTGTCACAGCGCCTGTCGGTTCCAGTGCAAGCCGCGCCGCTCGATTTATACCGCGCATTGCGTAGCCTCAACCCCTCGCCTTATATGTTTTATATGGATTTGCGCGATTTTCATGTGGTGGGTTCTTCACCGGAAATTTTGGTGCGCCTCGAAGAAAACGTGGTTACGGTGCGGCCGATCGCGGGTACGCGACGGCGCGGCGTGAGCGAAGCGGAAGACCAAGCGCTGGAGCGGGAATTGCTGGCCGACCCCAAAGAGCGCGCCGAACATTTAATGTTGATTGACCTGGGCCGTAATGACGTGGGTCGTGTCAGTGAAACCGGCAGCGTAAAGCTCACCGAAAAAATGCTGGTTGAGCGTTACTCGCATGTCATGCACATCGTATCCAATGTTACCGGGCACTTGCAACCCGGCATGACAGCACTGGATGCACTGCGCGCCACCTTTCCGGCCGGCACTCTCAGCGGCGCGCCCAAAGTGCGCGCCATGGAGATCATCAACGATCTGGAGCCGGTCAAGCGCGGCGTGTATGCAGGTGCGGTGGGCTATATCTCATGGTCGGGGAATATGGACACGGCCATCGCCATCCGCACCGCGGTAATTAAAGACGGTATGCTGCACATTCAGGCGGGCGCAGGCATTGTCGCTGACTCTGTGCCAGCACTGGAGTGGGAAGAAACCATGAATAAAGGCCGCGCTATTTTCAAGGCGGTGGCCATGGCGGAAGCGGGACTGGACGCAGCGCCGCACTGAAATTGCGCAAATTCCTGGCCGCATCATTTTTCTTGCATAATACAACAGCACAAGCCTAACCCTACTACTGTTAACCGTAGAAACAGTAATTTCTGGCTGGTCAAAAAAACACGGGCATTGAATGTTGAAGGTGGGTTTGCGGTTTTTGCCTATATTTAGTCGCCCCTGAAAAACACCTAACAAATTGATTATTCTATAAAAATAGCCTTATTTGTGCTATAATTTCGACCCGTTTTTAATGTCTTGCCACAAAAACCTGGTCGAAAAAACATGAA
>JAGVME010000108.1 GCA_020053945.1 Gammaproteobacteria bacterium
CAGGTCGAAAAAATGCTCCTGCATTTTCGACACTTCCGCCATCCATGGCGGTCGGATGCCGGGAGCGACCGCCGCACAGGGATGCGCAAGTGTCGCGGGCGCAGGTCGAAAAAATGCTCCTGCATTTTCGACAAACCCCCTCGCTTTGCTCTCCCCATCCATGGCGGTCGGATGCGCAGGAGCGACCGGCCTCTCCGCGTTGTCCTTGCGTAAACTTGCCGGGCATTTTGACTGGCGCCGCCATCCAGCGGGTTGGCGGTTGGATGCGGACCGGGTGGTATTGGCGCGCCCAAGTGATACCGGTGGCGTTTCTGCGCGTGAAGAAATGGCCGCTGGGCAGGACCACGCAGGGGCGGTGGGCAAAAAAATAAATTTTAAAGTGGCAGTGGCCCAGCAAGACACCATCACCGTGGTGGAGATGGGGGCGCAGGGGTTGCGGCTCCAGGACGGGGTGGCGATGCTGCTGCTCAGTAATTTGCTGGATGATGCGGCGCGGGAGGCGTTAACGGCCATACAGCCGCGCGCCGACCTCACTCAGGCTTATGTGCGTTATCAGCATGATGAAGCCATTGATAAACATACGCTGGCGGCACGCGCCGATTTTAATGACCTGGGTTTTTTGGCCTGGAAGAATTTCCCCGCTGTGATGGGGCTGGACGGTAAGGCACAAGTCCATGACCAATCCGGATCACTGGTCTTGGCGACGTCCATGGCACAGTTTTCTTTTGATGGCTTATTTAGGGCGCCCCTCTTTATTGATACGTTGTCAGGGCCTGTGGCATGGCGGCGCCAGGAGGGTGGCTGGCGCATCCAGACCCCGGCGCTGGTGGCCGGGAATGCCGACATCAGCGGCTCAGTCCAGGCGACAATTGATATCCCCGATGGCGGCGCATCGCCTTTTATCAACCTGGCCGCCGACTTTTCCAAAGGGAATATCGAGCATGCCGCACGTTACTTCCCTGTGGGCATTATGCCCCAAGATACCGTGGCTTGGCTGGACCGTGCATTAATCAGCGGCACCGTAACGCACGGCCAGGCATTGTTTCATGGCCGTGTCGCGGATTTTCCGTTTGATACCCGCGCCGAGCCGAAGACCGGCCGCTTCGAAGTGCGCTTCAATGCCAGCGAAGGGGTTCTCGATTACGCTCCCGGTTGGCCGCGCCTGGAAAAAATAGAAACTGAAGTGGTGTTCAGCGAGCGCCGCATGGAGATCAATGCCAGTGCCGCCAGCAGCCTGGAATCACGGGTTCAACAGGCGCAAGTAGCCATTGAAGATCTTGGCGGCAGCCCCCCCGTGCTGGTCATCCGTGGCCAGGCGGAAGGCCCGACAGCCGATGTATTGCGCTATGTAAGGGAAACCCCGTTGGATAAAAAAATTGGAAAATATTTTGAGGGGCCCCGGGCCCATGGCCATAGCACGCTCGACCTGGAAATCCACATGCCGTTGGCCGCCACCACCACAGACCGCATTAAAGGTGTGTTAGGCTTTAATAACAGTCGCCTAGCCTTTTTCGATAAGGGTGTCGATAGGGGTATGGAGGATACCGTGGAATTTTCCCAGGTCAACGGTACTTTGAATTTCACTGAATCGACCCTGGCGGCGCATGATATCCGCGCCATGGTGTTAGGCGGCGCCGTTGAAGTTGATGTGGCTACGCGGGCTATCCAGGGCGAGCGGCAAAACGCCTTCCGTTTTGATGCGCGGGGCAAGGCAGATGCCCAACGCCTGGCGCAATATTTCAAAGCACCATTATTTAATTACTTTAAGGGTGAGTCAGACTGGTTAGCCACATTGCGCGTTGTTGATCCGGAAAAAGGCGAGCCGAGCGCCACATTGCGTATTGAATCGCTATTGAAAGGCATGGCCATCACTTTACCCGCGCCCTTAAATAAAACAGCGGCCCAGTTGCGCGGATTGGTCGTGGAAACAACGCTGCCACGTACCGTAAATACGGTTTTTAATGTAAAATACGGTGATTTTTTTAAAAGTGTATTTAGCGTAAACCACAATAATGTCCTGGAGCGCGGCGAGGTACACCTTGGAAATGGCGGGGGTGGGGGGAACCTTACGCTGCCCGCCTTGCGGGGATGGCGCATTAGCGGTGAATTGCCTGAATTTTCACTTACCGAATGGGTGGACTTGATGGGCACTGGCGAGGGCGGGGAGGCGCAGGGTGGCGGCGGACCGAAGGCATTGCACATAAATGAAATTGACGCGCGGCTGGGTACCCTTGAGGCTTTTGGGCAATCGTTAAAAGATGTTCATGTGCAAGCCAAAAACGGCGAACAGGAATGGAGCGGAAGTATTGCCAGCAACCGCCTCACCGGCAGCATACGGGTGCCGCACGCGGCGCATATGCCCCTCTCCGCTGACCTGGAATATCTGGAATGGGCGCAGGGCTCTAATAAAAATAGGGGTCTCGAAGGGCGTAGCCTGGATCCACGTCAGCTTCCCCCGTTGCGCATTACCAGCAAACGGTTTTTCTATCAAGGCATAGATTTTGGCAGCTTAAGCCTGGTGACATCGCAACAACCCGCGGGTTTGCGTGTGGACCGTTTACAGATGGTATCCGATGTGACGAAAATTAGCGCCCTGGGAGACTGGGTGGTGGATAAGCAAATGCAGCCCATCACTACATTGAACCTAAACATCCACAGCAACAATCTTGGTAAAACTTTTCGTGAATTTGGCTTCGCCGACACCTTCGCCGAAGGCACGGGACAGGCTGAATTGACGGCGCACTGGCCAGCGTCCCCCGCCGCTTTTTCGCTGGCGAAATTGCAGGGCAATTTGCGCATGGACTTTAAAAAAGGCCGGTTACTGGATGTTGATCCCGGTGCGGGACGGGTTTTTGGTTTAATGGCCTTGAATTTTAAAGGGCTGTTTAGCAAAGGCTTCAGTTTTGATGACATTACCGGGGATTTTGTCATCACGGACGGTAATGCCCACACCTCCAACTTGACCATGAATGGCCCTTCAGCTCACGTGGCGG
The DNA here is from genome assembly GCA_020053945.1 of Gammaproteobacteria bacterium. Taxonomy (GTDB): domain Bacteria; phylum Pseudomonadota; class Gammaproteobacteria; family Ga007554. The sequence continues at coordinate 2,994 of JAGVME010000108.1, forward strand.
TACAGGGACGTGTCGGCCTGGCCGCTAAAGATTATGACCAGCGCATCACGGTAACGCCGCGCTCGTCGACAGCATTACCTTTGGCGGGCATGTTGACCGGAGGTCCGGGATTGGGTGCGGCAGTGTTCCTGTTCCAAAAGTTGTTTCAATCAGATCTTGACCGGATTACACGCTACCAATATACCGTGAAAGGCGCATGGGATAATCCGGAATTTGATTTGTCATCAAAAGAAAAAGAAGCGTTAAAAGCAGGCGGGGCGACAGCGCCACCTCCTGCGCGGAATTGACGTGCGTGGATAGGCATATAAAATTTTTTATGGGGAAGGGATACCAGCCGATGCGGTATTTTAAATTGGAATTTTGTTGCGTAGTGGGACTCTTGATATCGGCAAATATTTTTGGCGGGCCATCTGCTGCCTTGGCGGCGGAAGCCTTGCCGGACAGCATGATTTCCCCGCCTGCCCATCAAGGTGTTGTGGCATTGGGTGTGGACATGGAGCAATGGAATACGCCGTGCATGGACGGCGCAGGATGCCAGGAGCGGCCGCAGCGTAGCGGTGAAATCCAGCGCCGTGGCGAAACGATCGTGACCTTGCCGGGATTATTGGCGGTGATGCAGCAAGTAGCGCAGCAGCCCGGCAGTGGCGTGGCGTTGCATTATCCCGAAGATGAGCAGGGTGAAGCCTGGGTAGACGAATTGCGCGATTGGCTGGTGGCATTGGGATTAGCCTCTAATCGTATCCAGCTTACGCCCGGCAGTAATGCTGGCGTGATAAATATTAGCCTGGGGTCAGCCATCCAAAGCGCGGAGGAGAAAAGAAATACGCCGCCCCCGGTGGTGACCGAGCCGTTTCAAGTAAAAGAAGCGACAGACGCCGTTAATGGAGTGGAGATCCCATGAGTCAAGTTGCCGCTATTCAAATGGCGTCGGGGCCGAATATCAGCGCCAATTTGCTGGAGGCATCGCGCTTGATCAACCGTGCCGCGGCGGCGGGTGCGGGGTTGGTGGTGCTGCCGGAAAATTTTGCCTTGATGGGATTGAGCGAGTTTGACAAGGTGAAAATCCGCGAACCGGACAGTGGTGGACCGTTGCAGGATTTTCTGGCGCATCAAGCGGCAAGAAACGGCGTGTGGCTCGTGGGTGGAACACTGCCGCTGGTCGCTGATCATGACCAGAAAGTGCGTGCCGCCTGCCTCGTATTTGATGCTGCGGGCACGCGGGTCGCCCGTTATGACAAGGTGCACATGTTTGACGTGCGTGTCACTGAAAATGGCGAAAATTATACCGAATCAGAAACCATTGAGGCGGGCAATACGCCAATGGTCATTGATACCCCCTTCGGCAAGCTGGGTTTGGCGGTGTGTTACGACCTGCGCTTTCCTGAACTTTTCCGGCAATTACTGATCCAAGGTATGGAGCTATTCGCCATCCCTTCAGCGTTTACCGCCATTACGGGAAGAGCGCATTGGGAAATCCTGGTGCGCGCCCGGGCCATCGAAAATCTGTGTTACGTTATTGCGGCAGCGCAAGGCGGCTATCATGTGGGTGGCCGTGAGACCCATGGTGACAGTATGATTGTCGATCCATGGGGTGTAGTATTAGATCGGTTGCCGCGGGGTTCAGGCTTTATAAGCGCAGAAATTGACCATAACCGCTTGGAAAGCATCCGTCGTAATTTTCCGGCTACCCAGCATCGCCGTTTGCGTTGACAGTGAGAAACAGTTCACGATCTCGCTGAAGGGCGCATCGCAGCGTTGCCATGATATATAAAGGCAGGCTTGAAATGCTCATGTACGTGTACACTGCGCTTTCTCGCCCGCTTCCGCCTTGCGCTGGGAACCCTTCGCTTCGCTCTTCCCTTGATCGAGATCGTGAACTGTTTCTAAATGGCCGCATTGAAACTCAGAAACCTACAACCGGGATAAACATCACGCCATGAACACATCACTTGATATTGCCCGCCAGTTGATCCTGGCGCCTTCTGGATTGGCGGAAAAAGACCTGCACAACGTGCTTGGGCAAGTGCTGAGCCATGCCGTGGATAGCGCCGACCTGTATTTTCAAAATACCCACTTTGAATCCTGGTCGTTGGAAGATGGCATCGTCAAGGAAGGCAGCTATAGCATTGATCGCGGCGTGGGTGTGCGCGCCATCAGCGGTGAAAAGACTGGGTTTGCCTATTCCGACGACATCGCTTTGCCTGCGCTGACCCAGGCGGCACATGCCGCGCGCGCCATTGCGCGCAGCAGTGGCCAGGGTCGGGTGAATGTCAGCACCGGCGTTCAGGGCCGCGCGCTGTATGCGCCTATGAATCCTCTGTACACCCTGCCAGAGCAGGACAAAGTAAGTTTGCTGGAATCACTCGATGCCGAAGCGCGCAAACAAGACCCGCGCGTCAAGCAGGTAATGGTGAGTCTCGCGGCGAGTTATGATGTCGTCATGATCGTAGGCAGTGATGGCACGCTGGCGGCGGACATGCGACCCCTGGTGCGGCTCAGCGTCAGCGTTATTGTTGAACATAATGGCCGCCGTGAACAAGGCTCGTCCGGCGGTGGTGGGCGTGTCGGTTACGATTACTTTCTGCAGGACGGGCGCGGATTAGACTATGCGCGTGAAGCGGTGCGACAAGCCCTGGTGAACCTCGATGCGCGTGATGCCCCGGCAGGTACCATGCAAGTGGTTCTCGGGTCGGGCTGGCCCGGCATCTTGCTGCACGAAGCCATCGGCCATGGCCTGGAAGGTGATTTTAACCGCAAAGGCACTTCTGCATTTGCCGGGCGTGTCGGTGAAAAAGTCGCTTCAGAGCAATGCACCGTAGTGGATGACGGTACTATCGCCAGCCGCCGGGGTTCCTTGAATATCGACGACGAAGGCACGCCCACCCAATGCACCGTGCTGATCGAAAATGGCATATTGAAAGGCTATATGCAGGACAAAATGAATGCCGCTTTGATGGGCGTCGCGCCTACCGGCAACGGTCGCCGTGAATCTTACGCGCACTTGCCCATGCCGCGCATGACCAACACCTACATGTTGGCCGGAAAACATGATCCGCAGGAAATCATCGCCTCCGTCAAGAACGGGTTGTATGCGGTGAATTTTGGCGGCGGACAAGTGGATATCACCTCCGGCAAGTTTGTGTTTTCGGCAAGCGAAGCTTACATGATCGAAAACGGCAAAATCACTTACCCGGTTAAAGGCGCTACGCTGATCGGTAATGGCCCCGACGTGCTGACGCGCGTGACCATGGTGGGCAATGATTTGAAGCTGGATGCCGGTGTGGGTACCTGCGGCAAAGATGGGCAGAGTGTACCGGTGGGTGTCGGCCAGCCGACGTTGCGTATAGATGGGTTGACGGTGGGTGGGACGAGTGCTTAGATGCCGCTACTCCCCCATAATGTCCCGCACATAACGGAACAAAGTGCGCGCGCTACTGGGGGGTTTACCGGCGCTGAACTCGCGTTCAGCATTGCGGATTAATTGGCGCAAGTGTTGGCTGTCAGCCGCAGGATAGGCGCTGATGAAGTCGCCCACCGCCGCGTCGCCTTCGTTGAGCAGGCGGTCGCGCCAGCGTTCCACGCGATGAAACTCACGTGCAGCGTGCAGGCTCTGGTTGTTCAGTGCGTCGAGGGCTTCCTGAATCGGCGCCGCGTCGACTTTGCGCATCACTTTGCCAATGTATTGAAATTGGCGTTTGCGCGCGCCACGCTCAGTAATGCTGCGCGCCGCCATGACGGCATTAAGCAGATTTTCCGGCATGGGGATAGTGCTTAATTGGTTGGCAGGCAGCATTACCAACGCTTCACCCAGATCCTGCAAGGCCGTCATGTCGCGTTTGCGCTGCGACTTGCTTTTGGGTTCGGGGTCGCCGTTTTCGATCGGGGTGTCAATGGTGTCTTCAATGGGCATGGGGCAAAGTATCAATAGTTATTTAATTTAAGTAGAGAGCATCCACAATGTCACAGATTACACAGCCACGCAACACCATGGCAGACAACGTCGCTACGCATAATGATGCCCAGCTTCAGGAGTTGGTGCATAACATCCTTGCTGAAGCGCGTGCGCAAGGCGCCAGTGCCGCAGAAGCCGGGGTAAGCATTGAAACCGGCCTGTCTGTCAATGTACGTTTGGGCGAGGTTGAAACCTTGGAATATAACCGTGACAAAGGCTTGGGCGTCACCGTGTATTTTGGCCAGCGCAAAGGTTCGGCCAATACCTCCGATTTTACACCAGAAGCGGTGCGCGAAACGGTGCGTGCGGCATGCGGCATCGCAAAATACACCGCCGCCGACGAATATTCAGGTCTTGCGGACGCGCGATTGATGGCGCAGGACATTCCCGACCTTGATTTATGCCACCCCTGGGACATTAACGCCGAACAGGCTATTGAGCTGGCGAGTGAATGTGAAGGTGTCGCACGCCGCCTGGATGCACGCATCACCAACTCCGAAGGCGCCAGTGTTTCCAGCCACCAGGGCTACCGTGTATATGGCAACAGCCACGGTTTCATTGGCGCTTATCCCAGCACCCGGCACAGCCTGAGTTGCGCGGTCATCGGTGGCGAGGGCGAGTCCATGCAGCGCGACTATTGGTTCAGCGTGGCGCGCAACAGTGCCGAACTTGATTCTGCCGCAGAGGTGGGCCGTCGCGCCGCTGAACGCACCCTGCGCCGCCTCAATGGCCGGCGTTTATCTACGTGCCAATCCCCGGTGATTTTTTCGGCCGAAATCGCCACCGGTTTATTGTCGCACTTTATCAGCGCTATTCGCGGTGGTGCGTTATATCGTAAAGCGACTTTTTTACTCGATCATCTTGGCAAGCCAGTGTTTCCAGATTTTGTACACATCCATGAAGCGCCCCACATCAAAAAAGGGTTGGGCAGCGCCCCGTTTGACAGCGAAGGTGTAGCGACCCGTACGCGTGACATTGTACGTGACGGCGTACTGCAAAGTTATGTGCTTGATAGTTACGCGGCACGCAAGCTCGGCATGCAGACTACCGGCAATGCAGGCGGCGTACACAACTTGATAATTGATCCCGGTAAGCTGGGTTTGAATGACCTGCTGAAACACATGAACAAAGGTTTGCTGGTAACCGAGTTGATGGGCATGGGTGTCAACACCGTCACCGGTGATTACTCGCGGGGCGCAGCGGGATTCTGGATCGAGAACGGCGAGATTCAATATCCCGTTGAAGAAATTACCATTGCGGGCAACCTGCGCACTATTTTTATGGGCATCGCCGAAGTCGGCAATGATATAGAAAAGCGCGGCAGCATACGCACCGGTTCAATTCTCGTAAAAGAAATGACGATCGCCGGGGAGTAACCGCGTGTTACGTGAACCAAGGATGTGTTGATGGGAAATAACTCCTGGATAGAACTCGGCCTGACATGGGTTTCGTTTATATTGCTGGCCGCCTATCACATTCATCTGGTTTATCGGATAAAGCATGCCCCTCTCACCACTGCGATTGGTTTGAATATGCAAACCCGCCGCGCTTGGGTGGAGACCATCATGGCCGATCGGCTTGATATTCTGGCGGTGCAAACTTTGCGTAACTCGAGCATGGCCGCAAGTTTTCTGGCGACCACCGCTATATTGATTTGTCTTGGCACACTTAATGCCGCATTTTTTTCCAGCACGGTTGGTGGCTTGCGCGTCATTTCTGAAATCAGCCATGAAAATAGCGGCTTATTACTCATAAAACTGTTGCTTCTGATCATCACTTTTTTCTCGGCGTTTTTTAATTTTACACTCGCCATCCGTTCGTATAACCGCACGAGTTTCATGATCAACATCCCGGCGGCACGCGACCCCTTGATGACCCCGGAATTTGTCACCCGCGTCCTCGGCCGTGGCATGAATCATTATTCGCTCGGCATGCGCGGTTATTACCTGGCGGTGCCGCTGGTGTTATGGCTATTTGGCACGTATTGGCTCGTTGCAGGTACCGTGGTTTTGTTGTTTGTGATGTATACCATCGACTATAGCCTGGATTAACGGCTGATTGGATTTGGCCTGACAGCCACGCTTTTACGGACCCACTGCCAGGCCAGGAGGGAAGTTAAGGTTTACTTGCCATCCTTCATCATCATGTCATCTTTTTTCATCATTGTATCTTCGTGGCCCTCTTTCATCATGCCATCTTTTTTTTCGTCTTTCATCATCTTGTCTTTTTTGCCGTCCTTCATCATTTTGTCTTTCTTCGCGTCCTTCATCATCATGTCAGCATGGTCATCTTTCATCATCATGTCGTCTTTAGCGGCGGCGTAAAAAGGCAGTGCAATGAGCGTGCTGGCAAGTGTCAGGGCAAGAGCGGCTTTGCGGGTAGGAATATTGGTCATTTTATGTGTCCTTTGTGTTGGGGTGATGCCTGTTAATGGCAGGATGCCGCCACAGGCGTGGGATTGAAGGGGCGGACTTTGTGCCGCACCCTGGTGAATATGCTACAGATACGGTATCACTCGGATTTCACATAAATATCACTTTTTTATCACGGTGGATGGGGTTCGCACGAGGGTTAGCGGTCGGCCAATAACTGGCGTATTTTTTGTTCGGTTTCCGCATAGCTACCTTCGCCAATTTTCACTGAGCAAATGGCGCCGGTTTTATCTATCAAATAAAGCGTAGGCCAGTAGCGATTGCCGAAACGATTCCATATGGCAAAATCATTGTCGACAACTACGGCGTGCCGGATGCGATGTGTATCAATGTATCCGCGCAGGTTATCCAGTTCTTTTTCATAACTGAATTCCGGCGTATGCACGCCGACTACGACTAAACCCTGGGAAGAGTATTTGGCATGCCATTCTTTCACGTAAGGTTCGACATTGCGGCAATTGGAGCAACCCAGCGTCCAGAACTCCACCAACACCACCTTGTCGCGCAACCCAGCGAGGCTTAAGGGGGCGGAATTCAGCCAAGTTTTCCCGGTAATTTCCGGTGCGGATTTGCCGCCGCAGCCTAATGCGGTGGCAGGAGGCGGCATGAACGCCGTGCCAATTAACATCATGCTGATACAGATGGATTTTAATGTGTCCATGGGCATTCCTCATCGTATAGGCCCATTTAACGCCCGTTACATCACAAAATCATCACGGAAGTATGCATTCCGCTGAAATGGGGTCTTGTCAAAGGGATGTCATCTCGTTTTTGCGGCACATTCATCGTATGATGTTTTTTGGCGCATCGGTGGGGGGTGATTATCCATGGGGCAAGCACTGGAAGAATGGATGCTGGAGCACATGCACGGTGTGCTGATCGCGGTGGAAATTATGTGGGTGGGGGGATTCCTCGCGGTGTTTGTGGTGTATTTCTGGATTTGGCGCGGTATACAAAAAAAGAAGAAAGCGGCGCAAGACGAAAGCAAAGCGCAAAAATAATGGCCTACTCAAACATCTGGTTGTTGCTGGGTTTTGAGCCGGTGAAATTGCGCGACAGGCGTGCCAGGCTCCAGGGTTCGCGTTTTGACAATACGCCCTGTTCAAAGGCCGCTTCGGGATGCGCATAGCGGGCCATGGTGTTGTTGTGTTTGTAAAACCCGAGTTTTTTGTAGAAATCCTGTTTGTCGGGTGGCGCGGTGAGATAGATTTTTTCCAGCGGCAGTTTTTCCAGTAGAGCCGTCATGAGCGCGCGGCCCACACCGTGTCCTTGATGTTCGGTGGCCACCACCACGTCCAACACTACCGCATAATACACGCCATCTGATATCGCGCGTGCGGCGCCCAGTAACGCGCCATCGCAGCCATTGTGGATATGGAAGGCGAAGCAGCAGGCGTAACTGTTGGTAAAGGCTTTTTGAAGGTCCGCGGGCAGGCGGGTGGCGAAATGCGCGTGGATGAAAATGTCGGCTAAGCGGTTCCAGTCGACCAGGTCGTGCATACCGGAAATCGTCACATCGGTGTCCATGCGACCCCCTTTGGGCGTCAACATCCATGATGCTTCATAATAATAAGATGACATACTACATTTGTGGATATTTGTCAATAATTATTGCGAATAACGCACAAAAATGGCGCATTTTGGCAATGGTGAAGTAATAGCCGCGCTGCTTTAGTGCAAAAATCAAGTATCATTAATCTTTTTGCAGAGGCGGATAATGGATACTTTAAAAGCAGGCAGTGACGTATTGTTTATTCTTCTTGGGGCGATCATGGTGTTAGCCATGCATACTGGATTTGCCTTCCTTGAAGTGGGCACCGTACGCAAGAAGAATCAGGTGAATGCGCTGGTGAAAATCATTGCTGATTTTGCGGTGTCTACCGTTGCCTATTTTTCCATCGGCTATGGCATCGCCTATGGAATTGATTTTATGCAAGGCGCCCAGACTTTAACCGACAGGAACGGTTATGAGTTGGTGAAGTTTTTCTTTCTCCTGACGTTCGCGGCGGCGATCCCGGCAATTGTGTCGGGCGGGATCGCTGAACGCGCCAAATTTTATCCGCAATTAGCGGCCACCTTTTTGCTGGTGGCGCTGATTTATCCCCTATTTGAAGGCATCGCCTGGAATGGCCGGTTTGGCATCCAAGACTGGTTTGTCGCGCAATTCGGCGCCAAGTTTCACGATTTTGCGGGATCCGTAGTAGTGCATGCCGTGGGCGGTTGGATCGCACTGTGCGCAGTTATGTTGCTCGGCGCACGGCACGGGCGCTATGGCCGGGATGGCGCCATGGCGGCGCATCCGCCCTCCAGCATCCCGTTCCTGGCGCTGGGCGCATGGATTCTAGTGGTGGGCTGGTTTGGTTTTAATGTGATGTCCGCACAGGCTGTGGAAGGAATAAGCGGTCTGGTGGCCGTGAATTCCTTGATGGCGATGGTGGGTGGCGTGCTCGCCGCTTTGGTGGTGGGGCGCAATGACCCCGGCTTTGTGCACAACGGTGCGTTGGCGGGGCTGGTGGCGGTGTGCGCGGGCTCAGATGTGATGCACCCGGTGGGCGCGCTCGCCACGGGGGCGATAGCAGGCGCCCTGTTTGTGTGGGTGTTTACGCTCACCCAGAACAAATGGAAAATTGACGACGTGCTGGGCGTGTGGCCGCTGCATGGCATATGCGGCGCGTGGGGCGGCATCGCCGCCGGTATTTTCGGTAGCCAGGCATTAGGAGGGATAGGCGGCGTCAGCCCTGCGGTGCAGGTAATAGGTACCCTGCTAGGCATAGGCGTTGCGGTGGTTGGCGGCTTGGTGGTCTACGGCGTGCTGAAGTACCTGGTAGGTTTGCGCCTGACTCGTGAGGAAGAATTTCAGGGCGCTGATCTCAGCATACATAAAATCAGCTCCGAGCCGCGCTATGGCGATTAAATTAATGCACTATGGCATGTGGTTCTGCAAATTGATGGTGGCACAATCGGCCGTCCGGATGTATTCAAATCTGCGCGGTTGCCAGCCATACCGCGTTGGGCATCAATATAACGGATCTCAGTTAAGCCATGGAAATTATTCTCTCAACAATCATGCATGGTATTTCAGGGCAAGAGTTGGCTCGTGTTTTCGAGCTGGCTCCGTTGGGAAAAAGCGTGTGGTCTGTGGTTATACCATCATTGTGTCCGGCTTATCATGGGCACGGCCTTGATTGACTTGTGTGGGCCCCTAAAATACCGTAGTAACCATTAGGCGGGTGTCCGACCTTTAGCTGGGCCCCGAGATTTACAGGCGAACAGAAACTTTGCCGCGCCCCCAGGGTTAATGATGAAGCTTTTTTGAAAGGGAATTTTCGCGTGCGGTGATATAGCGCTCATTGAATATGGGATTTGTTTCCAGCAAACTTCGCATTTCTTCAGCTGACCGGGCGGGGCTAAAATAATAGCCCTGGCCAAAGTCACATCCTTGTGATTGCAGGAACTCGAACTGCTCACGGGTTTCAACACCTTCCGCAATAGTCTTCATGCCCAAACTGTGCGCCATGGTAATGATTGCGCGCACGATCGCCGCATCGTCGGGGTTGTTGGTGATGTCCTGCACGAAGGCTTGGTCTATCTTCAGGATGTTGATCGGGAAACGTTTTAAATAACTTAGTGAGGAATAACCGGTGCCGAAATCATCTACCGCAAAGCGTATCCCCATGGCGCTTATTTCCTGCAATATCCCAATTACGGGCTGGCTGCTTTTCATGAGGACACTTTCAGTAATTTCCAGTTCCAGCGAAATACCCTCTATATGGGTGGCTTTTTTGATGCGGCGTATCGTTTCCGGCAAATCATTTTCATCAAACTGCCGTCCGGAAATATTTGCGGACATGCGTAATGACGGCAATACGGTAGTGCGCCATGCCTGGTGTTGTATGCAGGCGGTGTACAATACCCATTCGCCCACCGGGATAATCAAGCCTGTTTCTTCCAGCACAGAAATAAATTCCATGGGCAAGAGCAACCCCCATCCGGGGCGCTGCCAGCGCAGCAATGCCTCAAAACCCACGATGTGCCCTTTTTCCAAGTCAAACTGGGGTTGGTAGTGGAGCACAAATTCTTTGCGTTCCAGCGCGTGGCGCAACGCGGTTTCCAGCTCCAGCCGTTGCAAGGCATGGATGTTCATGTCCATACGGTAAAATTGATAGGAATTGCCGCCTTGTTGTTTGGCGCGGTACATGGCGATGTCCGCATTTTTCATCAATGTTTTGGCGTCGGTGCCATCGTTTGGATATAAGCTGATGCCGATGCTCGCGCTGATGAAAAATTCATGGCCATCGACCACAAAGGGTGAGGCAAGCGCATGTAAAAACTCCCTGATGATCGGCGCCACGTCATCGGGTGAGGCAATGTCATCAAGGAAGGCGGCAAATTCATCGCCACCGAAGCGCGCGATGGTATCGCCTTCCCGCACGCATAATAACAAACGTTCCCCCACCATTTTTAGCAGATGGTCACCGGCCTCGTGGCCTAGCGTGTCATTAATGATCTTAAAGCGGTCCAGGTCAAAAAATAGTACTGCGAGGGAACGGTTATGCCATCGGCCACGGCTCAAAATCTGCTTGAGGCGTTCCACAAAAAGTATCCGGTTCGGCATGCCGGTGAGGGAATCATGATGCGCGATATGCTGGAGACGCTCTTGTGCCTGGATACGCTCGGCAATTTCAGCCGTGAGCGCCCCGGTGCGCTGTTCCACCAGGGCTTCGAGGTGTTCCTCGTGCCGCTTTAGTAATTGTGTTTTGTGGAACAACTCTATGAATACCGAGACCTTGGCTTGCAGGATTTCGGGGATGATGGGCGTGAAGATGAAGTCTACGGCCCCCAGTGAATAGCCGCGCAACATGTCGGTTTCAGCGTGGGTATAGGCGGTGACGAAAATGATTGGGGTATATTCCGATAAGGCGCGGCTGCGGATCAGCTCGGCTGTTTCGAAACCATCCATGCCCGGCATTTGTACGTCCAGTAAAATCACGGCATATTCGTGGTCAAGTAAAGACCGTAAGGCTTCCCGGCCTGAATCAACAGTAATGATATTTTGTTGCAGGCCCTCCAATACCGAAGCGATGGCTGTGCGTTTATTCGCATTGTCATCGACCACCAATATATTGGCGGTAGTTTGGGCTTTTCCTTTTGCTTGTCCGGGCATATCCATATGTCCTCCAGTATTTTTAAAGTTGCGCATAGTAATTTAACGATAAAGCCATACGCGTAACAAAGATAGTAATTGCTCAGTATTGACAGGTTTGGGGATATAATCTGAGGCGCCCGCCTCAACGCATTTTTCACGGTCACCTTTCATCGCTTTGGCGGTTACGGAAATAATGGGCAGGGATTTCAGTTCCGGCAGCTTACGGATGGCGCGCATGGTTTCGTAGCCATCCATGTCCGGCATCATAACATCCATCAAGACAATCTCAATACCAGGTGTCTTTTTCAACAAGGCAATGGCGTCCTTGCCGTTTTCCACAAAGAGAACTTGCATTTGATGGCGTTCCAGCACGGCGGTGAGGGAAAAAATATTACGCACATCATCATCAACAATCAACACTGTCCTGCCGGCCAGCACCGGATCGGTCTTGCGCCCTTGTTGCAGGATTTTTTGCTTGGCAAATGGTAATTCAGCTTCGGCGCGGTGCAAGAATAGCGTGGCTTCGCTCAATAGTTGTTCGGGAGAACGTGCATCTTTAATGATCACTGAGGTAGACGCCTCCTTGAGCCGGCGCTCTTCTGGCTGGGTGAGGTCACGGGCAGTGTACACAATGATGGGTAAGGTGCGCAGGCTGGGATCTTTTTTTATTTCATCGATTATTTCAAACCCTGATGCGTCCGGCAGCCCAAGATCCAGCACCAGGCAATCAAAACTTTTTTGCTTGAGCATTTGGAGCGCTTCGTGGCCGGCCGTTGTGGTGGTAATCTGGACGCTATCGCTGCCTAGCAACTCAACGATGTGGTCACGTTCCGCCTCATTATCTTCTACCACTAAAAGCTGTTTGGTTTTGCGCGCCAGAAATTCTTGGAGGCGGTTAAAAGTGTGGTCTAAGGCGGCTTTGTCAACGGGTTTTGGGGTGCTGGCCAGTGAGCCTAATTTACGGCCGCGCTCTTCTTCTGTTTCCACGGAAATGATATGCACCGGGATGTGCCGGGTGGTAGGTTCATGCTTGAGTTGGTCAAGCACGCTCCAGCCATTGATGTCGGGAAGTAAAATGTCCAAAGTGATAGCGTCAGGACGGTATTGCTTGGCTAATGCCAGCGCGACGTCACCTTGCATGGCGACTAATGTTTTAAATCCACGTTCACGGGCAAATTCCAGCAAAATACTGGCGAAATGGGGATCATCTTCGATGATGAGCAGCACGTGGTCGCCCGTTTGAATATCATTTCTATCATCATTCAAATGCCCTGTAATGATCGCCGTGGAAGGATTTTCCGCGGGTTCTGGGGATAATGGAATTGGTTGTTTATCCGGCGGGGCGCCTGTAGGGATAGGGGGGCTTAACAAGGCAGGGACGCGGTTATCCGCGGGGTTCTTGCCAGCGCGCCGTTCTGTACGCGGATGGGTGCTGGTGCCGGGTGTTTCGCCCGATTTTGCGGTGGCCGCGAAATGCAGGGGAATGTATAAGGTAAAGAGGCTGCCTTCGCCGGGTGTGCTTTTTAACGTGATTTCCCCGCCCAGCAACCGCGCCAATTCACGGCTGATGGCCAACCCCAGGCCGGTGCCTCCATATTTGCGGCTGGTGGTGCCATCGGCTTGCTGGAAGGCCTCAAAAATTACACGTTGTTTCTCGGTTGGAATGCCAATTCCCGAGTCACTTACGGCAAAAGAAATCACCGTGGCCGCTTTGCTGAGAATGGGGTGGATCTCACTCCAACCTTCCGTCGCCACACCCAGGGTGAGCGCTACTTGGCCGCGCGGGGTAAACTTGAAGGCGTTGGATAATAAATTCTTGAGGATCTGTTTTAAGCGGCGCTCATCAGTAAAGATCGACGGGGGGATGGCATCTTCAAGGTCAACCATAAACCGCAGTTTTTTGTCCTCGGCGATATGGCGGAAGGTTTGCTCGACGAAACCGCGCAGGTCGGTAAAGGCGACTTCGCCGATATCCGCGGTTACGGTGCCTGATTCGATTTTTGATAGGTCGAGGATGTCATTGATGAGATTTAATAAATCATTGCCGGATTCAAAAATGGTGCTGGCGTATTTAACCTGTTTTTCGCTAAGGTTTTGCTCCGGGTTATCGCGTAACTGCTGCGAGAGCAAGAGCAGGCTATTGAGCGGCGTACGCAATTCGTGGGACATATTGGCGAGAAATTCCGATTTGTACTTGGATGTGAGCGACAACTGCGCCGCCTTTTCTTCCAGGGACAATTTGGCGATTTCCACCTCCTGGTTTTTGCGTTCGACTTCGGTGTTTTGCGCGGCCAGCAAGCGGGCTTTTTCTTGCAGTTCCGCGTTTGTATGCTGCAATTCTTCCTGTTGGCTTTGCAACTCCTGCGCCATTTTCTGCGATTGTTCGAGCAATACTTCCGTACGTGAATTGGCCTCGATGGTATTGAGCACGATTCCGATACTTTCGGTAAGTTGCTCAAGAAAGGCAAGGTGGGTGGGGCTGAACCGCTCGAAAGAGGCCAGTTCGATCACCGCTTTGGTGGCGCTTTCAAACATCACGGGCAAGAGGATGACATTCAGGGGGGTGGCTTCACCCAGCCCCGAATTGATTTGTATATAATCACTGGGTACGTTCGTCAGGAGAATACGTTGCTTAACGCGCGCGCATTCCCCGACGAGCCCTTCGCCGAGGCGGAAGCGCTGCGGGAGGCCGTCGCGCTCCCTATAGGCATACCCGGCACGCAGCTCCAGCCGGGCATTTTCCTTTATCCCTTCCATTCCGTAAAATACCCCATGCTGCGCCTTTACCAAGGGCGCTAACTCGGACAGGATGAGTTGGCAAACGGTCAACATTTCGCGTTGGCCTTGCAGGAGGCGCGTGAAGCGCGCCAAGTTGGTTTTCAGCCAATCCTGTTCGGTATTCTTGTCCGTGGTGTCTTTAAGGTTGCGGATCATTTCATTGATATTATCTTTAAGGATCGCAACTTCGCCCTCGGCCGCCACGCCGATAGTGCGCGTTAAGTCACCCTTGGTCACGGCCGTCGCCACTTCGGCGATGGCGCGCACCTGGGTAGTCAAGTTGGCGGCGAGTTGGTTAACATTGTCCGTAAGGTCTTTCCATGTGCCTGCCGCGCCAGGAACCCGCGCTTGACCGCCCAGCTTGCCTTCTACGCCCACTTCGCGCGCCACTCCCGTCACCTGATCGGCAAAGGTTGCCAATGTGCCAATCATGTTGTTGATAGTTTCGGCCAATGAGGCAATCTCCCCTTCGGCTTTCACTGTCAATTTCTTTTTCAGGTCACCATTCGCCACGGCAGATACTACGCGGGCAATGCCGCGCACTTGGTCAGTAAGGTTTCCTGCCATGTAATTTACGTTATCGGTGAGGTCTTTCCAGGTACCCGCCACGCCTTTCACTTGCGCCTGCCCGCCGAGCTTGCCTTCCGTGCCCACCTCGCGCGCCACGCGCGTGACTTCCCCGGCGAAAGCATTGAGCTGGTCCACCATGGTATTGATGGTATTTTTCAGTTCGAGAATTTCGCCTTTCACGTCCACGGTGATTTTTTTCGACAGGTCACCGTTGGCCACGGCGGTGGTCACGTCGGCGATGTTACGCACCTGGCTGGTGAGGTTA
>JAGVME010000051.1 GCA_020053945.1 Gammaproteobacteria bacterium
CAAGCTTTTATGGAAAATCCGCTGGTGGTGGTGGCACGCGCCGACCACCCCCTGGCAAAGAGAAAAAACATTCCCTTGCAACGCATCGCCGAGGAGCCGTTTATCATGCGGGAGCCCGGCTCGGGCATACGTCAGGCAACGCAACAACTTTTCGAGGACAACGGCATATCGCTGCGGGTCCGGATGGAGATGGGCAGCAACGAGGCCATCAAGCAGGGCATCGCGGGCGGGCTTGGGATAGCGGCACTGTCGGTACACACCTTGGCACTGGACTGGATCTCCGGGGAGTTCGCCATCCTCGACGTGGAGGGATTCCCCATCCTACGCCATTGGTACATTGCTTATCCTGGCGATAAAAAGCTGTCCATCGTTGCGCAGGCATTCCATGATTACCTGCTTGACGAGGGAAGGCAGGTCGCCGAGGCGCCCTTTAATGATCCCCGGATCGTTTGGCCGGAAAAGATACTAAAAGCAATTAAAGCGCCATTGCCGACGACTTGAGCCGTTATGGACCACCGATGCTCCCTGACACGAGTGCGATCCACGAAAAACACAAAAGGCACGAAAAAATGGGGGCGATTGTTGACGCAGGAATGAGGCTGGATTTACCAGTCAAATTCGGTTGCCATCCACAAGCAACAGTCAAATGGATTGTGCTATGAACCTGTAAACCTCTTTTTGTCCACGAAAAACACGAAACTCACGAAATAAAACAAAAACATGGATTGCTTCAGCAATTCACCGGTTGGGTGGCAAGTAAAATAACGATATGTATTTGAATATTTTCGTGTTTTTTCGTGACTTTCGTGGATAGCTGAGTTGTTCAGGATGAAGCTTTTTCGTGTCTTTCGTGGACGGTGCGCAACGCTCAGTCCGGCCAAACCCGCTCCGGGTGGAGATTTTGCCTCGCATCATCCCGGATCGGGGCAGGCGTCTGGCCGCTTTGAGGCTTTGCCTGTGGTGCCACCTCTGGAGTCGATGCAGGCGCCGTGGCCGGTTGCTCCTGTGTCTTTTTGGCTTGGCGCACGCCGGCAGCCAGCTTGGATTCGAGTTTCTTCATAGACCCAATATCTCCTCAATTATAGCGTCAATTTCTTCGGCAGCAGGTTTGCCACGATTTGCGAGGTCATACACACTCGCCCCTTCCAATGCAGCGCTGCGATAGATGGCGCGGCGCTGCACGGCGTTCTTCAGCGCCGGGATATCAAATTCAGCAAGCGCCTGCCGCATGGAGCGCGACAATGCATTGCGTACCTCAAGCTGATTGAGGATCAAATTCGCCTGCAAATTGCGATTGTCCTGCCTTGCGTTTTCAACCGCCTTGGCCATGCGCACACTCGCCCATAAATCCATGGGTGACGGCAACACCGGGATCAGCACCCTGTCCGCCGCCACCATCGCCAGCCGCACGGCATCGCTCTCCAGTGTCGGCGGGCAATCCACCACGATATATTGATAATCCTGCCGGAAACGCCCGATTTCCCGGCTCAGGCTACCTGCCACCGCGATTACCGTGGCGGGATAGGCTCGCTCATCCGGCGCCAGACGCGCCCACTGGCTGGCGGATCCTTGCGGATCGGCATCCACCACCAAGGTGCGGCCCCGGCGCGCCAGACCGGCCGCCAGATTCATGGTGAGCGTGGTCTTGCCCGTGCCACCCTTCTGATTCGCTATCGCAAATACCTGTGCTGGCATATGCTGGCCTTACGCCGTGCCTGAGCTTTCGCAGAAGCCATCAATCTCATGCGCAAATGCGATATCGGCGGGACTGATGGCCTTGCCGTCACGCGCATCAATGGTCACATTGACATAAGTGGTGCCAAAACTGCTGCTTGGGTAATAGCCTTCGCGTTCGGACAACGCGGCCAGCCGATCCAGAAAGCGGCGGGTCTCGGCATAGGAAGAAAAAGCCAGGCGGCGGCTGAGCGAGGCGGGCTTGTCGCGCTGCTCCCATCCCGCTGAAAGGGGGTTTTGGGCGTGCTCGTCGGGCATGGCGTTACACCTGTTTCATTAATGATTCTTGCAGTTTATCAATATGCCGGAGATGTGCAATTTCTTCCTCCAGTATACCCGCAAACAGGTCACGATTTTCAAAATCTCGGGCGCGCTCACAATAATCCGCCGCTTCCTCGTATAAACGCACCGCCTCCAGTTCGATGGCGCGATTGATATCGAATATCTCCGGCAGGGTTCTGCCCAGCCTGACGGGGATAAGCTGGGTGGCATTGGCGGTGGCGCCATAAATCAACATGCGCTCCATGAGGCGCTCGGCATGAGCCAGCTCCTCCTCCACATCGCGGCGGAGTTGTTCGCTGAGTTCAGCCATCCCCCACAATGCGACGAGCCTGGACTGCATCAGGTATTGTTGCACCGCCGCCATTTCATGGCTTAGCGCACGGTTAAGAAAACCTATCAGGCGCGGATTTGGCATCATTGAGTCAGCCTCTTTGCCCTGTCGATGTCATGCCGAAAACAACCGCCATAAGCGGACGCACTACAGCGTACCTGATTATGACGGCTTTTCCTTACCATCAGCTACGGATTTGAGTGATTTCCGCATCGCGTCCGCCTTCGCCGTCTGGCGTTTGCGGCAGAATATTTTCTACTTCGCTGTGTACGCGCGCGATGATGTGCGCGGCCACCAGACCGTCACCGACGCGCTCACAGGCATCCGCGCCGGCACGCACAGCGGCGTTGACTGCGCCGGTTTCGCCACGCACCAACACGGTGACGTAACCGCCGCCGACGAACTGACGCCCGATCAGGCGCACTTCCGCTGCCTTGGTCATGGCATCTGCCGCTTCAATGGCGGGTACCAAGCCACGCGTTTCGATCATACCCAATGCAATACCATGAAAAGTATTTGCCATTTCTTTTACCCCTTAACTAGTAAATACCAAGATTCCGATCAAGCTGCACCAGGTTTTTTGGGCAGGATGTTTTCCACTTCATTGTGTACACGCGCAATGATGTGCGCCGCCACCAGGCCATCGCCAACACGCTCACAGGCATCCGCGCCGGCACGCACAGCGGCATTAACCGCACCGGTTTCACCACGCACCAACACGGTGACGTAACCGCCGCCGACGAACTGACGCCCGATCAGACGCACTTCCGCTGCCTTGGTCATGGCATCCGCTGCTTCGATGGCAGGAACCAAACCACGCGTTTCGATCATACCCAATGCAATACCAGTCACTTCGTTAGCCATTTCTATTCCTCACTTGTCTCATTAAAGAAGTTAAACAAACCAAAAACCTTTACTCGCCAGGACGTGCAGGCAGAATGTTTTCCACCTCGTTGTGGACGCGCGCGATGATGTGCGCCGCCACCAGGCCGTCACCGACACGTTCGCAGGCATCAGCGCCAGCACGCACAGCAGCATTGACTGCGCCGGTTTCGCCACGCACCAGCACGGTGACGTAACCGCCGCCGACGAACTGACGCCCGATCAAACGCACTTCCGCCGCCTTGGTCATGGCGTCCGCCGCTTCGATGGCAGGAACCAAACCACGCGTTTCAATCATGCCCAAAGCAATTCCATACCGTTCATTTGCCATTTGCACCACCTCTCTTTCTCGTAAAATAAAAAATCACGTCCATCAAAAATCTTGACTCATGCCACCTTTTTCACGGACGGGCTGCCGCCTGCTTCTTCCGTATCCCACTGGTCAATAATCCCGCCAATCGCAAGATCAGTAAGAACCTTGTAGTTGCCCATCGCGTAGCGCGCTGCCGAACCACTTGCGGTGAAAACCCATTTCCCCGGCGGCACGCCCACCGGGTCGGTCGCCACGCTGAGCTTACCTTTAGCGTCGCGCATGATACGTAGCGAGGCGCCGTATAAACCTGGGATGCGGCGGGTTACAACCAGTTCATCAACTACCTGCAGGATCTCCATCGATCACTCTTCCTTCCAGTGGTCAATGATGCCGACAATAGTGGCGTCGCTCGGATACTCTTTGCTGCCCGCCGCCTCGCGCGCCGCCGAACTGCCCACCACAATCACCCAGTCACCGGGAATACAGCCTACTGCATCGACCGCAACACTGCGGCCACCGCTCTTTTCTTTCACCACCAGCAGGGGTTTGTGCCCCATCTCTCTGATGCGATTTGTGGAAACCAAGGTCTTTTCTAC
>JAGVME010000154.1 GCA_020053945.1 Gammaproteobacteria bacterium
ATCCCTCACTTCGTTCGGGATGACAGGGCAATGACAATAAACGCAGCTACCTGCGGAATCAAGCCTAAATGGTTGCTAATTCAACCAAGCCAACCTGACTCACCAGTGCGGGGTGATTAATCCCCAGGAGGTTTACGCTGTGAGGCAATTGCATCATTAATCAAGGCATTAAGGGTAGCGCCCCGCTCCACGGACACATCATGGACAAAGAGTAATACCGGGCTTACCCGCAAGTCAATGCGCTTTGCCAGGGCATGACGCAAAAAACCCGCCGCGCTGTTCAATATCTGCACCACTTCCTCGGCAGGGCAGGTGTGGGCAAATACCGTAACATACACCTTGGCATTGCGCAGATCAGAGGCAATCTCCACCGCAGAAACCGTGACCATTCCCAGCCGGGGATCTTTCAGTTCCTGCTGGATCAGGGTCGCCAATTCCTTCTGGATCTGGCTGGCGACGCGCTGTTTACGGCTAAACTCTTTTGCCATTCTTCAGGCTCTGTTTATGTCTGTAATTTATGAAAGGGTTCTGGCAATTTCAATCCGCTCGAACACCTCAATTTGATCGCCCGGCCTAACGTCATTGTAATCCTTGACGCCGATACCACATTCCGTGCCTGCCCGGACTTCATTGACATCATCTTTGAAGCGCCGCAGCGATTCCAGTTGTCCCTGGAAAATCACCACGTTGTTACGCAGCACGCGGATCGGGTTGTTGCGCCGCACCGCGCCTTCAACCACCAGGCAACCGGCAATCGCACCCAGTTTGGGCGATTTGAATACGTCACGCACTTCCGCAAGCCCGATGATCTGCTCTTTAATCTCTGGCGCCAACATGCCGGAAATGGAACGTTTGATCTCGTCAATCACATCATAAATGATGCTGTAGTAGTGCAGCTTGACACCCGACTCTGAAGCCAGGCGGCGTGCACCCGCATCGGCGCGCACGTTAAAGCCAATCAATACCGCTTGTGAAGCAATCGCCAGGTTGACATCGGATTCATTGATGCCGCCTACGCCACTGCCCAACACCCGCACATGCACTTCGTCACTGGAAAGCCGCGACAACGAATCGCGCAATGCTTCGGCGCTGCCCTGCACGTCGGCTTTGATGACCAGGTTGAGGGCGTTGGTTTTGCCTTTTTCCATTTGCGTAAATACGTCTTCGATCTTGGTCGCCTGCTGCCGCGCCAGTTTCACATCACGGAATTTACCCTGACGGAACAGCGCAATTTCGCGCGCCTTGCGCTCTTCGGCAACCACCATGGCAACATCACCCGCATTGGGTGTGCCGGACAAGCCCAGCACCACCACCGGAATGGAAGGCCCTGCTTCATCAATGCTTTTACCAGCCTCATTGAGCATGGCGCGCACCCGGCCATATTCATGGCCCGTCAACAAAATATCGCCTTTACGCAATGTGCCACTTTTCACCAGGATGGTCGCCACTGGGCCACGCCCCTTGTCGAGCGAAGATTCAATTACCACGCCTGAGGCAGGGCCGTCGCGCACTGCCGTCAACTCCAGCACCTCGGCCTGCACCAGAATGGAATCAAGCAAGGCATCGACACCTGCGCCGGTTTTAGCCGATACATTAGCGAAAATAGCATCACCGCCCCACTCTTCGGGCACCACGCCGTGCTGCACTAACTCCTGCTTAATCCGTTCGAGGTCGATACCGGGCTTGTCAATTTTGTTGACTGCAACCACCAGCGGCACCGCGGCCGCACGGGCATGCTGGATAGCCTCAATAGTTTGCGGCATCACGCCGTCGTCAGCCGCCACAACCAACACCACAATATCAGTGATTTTGGCGCCGCGCGCGCGCATTGCGGTAAAAGCTTCATGACCGGGCGTATCGAGAAAGCTGATCATGCCCTTGTCAGTCTGCACATGGTATGCACCAATGTGCTGGGTAATGCCGCCCGCTTCACCGGCCGCCACTTTAGCGCGGCGGATATAATCCAACAGCGAGGTTTTACCATGGTCAACGTGGCCCATAATGGTGACCACGGGCGCGCGCGTGAATTTTTCGCCGCCACCCGTCGCATCCACCTGCGCCAACTCTTCCTCCAGCGCACTTTCACTTAACAGTTTCGGCGTGTGGCCTAACTCTTCCACAACAATGGCGGCGGTGGCCTGATCTATCACCTGATTAATGGTCGCCATGCTCCCCATTTTCATCATGAGCTTGATGACTTCCGCCGCCTTGATCGACATTTTTTGCGCCAACTCCGCCACTGTGATGGTTTCAGGAATGGCGACTTCACGCACGATAGGCGCGGTGGGTCTTTCAAAAGCATGCTTGGCGGCTACGCCACTGGCCGAACCAGAATATTTTCCGGTGACTTTCTTTTTGCGGTGCCCCAGTTTTTCAGCGGCAACGTGCAATTCTTGGCGACCGTACTTGGTTTCCTTGCCATCGCGGTGTTTACCACCTTTTTTAGCGGCTGCATCAGGACGCTCAGGGGTCGCGGCGGGCTTGGCTTTTGTGGCGGTATCGGCCGACGCCTTGGCTTTTGCAGCCACGGCTTCCGGTTTGCCTCTCACCGCCGCATTGGCAGAACCTTGCGTGGCCACCTTGGCTGCCTCAGCTTCTTGCGCGGCGGCCTTAAGCTTGGCTTCTTCCTGCTCAGCCTCCAGGCGTGCCTGCTGCGCCTGTTTATCCAAAGCTTCCTGCTTCTGCCGTTCTTCAGCCTCTTTCTGCCGTTTCAGCGCCTCGATCTCTTCGATGCCCTGGCGATCACGTTCCTGGATCTCAGCAAGCTGAGCTTCCTGACGCACCATTTCTTCGGCTGTCACCACACTGCGTTTGATGTACGTACGCTGGCTGCGCACTTCGACATTCACAGTTTTCGCCTTGCCTGGCGCGCCCGTCTGCTTTAGCTCGCTGACCGTTTTGCGTTTTAAGGTGACTTTCTTCGGCTCAAGCGCCACTGTCGGCGTGACTTCACCATGGCTTTCACGCAAATGCTTGAGTAAAGCCAGTTTTTCTTTATCACTTATCGCTTCATCGGCACGTTTGACCGACAACCCGGCCGCCCCTAACTGTGTCAGGAGACGATCAACAGGGATGCCAACGGCATTCGCAAATTGTTCAACCGTTACTTGCGACATTCCTTTCTCCCATTATCCTTAAGCCTGACGCCCTGACATTGGATCCGCGGCGGCAAACCAAGGTGCGCGCGCCGTCATGATCAGCTTGCGCGCAAGTGTTTCATCAATGCCATCAATATCCGTAAGCTCATCCACCGATTGCTCAGCCAGATCTTCACGTGACACCATGCCATGCTCAGCCAATAAATAAGCCAGGTCCTGGTTCATGCCTTCCATCTCCAGCAAGTCGGGACCGGGGGCCGTTTTTTCCAGCTTTTCTTCGCTGGCAATCGCGCGCGTCAACAACACATCGCGCGCACGGTTACGCAGCTCGTTAACAATTTCTTCGTCAAATTCTTCGATCTGCATCATTTCCGTGACAGGCACGTAGGCAATTTCTTCCACACTGGAGAAGCCTTCCTGCACCAGGATTGCCGCCACGTCTTCATCCACATCCAACTGTTCCATGAACATGACCAGCAGTGTTTGGGACTCAGCTTCGCTCTTTGCTTCAGCCTGCCCCTCCGTCATGACGTTGAGATTCCAACCGGTCAACTGGCTGGCCAGGCGCACGTTCTGGCCGCCACGGCCAATCGCCTGCGAAAGATTATCTTCCGCGACGGCAACATCCATGCTGTGCGCATCTTCGTCGACCACAATAGAGGTAACTTCCGCCGGGGACATGGCGTTAATCACAAACTGCGCGGGGTTATCATTCCATAACACAATATCAATTCGCTCACCTGCCAATTCGTTGGACACGGCCTGCACGCGCGAACCGCGCATACCGACGCACGCGCCGACGGGGTCAATACGCGGATCATTGGTTTTTACAGCGATTTTGGCGCGCAGACCGGGGTCACGCGCGGCGCCCATGATATCAATCAAACCTTCCCCGGCTTCAGGGACTTCCAGCTTGAAAAGCTCGAGCAACAACTCGGGGGCTGACCGGCTGACGAAAATCTGCGGGCCACGGCTTTCCGGACGCACTTCGCGCAAATAACCGCGCAAACGGTCGCCCGAGCGCACCGCCTCGCGGGGAATCATGTCTTCGCGGGTAATTAACGCTTCCGCATTCGCCCCCAAATCCAAAATTACGTTACCACGCTCAACACGCTTCACTACCCCGGTAATAAGCTGTCCAATGCGGCTTTTATAGGCATCCACTACCTGCAAGCGCTCCGCCTCCCGCACCTTTTGTACGATGACCTGTTTGGCAGTTTGCGCGGCAATGCGGCCAAATGCGATGGACTCTATGGGTTCTTCAACATACCCACACACCTGAACCTGGGGGTCCACCTCCAGCGCATCGCACAAGTGCAGCTCTTTCTCGGAAAATTCCAGCGAGGCATTATTTTCAATTACCAGCCAACGGCGAAAACTTTCGTAATCACCGGTGACGCGGTCGATGGCAACACGAATTTCCACTTCGCTGTCATAACGCTTTTTTGTCGCCATCGCCAGCGCCGCTTCTATCGCGCCAAAAATGACTTCTTTAGCGACACCTTTCTCATTCGAGACCGCATCGACAACCAACAAAATTTCTTTATTCATGGCCCTTAGTCCTCGGAACATCGACTCAAGTTTACAACCCACATTCAGCCATTATCTCGGGCATCGCTATAAAAATAGCTTTAATCTAGGATCCCCTTCGCAGGATTTTTCAAGCTCCGCAAGGATTCCTATACGTCAAAAAGGGGAACTAACCGTGCCGCTTCTATTTTCTCCAGCGGCAAAACAAGCTCCTGCGCGGCTTCACCGTCCTTCCCTGTCGTTTCGGCTTGCAACAACACCGCCCCGTCACGCGTACCCAAAAGCTTCCCGGTAAAATTTCGCTGGCCATTCACTTGATCACTTGCCTGGCCCATTAAAGGCAGTTTCAGGCGCACCTTGATTTGCCGCCCCACGAACCGGTCAAAATGCTCGATCTTGAATAAGGGGCGATCCAACCCCGGCGAGGATACTTCTAACGTGTATTGCCCCTGGATAGGTTCTTCCACATCAAGCAAACCACTTATCTGATGGCTCACCCGCTCGCAATCCTCTACTTTAATACCTTCTGGGATATCAATGTAAATCCTGAGCAGGGAATGTTTACCTTGCGGTAAATACTCAGTACCCACCAACTCATACCCTAACGCGGCAATGGCAGGCTCAATCAATTTTTGCAAACTTACAGGTGCCTGCCGTGCCATAATAACAACCCATCAAACAAAAAATGGGCCAACGGCCCACTACTTTTTTAACCCCTGCTAACCAATATCAATCACATACTGGCGCGCACAAAATATAAACAACATATTGTATTATATCAATATTTTAAAGGGACAGGTAGTAACTTAACGTGAAATGCCAGGGAATTGAGACAAACTGCCCATACCACGTCACTGTATTTCGCCATCCCACACGGGCGCCCTTAACAAAAAACCCCGTAGCCCGGGGTTTTTATTATGCTGGTAGCGGCAACTCCTTTCCAACGGTATCTACCATTGTTCAGAGCCACCGATATTGGCCATCAGCCCAAAAAGCTACCCCGCAGATGACGCGCAGTATAACCCCAAAGCCGCGGGCCATGCAAGCAATAGCCTTGTCCAATGACAGATGAGCCTGAGCGGAAGGATGTATTTCCACCGTAAAGTGGGTCTGGCGCGGCGAAGTTGGGATCATGGTGGCATGATCGTGATGAGGCCTGGGCGACCCGATCTTTCCATAGCCTCAACTATCCGGGGTTGTTACGAACGAATCCCATGCCCCCGATTAAGCAGGTGCAGGGCAAAGCCAAACAGCCCTACGATGAAGCCCACAATCGCCAGATAGGCCACGCCCAAATTCACATCAGATACGCCCAGCAAGCCATAACGAAATGCATTGACCATATACAAAATCGGATTGGCGAGTGAGATCGACTGCCACACAGGGGGCAGCATCGACACTGAATAAAACACTCCGCCCAGATACGTGAGTGGCGTCAGCACGAAGGTGGGGATCACGGAAATATCATCGAAGCTCTTGGCGTAAATGCCATTGATGATCCCCGCCAGTGAAAACAATAGGCTGGTGAGCACCAGCACCGACACCGCGACCCACAGGTTGTGTAGCGGAATCGGGGTGAAGAAGAGCGCCACAACAGTGACAGCCAGCCCCACCGCGAGGCCACGCGCCAATCCGCCGCCAATGAATCCCAGCAAGATCAGGTAATTCGGAACCGGCGCCACCAGCATTTCCTCAATATTGCGCTGGAATTTAGCGCCGTAAAAAGATGACACCACATTGGCATAGGAATTGGTGATTACTGTCATCAAAATCAACCCAGGCACAATGTATTCCATGTAACCAATGCCATGCACATCACCCACCTGGCTGCCGATCAGGCGGCCAAAGATCACAAAATACAGCGCTGTAGTGATCATCGGCGGCAGGATGGTTTGGATCCAGATACGCACAAAGCGCAGCACTTCCTTGATTAGGATCGCCCGGAAAGCGATATATTGCGCACGCCCGTTCATGCCGTACCTTCCTTGTTGTTCACCAGGCCAATGAACAGTTCTTCGAGCCGGTTGGTTTTATTACGCAGGCTATCCACCTGAATGCCATGCGCAGAAAGCGCCACAAACAGGGTATTGATATCAGCGCCACGCGGCACTTCAATTTCCAGCGTCACATCATCAATGCGGCAAGCGGTGAAGCCCGGCAGGGGGGGCAGGGCGGTAAGCGGATGCGCTAAGTCCAGCACCAGCGTGTGCGAGGCCATGCGGTTAATCAACTCGCGCATGCTGGTGTTTTCAACGATACGCCCGTTATCAATAATGGCGATGTTACGGCACAGCCGCTCGGCCTCTTCCAGGTAATGGGTGGTGAGGATGATCGTCGTGCCCGCCGCATTGATCTCTGTGAGAAAACTCCACATCGAATGGCGGATCTCAATATCCACGCCCGCCGTCGGTTCGTCGAGAATCAGCAAGCGCGGCTCATGCACCAGCGCCCGCGCAATCATCAGGCGCCGCTTCATGCCGCCCGACAACATACGCGCCTGGTCATGCCGCCGCTCCCACAAGCCAAGCTGATTCAGGTAACGCTCGGCGCGCCCAAACGCAACGTGGCGCGGAATGCCATAATATCCCGCCTGGTTAACCAGGATCTCCACTACGGGCTCGAAGATATTAAAGTTAAACTCCTGCGGCACCAGCCCAATGCACGCCTTGGCTGCCGCCAGTTCAGTATCAATATCATGCCCAAACACCCGCGCCGTGCCGCCCGTCTTGTTGACCAGCGAAGAAACAATGCCAATTGTTGTGGATTTGCCCGCCCCATTCGGTCCCAACAAAGCAAAAAAATCCCCCGGCGCCACTTCCAGATCAATGCCGTGCAGCGCGGTGATGCCGTTCTTGTAAACCTTGGTGAGATTATGCAGGGAAAGCGCTGGGATCATGATATTAAGGGTGATGCGCGCATGGTTAGTAAAAGGGGCGTAATTGTAACATATTACTTTTACCCGCCTTGTAATGCAGGGTATGGTATACGGGAGCTATTCATTATTTCCGGCATTGGGGATTGGTTCGATGCGGAAGCGGGCTAACCATCATTGTGGCCAGGTCGCGCAAGCGCCCGATTGGAAACTCCTTTAACGCGCCAACTCATATACAACTTTTCCGCCCATCACCGTGTGTGTTACGCGGCCCTTGAATTCCCAGCCCATAAACGGGGTGTTGCGGCCTCGGCTCAGCAGGGTTTTTTCGCTGACTGTCCAGTAGTGGCTGGGATCAAAGATGCATATGTCGGCGGGCGCGCCGATGCTCAGGGTGCCGGCATTAATACCGAGGATTTTGGCGGGTTGATACGTGAGGCAAGCAATAGCTCCATTCAGGTCCAGCACGTCTTCATCGGCTAGGCGCAAGGTAAGTGGTAGCAGGGTTTCAAGCGCTGAAATGCCGGGTGCCGTGGCGCTGAACGGCGCCAGCTTGGCGTCAAGTTCATGCGGCTGGTGATCAGAGCAGATGGCCGCGCAGGTGCCACGCGCCAGGCTGGCGCGCAGGCC
>JAGVME010000048.1 GCA_020053945.1 Gammaproteobacteria bacterium
ACAGACGTGCGAGATCGGGAGCGCCTGGTTCCGGGGGGATGAATCCCCCCGCCGCGCCGGGCGAAGCCCTGCGCGCGGCTCCCCCCTCTGGCTCGCCTCTCAGGGATTCAGCCAGTTGACGAATCTGTTCGCGTTCGCGGTCATCCTTGTTGCCGTCGGCAAAGGCGGCGAGCAGGGCAATGGCAAGGATGGATTTTTGCTGTTCGGGGTTCATGGGCGGTCTCCGGGTTGATTGGGGGTCTGGTAGTGCGTTTCATCAAAACCGTTACATAAAACGGCGTCTTTTTCCGCCATGCGTCGTTGCAACCCCTTGCCGCACAATGAGTGCGGCGGCGGGTCTGCGCCTAGCTTGGCGAAAAAATCCATCCGTTTTATTTGTAACTGTTTTGATGAAACGCACTACTGATTGAGCATGTCGGTTAGTTTTAGTCCGGCGAGTTGCCGCACGGCACGGGCGATATAGTAGAGCACGGCCATCATCATCAGCATCGACGGAAGGGCGATCATCGGGTAACTCATCAGGGTGAGCCGGCCGAGTTCCTCGTTGAAGGCCTGGCTTCCGGCCGGACTGGTGACGATCCAGGTCGCGAGGAAATAATTCATGGCGGCGGAGAAGAAGAATGTGCTGCCGAGCAGCCAGGTGGCGGTCTGCAAGCGGGCTTCAAAGTCCTGCTCAGTCCCCCGTTCTTCCAAGTGTTGCCGCACGCGCGCCACGTCAATCAGCGCCGGGTTATAGAGCAGGGTTTTGATCAGCGGATAGCGGGTGCGGGTGGAGACGAGCACGGCTAGACCGATCAGGCCGGGAATGGCGGCTTCCTTCACAGCCAGCCATTGCGTATTCAGTTGCAGCAGGCCGATGCCGCCAGTGAGCAGGACACTGATCAGACCCAGCAGTGCGATGAAGTTGAATTTCCGGTATTTCAGCAACTCGAACAGCCCCCAGCCGAGGGGAAAGGCCAGCGCCAGCATCAGCGCCTGTGTGGCGCCCAAGTCTCCCTCGCCGCTGAACTTCATCAGGATGACGGAGGGAATGACGATGCTGACCAGAAGGTCGATCAGAAGCCGTGGCTTGTGGGTCGGCGGTGCGAGAGAATTAGATGCCATAGTGTTCCTTGTTGTCCCTAGATGCGGCTCATCGCCCGGATGTGCGACGGGGGCGGTGAGCCGTCGCGCGCGCTATAGACCCCTATAGACCTTGGCTCAGCCCATTTGTTCAACCCGGTGTCGCGTCGGCGCAGTCGTTCTTGTTCGCGCCATATTGTTCCAACCCCCTACTTGGGTAAAGCCTTCTACCAGCAAAAACTGGGCGGTCAGGGGGATGGGTGTTACATGGTTTCCGCTCGTGCGGGCTAGAATCCCCCATCCGCATCCATATACGATTATAATCTCCCCCACATGCAAGCTTACATACAACCATTACTTGATTGGGTGGCCCTTAACCAGACGTGGGCGGGGCTGGCCGTTTTTTTGCTCTCGGTGGCCGAGTCGCTGCTGATTGTCGGGTTGGTTATACCCGGCACGATTGTCATGTTCGGTGTGGGCACACTGGTGGCCACCGGGGTGTTGAATCTGTGGGAGACGTTGGGGTGGGCGGCGCTGGGTGCGGTAGTGGGGGATGGCATCAGCTTCTGGATCGGCCATCATTTTAAAGATCGGTTGCGCGGTATGTGGCCGTTGAAGCGCTTTCCGGGGCTGGTGAGTCGGGGCGAGGGGTTTTTCCTCAAGCACGGTGGTAAAAGCGTGCTGTTCGGGCGCTTCGTTGGGCCGGTGCGGCCAGTGATTCCGACGATCGCGGGGATGATGGGCATGTCGCCTGCGCACTTTACAGTGGTGAATGTCGTCTCAGCCTTGATCTGGGCGCCTGCCTATATCCTGCCCGGTGTGGTGTTTGGCGCTTCTATGGGGCTGGCCTCGGAGGTGGCGTCACGTCTGGCGATCTGGGTGGTGGGGCTGGTGGCGGTGCTGTGGCTCACGGTGTGGGGTGTGCGGCGTTTGTATATGGTCTTGCAACCACGTGCCAGCGCCATGCTGGTGCGGGCGGTGGCGTGGGGGCACAAGCACCCGGTGCTGGGAAATGTGACGGCGGCGGTACTCGATCCTGACCATCCGGAGCTAAAGGGGCTGTTTACTTTGGCCGGGGTATTGCTGCTCGCTTCGGCGGCGTTTGCGTGGTTACTTACCCGGGTGCTGGCCAGCGTCGTTACTGACAACCCGTTGACATATATTGATAGTTCCATTGCGCATTTTATGCAGGGCCTGCGCACCCCCTGGGCAGACCAGGTGATGGTGCTGGTGTCCGGGCTCGGCGATGCGTTGATAGTGGGATCGCTGGCATTGGCAATGCTTGCCTGGTTGGCGTGGCGACGGTGCTGGTTTGCCACGGTACACTGGGTGGCAGCGGTTAGTTTGGGTGCGTTACTGCCATTGATTTTACAGCTAATCCTCCACGTTCCGCGCCCAGAAGCTATTTATAGCACCCTTGCCACGCTGGGTTTTCCCAGTGGCGCTATTACTGTCAACATGGTGATGTATGGCTTTCTTTCGGTGTTGGTGGCGCGTGAATTGCCTGGCCCGCAGCGCTGGCTGCCGTATGCCATGACGGGTGTGTTGATGACGTCTATCGTGTTGTCCCATTTGTATCTGGGCATCGGGTCATTGTCGGATACCGTGGGCGGGTTAACGCTGGGGTTGGCGTGGACGGCTTTATTGGGTATTGCCTATGTGCGGCATGCCTCCCCCTCCGAGGTGCGGAACAGTTTGACGGGCACTCCCGGCAAACTGCCGGTGGGCGGCACAATGGGCGTGGTGATTAGCGTGTTGCTATTAAGCGGCGCTTGGCATATCAGCGGCCAGTATGAAGAAAATTTACAGCGCTACGCGCCCCGCTATGTGGTGCGCATGCTTGATCAAAATGACTGGTGGACACAGCAATGGCAGGGTTTGCCTGCGTACCGCATCGACTTTGGCGGGCAGCTTGAACAACCCTTGACAGTGCAGTGGGCAGGGAGCCTGCCCATGCTGCGCGCCCATTTAGAGGCGCAAGGTTGGCATGCCCCGGCGCCATTAAATGTGGCGGGGGTGTTGAACTGGTTATCGCCCACACCGGCAATAGGCAAATTGCCGATTTTGCCCCAGGTGCATGATGGCCGTCAGGAAGCGTTAGTGCTGGTGCATGAAGGGGTTGTTATTGACCCGCGCGCTGGCGCTATTAGTGATCCGCGCCCCGGCGCTACGACTGACCCGCGCCCTGGCACGGGCGCGGTGGCGGATCGCTATCTGGTATTGCGCCTCTGGCCTTCTGACGTGAAACTGGGTACGTCCAGGCAAAATTTATGGGTGGGAAACGTCACTTCCGTGCGCATGAAACACCCCCTGCCATTATTTACGGTGCCCTTAGGCGATAATGTGTTTAATGAGCCACTGCATGATTTTCAGCCCTTTCTGAAAGGCCTTGCCTGGCGTACCGTGCGGCGCCCGGTAACGCCCATCCCACGGTGGGACGGTAGTGTGATGCTCATGACCATGACACTCCCGTACAGGGAGGTGGTGGCGGCTCCAGATCCCATGCTGGGCGTGAGGTTGTCAAGTGAAAATGGGGCGTCCCCCGGGCAATCCAATCTAATTTCTCTTGACCCGCGTTAAGTTTTTTCGGGATATGCCACGCCAGGGGCAATCGGGAATCTCGGTCAAGGGGCGCTGGACAGCATCCAACCTTGTTTCCTGCCGCCAATTATGGTATTTTGCCGCTCCTGTTTTAATTGCAGGCGCGTAGCTCAGCTGGTTAGAGCACCACCTTGACATGGTGGGGGTCGTTGGTTCGAGTCCAATCGCGCCTACCAGAATCACCCTAAATATAATCCCATGCCCATTGTAACCCTCCCAGACGGCAGTCAGCGCAGTTTTGAACACCCTGTTACCGTGCGTGACGTGGCGGCCAATATCGGCGCTGGCTTGGCGAAGGCCGCGCTGGCGGGGCGGGTGGGTGGCGCGCTGGTGGACATTTCGTTTCTCATCGACCATGATGCGCAGTTGGCCATTGTTACCGAAAAATCCCCTGAGGGGCTTGAGGTCATTCGCCATTCCTGTGCCCATCTGCTGGCGCACGCCGTTAAAGAGCTGTTTCCCGACGCCCAAGTGACCATCGGCCCGGTGATCGAAGACGGCTTTTATTACGACTTTGCCTACAAACGCCCCTTTACCCCAGAAGACTTGCAGGCCATTGAAACCAAAATGCAGGCGCTGGCGGCCGAGGACTTGCCGGTAACACGTTCGGTGATGCCGCGCGATGCCGCCGTAGATTTCTTCCGTGCGCTGGGTGAAGAATACAAAGCCAAAATTATCGAAGCCATCCCCGCCCACGAAGATTTGTCGCTGTACAATCAGGGCGATTTTACCGACCTGTGTCGTGGCCCGCATGTGCCCTCCACCGGCAAAATCAAGGCCTTCAAGCTGATGAAAGTGGCGGGCGCCTACTGGCGGGGCGATTCCAAAAACGAAATGCTGCAACGCATCTACGGCACCGCCTGGACGGACAAGAAAGCGCTGGACGCCTATCTGCACCGCCTCGAAGAAGCCGAAAAGCGCGACCATCGTAAAATCGGCAAGCAGCAGGATCTGTTTCACACCCAGGAAGACGCGCCGGGCATGGTGTTCTGGCACCCCAACGGCTGGGCGATCTGGCAAGTGGTGGAGCAATACATGCGCCGCGTGTTCCGCGACAACGGCTACCAGGAGATCCGTACCCCGCAAGTGCTGGATCGCAGCCTGTGGGAAAAATCCGGACACTGGGAAAATTACCGTGAAAACATGTTTACCACCGCCTCAGAGGCGCGGGACTTTGCCGTTAAGCCGATGAACTGCCCGGGTCATGTTCAGGTATTTAACCAAGGGCTTAAGAGCTACCGCGAGCTGCCGTTGCGGCTTGCTGAATTTGGTTCTTGCCACCGCAACGAACCTTCCGGGTCGCTGCACGGCATCATGCGGGTGCGCGCGTTCACTCAGGACGACGCCCATATTTTCTGCACCCACGCGCAGATTCAGGGCGAAGTGTCGGCGTTTATTGACCTCGTGCACACCGTTTATGCGGATTTTGGCTTCACTGAAGTGCTAGTCAAGCTCTCCACCCGCCCCGAAAAACGTGTCGGGGCCGATGCGCTGTGGGACAAGGCCGAACATGCTCTGGAACAGGCGCTTAACAGCAAAGGTCTGCAATGGGATTTGCAGCCGGGTGAAGGGGCGTTTTACGGCCCGAAAATCGAATTTTCCCTGAAAGACTCCATTGGCCGGGTCTGGCAGTGCGGCACCATCCAGCTTGATTTTGCCCTGCCAGAGCGCCTTGATGCTTCATATATCGGCGAAGACAGCGCACGCCAGGTGCCAGTGATGTTGCACCGCGCCATTTTGGGTTCGCTGGAGAGATTTATCGGAATTCTCACCGAACACCACGCGGGTCTGTTCCCGGCCTGGCTGGCGCCGATACAGGCAGTGGTGCTGAATATTACCGACAAACAGGCCGATTATGCCCAGGAAATTACCGAATCCTTAAAAAAACTAGGGTTTAGGGTTAAATCGGACTTGAGAAATGAGAAGATAGGCTTTAAAATTCGTGAGCACACGTTGCAACGTGTGCCGTATCTCCTCGTGATAGGAGATCGGGAAATGACTGATCGTACGCTGGCTGTGCGCGAGCGTAGCGGCAAAGACCTGGGTTCTATGCCATTGGAAGCCTTTTTGGGTCGTTTAAATGCCGCTATTGCAAGCCACGGTCTTACTGTTTTGGAGGATTAGAGTATCGCCGCTGAAAAAGAAGTTCGCCTCAACGAAGATATACGGGTGCCCCAGGTTCGCCTGATCGGTGCCGAGGGAGAAATGCTTGGTGTAGTGCCGATTCGCGTGGCGCAGCAAGCCGCGCTGGATGCCGAACTGGATCTGGTCGAAATCGTTCCCAACGCCGTCCCGCCAGTATGCCGGGTCATGGACTACGGCAAGTATATTTTCGAAGAAAGCAAAAAGCGGCATGCTGCGAAGAAGAAACAGAAGCAAATCCAGGTTAAGGAGATCAAGTTTCGCCCAGGGACGGACGAAGGGGATTATCAGGTAAAACTACGCAACCTGATACGTTTCCTGACAGAAGGGGACAAGGCCAAGGTAACCATACGGTTCCGGGGTCGTGAGTTGATGCACCAGGAGCTGGGAATGAAGGTGGTACAACGCCTTGAGACCGATCTGGTGGATTACGGTGTTGTGGAACAACACCCGAAAATGGAAGGCCGTCAGTTAGTGATGGTGCTGTCCCCCAAAAAATAGTCGCGGACAATACTTGCCTTGTTGTTGCAAGGTCGAGCTGTCCGCTTGTGTAATTTACTAAATGCGGAGTTTTTGAAATGCCCAAGTTGAAAACAAACAGCGGTGCCGCCAAGCGTTTTAAACGCACGGCATCGGGCGGCTTTAAGCACAAGCAGTCGTTCCGTAACCACATTCTCACCAAGAAAAGCACCAAGCGCAAGCGTCAATTGCGCCCCGGTAGCATGGTAGATAAATCTGATGTAGCAGGCCTCGCCCGTCTGCTGCCGTACAGTTAAGGAACGAGGAGCTAAGCTATGCCAAGAGTAAAACGTGGCGTCACTGCGCGCGCCAGACATAAAAAAGTTATAGATCAAGCCAAGGGCCACCGTGGTGCGCGAAACAATGTGTTTCGTGTTGCGACCCAAAGCGTTATCAAAGCCGGTCAATATGCTTACCGTGACCGTCGCCAGAAAAAGCGTCAGTTCCGTGCATTGTGGATCACCCGCATCAACGCCGCAGCGCGTGAATGTGGTTTGTCTTACAGCCGCCTGATCAATGGTTTGATGAAAGCCTCGATTGAGATTGATCGCAAAGTGCTGGCTGATATTGCCGTTTTTGACAAACCGGCGTTTGCCGTGATTGCGGAAAAAGCCAAGGTCGGTCTGGCAGCTTGATAAGCTAACCTGGTACCTTGTTGTTTTTGATGACAGGGTACGTACTGTAACAACAGGGGAAAGGCCAACTGCCTTTCCCCTGTTTTGTTTTTGTATCTGGCATTTGAGTTACCCTCTCCCCCATCCCCTCTCCCATGCATGGGAGAGGGGAGTCAGAGCGTTATTTCAGACACTCCCTCTCCCGCTCTGCGGGGAGAGCGGAGCGAGGGGGGCGTAGCCGTTGGGGAGAGGGCTGGTTCAGTGCAAACGGGGATGTATAAGTGCAATTAGCCGAACTCATACAACAGGCCGAAACCGAGATTGCGCAGGCGCAAAGCTTGCCGGATCTTGACCAGGTGCGGGTGCGCTATCTGGGTAAAAAAGGTCTGCTTACAGAATACCTGAAAACGCTGGGCAATCTCTCGCCTGCCGAGCGGCCCCAGGCCGGGCAAGCAGTGAATGCTGCCAAGGAAAGCACGCAGGTGGCACTGGAAGCGCGGCGTACGGTGCTGGAGGGCGCGGCGTTGTCATCCAAGCTCGCAGCAGAATCGCTGGACATCACCTTACCGGGTCGTGGTCAGGCGACAGGCGGTTTGCACCCGATCACCCGCACGCTGGAGCGCATCGAGCGGCTGTTTGCACAAGTGGGTTTTGAGGTTGCAGAAGGCCCGGAAGTAGAAAGCGATTACTATAATTTCGAGGCATTGAATATTCCCGCCCATCACCCCGCGCGGGCCATGCATGATACCTTCTACTTCAACAGTAACACCGTGTTGCGTACCCATACTTCACCCGTGCAGATCCGCGTCATGAAAGATCGCCAACCGCCGTTACGGGTGATCGCACCGGGGCGTGTGTATCGTTGTGATTCGGATTTGACGCACACCCCGATGTTTCATCAGGTGGAAGGTTTCATGATTGATGAGAACGTCAGTTTCGCGGATCTGAAAGGCATGTTGGATGATTTTCTGCGCGCCTTTTTTGAACGCGATCTTAAAGTGCGTTTTCGCCCGTCATACTTTCCGTTCACCGAGCCTTCAGCCGAGGTGGATATTCAGTGCGTGATGTGTGGTGGCAAGGGTTGCCGCGTGTGCAAACACACCGGCTGGCTGGAAGTGCTGGGTTGCGGCATGATCCATCCGCAGGTGTTTGCGAATGTCGGCATCGATAACGAACGTTACACCGGCTTTGCATTTGGCATGGGCGTTGAGCGTCTTACCATGTTGCGTTATGGCGTGAATGATTTGCGGTTGTTTTTTGAGAATGATTTGCGGTTTCTCAGGCAGTTTGCTTAGGTAATGTTACGTACTTTCCCCCTCTCCCGCTTGCGGGAGAGGGTTGGGGAGAGGGCATGTTGAACAACGCTAAAACCTTACGCAGCAATCAGACTGCAGCCGAGCAACGGCTATGGTATCACCTGCGGGCGCATCGTTTCATGGGTTTTAAATTTAAGCGGCAAAAGCCAATAGGCCGTTACATAGTGGATTTTGTATGCTTGGAGCACCAGCTGATTATTGAGGTCGATGGTGGCCAACATGCTGAACAAGTGGCATATGATCAGGGTCGGGATGCTTGGTTGCGCAGCCAAGGCTATACGGTGCTTCGGTTTTGGAACAATGAGGTTATGCAACAGTTGGAGGGTGTACTGGAACAGATACGCTGCACCCTCTCCCCCGACCCCTCTCCCGCAAGCGTGAGAGGGGAGTAAATGTTTTACACATCGATATTAGGTAAGTATGAAATTCAGTGAACATTGGTTGCGTGAATGGGTGAGTCCGGCGCTCACCAGCGCAGAGTTATCGCATCAGGTGACGATGGCGGGGCTGGAAGTAGACGCTATGGCTCCGGTCGCACCTGAGTTTAAGGGTGTGGTGGTGGGCGAAGTGCTGGCGGTGACACCGCACCCGGATGCTGAGCGCTTGCGCGTCTGTCAGGTGAATGTTGGCAATGGTTCACCCCCTTTGAGTATTGTGTGTGGCGCGGCGAACGTGCGTGCCGGGTTGCGCGTGCCTGCTGCTTTGGTCGGCGCCACGTTGCCGGGGGGTATTGAAATCAAGCGCGCCAAGTTGCGTGGCGTGGAATCCTTTGGGATGTTGTGCTCTGCCAAAGAGTTGGGTTTGGCAGAAGTCTCGGAAGGATTGATGGTGCTGCCCGCCGATGCGCCGATTGGCGCTGATATACGTGATTATCTGAATTTGAATGATGTCACTTTTGAGTTGGGATTGACGCCCAATCGCGGTGATTGCCTGAGCGTGGCGGGTGTTGCGCGCGAGGTGGCGGTTTTGAACCGGCTGGCAGTGACGGCGCCGCACATCGCAGATGTGCCAGCGACTATCACTGATATTTTCCCCATTACTGTGGCGGCCCCTGCCGCTTGCCCGCGTTATGTGGGACGCGTCATCAAGGGCATTAATCCGCGCGCGGAAACACCGCTGTGGATGCGTGAACGCCTGCGTCGCAGTGGTGTGCGTAGCATCAGCGCGGTGGTGGATGTAACCAATTATGTGTTGCTTGAGTTGGGTCAGCCGATGCATGCGTTTGATCTGGCGAAACTCAGCGGGGGCATTCAGGTGCGTCATGCAGAGGCCAGCGAACAGATTAATCTGCTCGACGGGCAGCGCATGACCTTGCAGGCGGGGACGCTGCTGATCTATGATGCGCACCAGCCGCAGGCAATGGCCGGCATCATGGGTGGTAAAGATAGCGCGATTGGTGATAATACGGATACTTTATTTCTGGAGAGCGCGTTCTTTTCGCAAAGCGCAGTGACCGGCCAGGCGCGCCGTTATGGGCTGCATACTGATTCGTCGCACCGCTTTGAGCGCGGGGTTGATCCACAGTTGCCGCGCCGCGCCATGGAACGTGCGACGGCGTTGCTGCTGGAGATTGTCGGTGGTCAAGCCGGGTCCGTGACGGAGGTGGTGTCGCAGGCACATCTGCCCGCGCGTCCGCCCGTGATGTTGCGCGCTGCGCGCATCCAGCGTTTGCTAGGGGCGGACATTGCGCATGGGCAGATCACCGATAGCTTGACACGTTTGGGCATGCAGGTGGTTGACGTGGCGGGCGGCTGGCAGGTGACGCCGCCCAGCTTCCGTTTTGATATCGCCCTGGAAGCGGATTTAATCGAAGAGGTGGCGCGGGTGGTGGGTTACACAACCTTGCCTAGCCATCACCCGCACGGTGCGCTGGCGATTGCGGCGCAGCCGGAAGCGATGGTCAGCATTAGTAAACTGCGTCAGTTGTTGATAGATCGTGGCTATCAGGAAGCGATTACCTATAGTTTTGTTGATCCGGCCATGCAGCGCCGTTTTGACCCGTCCATTACGCCGCTGGCGCTGGCCAACCCCATTTCTGCCGAGATGGCGGTGATGCGTACCAGTTTGTGGCCGGGTTTGATGCAGGCGCTGATCCATAATCAAAACCGTCAGCAGGGGCGCATACGGCTCTTCGAAGTGGGTGCGAGGTTTATACCGGAAGGTAATGAAACCAAAGAAGAAAAAATTATTTCCGGCATGATTTATGGCTCCTTTTCCGCAGAACAGTGGGGCGAAGCCGCGCGTCCGGTCGATTTTTATGACATCAAGGGCGATGTTGAGGCTATTTTGGGGCTGACTGCTGACGTATCGGGTTTTACCTTTACAGCGACGCCTGAGCATCACGGGGGACACGCAGCATTGCATCCCGGCCAATCTGCCCGCATTACGCGGACGGATAACGGTGAGCCCGTAGGTTGGGTGGGTGCCATACATCCCGCTTTGGAAAATGAGCTGGGACTGACCGGGCGCGTGTTTCTGTTTGAGTTGTGCCTGGCAGCGATAGGGCAGGCGCGCTTGCCGCGCTTCCGTGAACTATCTAAATATCCAGCAGTTCGCCGCGATATCGCGCTGATTGTCGACGAAGCCACCTCGGCGCAGGGGGTACGTGCCTGTATTACAGAGGCGGCAGGCGGGTTGCTGCGTGGATTATTGCAAGAGGTGCAGTTATTTGATGTTTATCGGGGTAAGGGTGTTGATCCTGGAAGAAAAAGTCTTGCTTTGGGCTTGACGTGGCAAGATTCTTCGCGCACCCTTACGGACGGGGATATTGATGCTCTTATGGAACAGGTTGTGAATAAGCTTAGGGTAAACCTTGGCGCTAAATTGAGAGACTGAACTATGGCGTTGACAAAAGCAGAAATGGCCGAAAAATTGTTT
This sequence comes from Gammaproteobacteria bacterium, assembly GCA_020053945.1. Taxonomy (GTDB): domain Bacteria; phylum Pseudomonadota; class Gammaproteobacteria; family Ga007554. The sequence continues at coordinate 11,132 of JAGVME010000048.1, forward strand.
GAAGAGCTGGGTTTAAACAAGCGGGAGGCCAAAGAACTCGTCGAATTGTTTTTTGATGAAGTGCGTGCGGCGTTATCCAACGGCGCCCAAGTCAAGCTGTCCGGTTTTGGCAATTTTAACCTGCGCAATAAAAAACAGCGCCCCGGACGCAATCCCAAGACCGGCGAAGAAATTCCCATCTTGCCGCGTCGGGTGGTCACATTTCATCCGGGGCAGAAACTCAAAGCGCGGGTAGAAGCTTATGCCGGAAGCCAGCAATAACCTGGAAAGCACGCTGAATGCCAGTGGGGATGCTGATTTACCCATCATTCCCAACAAGTGCTATTTCAGCATTGGCGAAGTCAGCGAATTGTGCGATGTAAAGCCGCATGTGCTGCGCTACTGGGAACAGGAGTTTCCCCAGCTCAAACCCCTCAAACGGCGCGGCAACCGCCGCTATTACCAACGCCAGGATGTGGTCATGGCGCGCCAGATCCGTAACTTGTTATATGAGCATGGCTTTACTATAGTCGGCGCGCGGCAGCGCTTGTCGGGTGAAGATGTAAAAAACGATGTTAATCACAGCCAGCAAATGGTGCAGCAAATGCGCCGTGAACTCGAAGACCTGCTACGCATTCTCCGGGCCTGACAGCCTATCAGCCGTTCCCGCCAGGGTTTACCCGCCGTTTTCAAGATAGCTTTTTATTTGTGGTCAGCCGCGCAATGCAGTATCATAGCCCCCCACGCGTTACCCTCATGGTCGTTCGGGGGTATGTTCAAAAATCGGGGCGTAGCGCAGCCTGGTAGCGCACCTGGATGGGGTCCAGGTGGTCGGAGGTTCAAATCCTCTCGCCCCGACCAACATCCCTGTTGGGCGTTCGGATTCCCGGCTCAACGCTCCCAGCGTCGGGCGTTCACCGCCATGATGCCCCTTCAGCGAGGCCGTGGATAGTTTCTTAAAGCCCGTTTTGATCCCCGGTCTGTCCGCTTTCTATATCAGGTGTTTGCCGGTGGCTGCCGCGTCTTTCTGGAGGTGATTTTGGGCATGCACAGGCAAGGTCAAGCGAAAGCAGGTGCCTGCATTTACCTTGCTGCGCACTTCCAGGTGTCCTCCATGGCGCTGTACTATTCCCCAAGACAGGGAAAGCCCCAGGCCGGTGCCTTTACCGACGGGTTTGGTGGTAAAAAAAGGTTCGAAAATACGCCCC
>JAGVME010000088.1 GCA_020053945.1 Gammaproteobacteria bacterium
AATGTGGAAAAACTGGCGCGTCGTTTGCTCAAAGACCCGCTGCGTATCCAGGTATCGGGCGTGAAAGAAAAACATGCCAATATCGAACAGCGCATCCACCAAGCCGATGACTTCAAGCACAAGAATCAATTGTTGCAGCATTTGCTGAATGGTCAGGATATGACCCAGGCGATTATCTTCACCGCCACCAAACGCGGTGCGGATAAACTGGCCGAAGATCTGGGCGAACAGGGCTACCCGTGTGCCGCATTGCATGGTGACATGAAGCAGAGCGCGCGTAACCGCACGGTGCAACGCATGCGCCGTGGCGATGTGAAGGTGCTGGTGGCCACTGACGTGGCGGCACGTGGCCTGGACATCACTGGCGTGACCCACGTTATCAACTTTGACCTGCCGATGGTTGCCGAAGATTATGTGCATCGCATCGGCCGCACTGGCCGTGGCGGCGCATTCGGCATTGCCGTGTCGCTGATTGGCCCCGATGACTGGAGCAAACTGGCGCAGATTGAACGCCTTACCGGCAACCGTCTGGATCGCACTGTGATACTTGGCCTGGAACCACGCCGTCCTGCACCCAAGCCGGGCGAACGGTATTCGTCTCCCCGCAGCGGCGCAGGCCGTCGTCCGGGGGGCGGGTCTGCACGTCCTGGCGCACCGCGTCAGGGTCAAGGCGCGGATCGCTTTAATCGCTCGGATGCACCGCGCACCAACTCGTTCCGTCCTGACCGCCCACGCTCCGAGTCGTCGCACGCACCCTCCGGCCAACGCGACCATGCTCCCCGTCGGGACACGTCTTTCACCGCAGGTGATCGCCCGGCACGTGCGCCGTCTCCGTATGCACAAGCGCAACGCGACGCACAGGGAAGAGCTAGTGTCGCAGGAGGCAGGATGCCGGGAGCGACCAAGGAAAGCTATAGCAGCCGTGGCAATGACAACTCAACCCCACGCGGCGATAGCACTTATCAACGGCCTTCTGCTCCCCGTACTGGCGAAAACCGCCCGAAAATCTCGTTCTCACGCCCTGTGCGCAAGACGGGACCCCGGGACAGCAAGCCTAATTACTAGAGAGTAAGGTTGGTTAATAAAAAAGGGGCGGTTAATACCGCCCCTTTTTTTGTCTAGATAAACCTGAAAACGGCATTTTACCGCAGATGATACGCCACACCTTGGCACAGCACTGGTTTTCTCTGTGTTCTCTGCGGTTCAAGTGTTTTTTCAAATCCACAAGGTTATTTAGCCATGACAATGCCCTTGATCTTCATTTCCTTTTCCAGCTTCTGCTGCACAGCTTCGGCTTTTGCGCGCTGCAACTCGGGGCCGATACGCACGCGAATCACCATTTTGCTGCCCTCAGAAACGCGTTCGACAAAGGCGTGATAGCCTTTATTGCGTAATTTATCGCGCAATGCCCAGGCATTTTGTTCGCTGGAAAAACTCCCTAATTGCACTACCCATGCGTTGGCGGGCGCTTTAGTTTCACTGCGCGCGGCACCGGGTGACGCGGCTGGCGTGACCCCTGGCGCTGGTTTGGGCACGGACGGCTTTGTTGGCGCCGGGACAGGTGCGCTAGGGGCCGGCACGGCATCGGCATTCACCCCAGGTTCCGTGGCCGGCGGCGTGGCGGCGTCGACTACGGTGTCAGTGGTGACTTCGTCAACCGGCATTTCCGGGGTGCCTTCTTCTATGGGAAGATCAGCGCCCGGAATCTGTTCCGGCGCAGGAGGGATGCTGGCAATGTGTTCTGGCGGCATGTCGGGCTGATCGCCCAAAAAAAACGGAACGATGATCGCGAGCAATGCCACCAGCACCAGGGCGCCGACAAGACGCTGCCTTAATTGGCTTTTTTCCATTTTTTATCAACCATGTTAGGGATTCCTGGAATCATAAGTGTTTGCAAGAATTTGCGCTATCGTTTGGTAGCCAGCATCCGTAACCAGCACCGCGTTAACGGTGCTGGCATACAACCTGCCACTGCGCTGTATTTGCGCGAAAAGCGCTGGCTGGGTGCGTGAATCAACGCAATAAAAATGCTCTCCTTCCCTCCACTGTCCTTGTTGCCGCATGGACAGTTGTTTGAATGCACGAAAAGCGCTGCCCTTGGCGCAGTGATGCAGATCATCAATCTGCTTGAAGGTTTTCAACTGCGGATCAGTGATGCGAGCCGCGTCACTCTGGGCGCCAATATCAGCCGCCATTCAAAACCTCTGCCACGGTATAAAACGAGCCAAATACCACCACGCGGTCAATCGGCTGCGCGTGGCTCCCGGCCTGCTGATACGCCGCTGTGACACTGGCGTGCACATGCACGGAGGTGATACCTGCCGCCTGCAAACGCCCGGCAAGCTGCGCGCCTGATACGCCGCGTGGCACGTCCAGCCCGGCCACATGCCACACATCAATCACATCGCGCATGACGCTGATCACGCCGTCGATGTCTTTATCTGCCAGCATCGACATTACGGCGTGTGTCTGGCCCGCGCATGGCTGGGTGCGTAAGCTCTGCGCCAACACCTGCGCGCCGTGCGGGTTGTGCGCCACATCCAGAATGCGCAGCGGCATGCCCGGCAACACTTGAAACCGCCCCGCCAGTTGCACGGCGCTGAGTCCTTGGCGAATATCGCCCTGATTCACTGGCAGGGGCAGTGCCTGCCCTAGCAATTCCAGCACCATCAATACACCCGCCGCATTCTGCAATTGAAACGGGCCACGCAAGGCGGGGTGCGGCAGCGCGTGGCGGCGTTGCGTTACGCTCCACCACGACCACGCCATACCGTCTACGTTATACCCAAAATCCCGTCCAAAGCGATATAGCGGTGCGCCTATTTTATCAGCATGTTGCAACAAGGTGTGTGGCGGATCGGGGTCGCCACACACGGCGGGGCGTCCGGCGCGGAAAATGCCGGCTTTTTCAAAGGCGATTTCTTCACGCGTATCGCCCAGCCAAGCGGTGTGATCGATACCAATGGCCGTCACCAGCGCTACGTCAGCATCCCACAGGTTCACGGCATCAAGTCGGCCACCCATGCCTACTTCGAGAATCACGACATCAAGTGGCGCTGCGGTCGCCTGCATGGCGGCAAAAATGGAAAATGCGGCGAGGGTGCCAAATTCAAAATAGGTAAGCGATGCATCCTGACGCGCCTGGTCCACACGCTCGAAGGCCGCGCATAAGGTCGCGTCATCCACGGCAACACCGTCAATACAAATGCGCTCGTTATAGCGCAACAAATGAGGGGAAGTGTAGGCGCCGACACGATAACCCGCCGCCCGCAATATGGCATCAAGCATCGCCACGCTCGAGCCTTTGCCATTGGTACCGCCCACGGTGATAACGGCGCATGGCGGTTGTTGTAATGCTAACCGCAGCAGCACCGGGCGGATGCGCTCCAACCCCAGGTCAATAGCCAAAGGATGCAGTGTTTCCTGCCAGGCTAACCACTCGTCAAGGGTATTAAAGCGCATGGGGATAGAGATGGGGATGGGGATGGGCGGTGGATTGCATCAGGCCCGCTTTCAAGCAGGCGCAGTTGCCGGTAATTCCTGATGCGTCAATATCGCCAGCATGGACGCGATGCGGTCGCGCATTTCACGGCGATCAATAATTAAATCAATGGCGCCATGCTGCAGCAGAAATTCACTGCGCTGGAAACCTTCAGGCAATGTCTGGCGCACCGTCTGTTCAATGACGCGCGGCCCGGCAAAGCCGATCAGCGCATTGGGTTCAGCGATATTCAGGTCACCCAGCATGGCAAAGCTCGCGGATACACCGCCCATGGTAGGGTCTGTCATCACCGAAATATACGGCGTGCCCTGCTTGCTCAAGCGCGCCAGCGCGGCGCTGGTCTTGGCCATTTGCATCAGCGAAAACAGCGCTTCTTGCATGCGCGCGCCGCCACTCGCGGAAAAACAAATCAGCGGGATATTATGTTCGAGCGCGGCGTTAACGCCGCGCACAAAACGCTCGCCCACCACCGCGCCCATGGAACCGCCCATGAAATTAAACTCAAACGCACACGCTACCAGAGGCAAGCCTTTGACCTGGCCTTGCACGACAATCAAGGCATCTTTTTCACCGGTTTCTTTGGTGGCCAGCGACAAGCGGTCACGGTATTTTTTGCTGTCACGGAACTTGAGGATATCCACCGGCGTCAGTTCTTTTGCGATCTCGTTACGCGGTTCAGGGTCAAGAAAACCATTCAGCCGCTTACGTGCGCCAATGCGCATGTGATAAGCGCACTTCGGGCACACCTCCAGATTACGCTCTACCTCGGCGCGGTATAGCACCGCGCTGCATGCGGTGCACTTCGCCCACAAACCTTCCGGGATCGATTTTTTCTGGCGTGCATCCGTGCGGATTTTTGAAGGGATTAATTTTCCAAACCAGCTCATATGTCAGTATTTACACCTTAAGATATCCGCAGGGGACACAATCGTAACACAAAACCCCCAATCCATCCCCCTGCTTTCATATCACCCTCAGCGCCGTGGGGGGAAAAAAAAGGGCTGAAGGAGGCGTAGTGATTGTATCTCCAATTCATGCGGCACTGAAACAAGCGGATAGCCAAAGCGCTATGGATCTACTAATGTTTCGTTGATTCATCTACACCTTATCCCCTGGGGACCGTACCGCAGTCGACGGCGTTCGGCATGGTGGTGAATTATTGATAGTATCTTTTGAAAGCAACTGAGAATAAAACCCAGAGCTTCAACGAACCTCTATAGGACCCGCTTATTAACCTACCTTTTGCGCCACCAGCATCGCCTTGTTACGGAACCCTCGCCGCACATCGCCCACTAAACCCTCCTCCCGGTAAACCAGCACTCGCAGGCCGGGAAATAGGGTGAGCAATTCATTCACTGCCAAGCGATATTCAGCATTTTTTGGGCCGGAATCATCAACGCGCTCCAGGGTAAAGGTCTGATAAAATAGTAATCCGCCGGGCCGCAGCGCGGCCATTAAGTGTGGGTTAAGTGGGCGTTCCAGAAAATGGCATGAGACGATCACATCAAAACTTGCAGGCAACGGTGGCTGGGCCGCCAGATCACGCGCATCGCCTTGCAATGTCAAACCACGCGCCTTGGCTGTCTCTATCAACAGGGTAATTGCTACCGGTGAAATATCCCAGGCATGGGTTTCCAAACCTTGCGCGGCAAGAAACAGTGCATTGGTTCCCAGGCCGCATGCGAAATCCAGCGCCTTGCCCGAAGTCGGTAACAAGTGTGCATTTTCGCGCAACACCGCCGCTACATCAGGAGGCGTTTCTGAGTTGCGGTAAAGTGCGTCCCACTTTTCTTGTGTTGTCAAGGAATTTTCTGCCATAAATAATCTGCTCCCATTTAATACAAGCGTTTTTCGCCCGTTGGTCGGCTGCGAAAACGCTTATAACTCCATTGATATTGATCTGGCAATGCGCGTACGCACTCTTCTACCATGGAGTTCACTGCGCACGTAGCATCTTCTACGGAACCTTCATGAAGCGCAGGCGGTGCGCGCAGGAAATGCAGATGATAGCCCGAACTGAGGGGCAAGCGCTCCGCATAGGCAAAAATCACTGGGGCTTTGGTTTTCAGCGCCAAGCGCGCCATCAACACCATGGTATACGCAGGCACGCCAAACAATGGCGCAAAAATCCCTGTGCCCGCGCCCGGTTCTTGGTCGGGCAAAATACCCACCACCTCCCCTTTGTCCAGCGCGCGATACAAGGCGCGAATACCCCCTGCATCGGTAGGCACCAGCGTTGCGCCGAGACGTTGCCGGGCGGCGCGCATCATGTTATCGAGTTCGCTCATGCGCGGGGGGCGATACAGGCTGGTGATGGGATAATGGGCGGAACAATATAACCCCACCACTTCCCACGACCCCAGATGCGGCGACGCCAGAATCACGCCTTTACCCTGTGCAAGCGCTTCTTTCACCAGATGCCCGCCACTTACCCGCGAAACCAACGCCAGCATCTTGTCCCGGGGCCAGAGCCATAAAGCGCCCATCTCTGTCAGCGTCTTGCCGGTTTCGATCAGGCTGCGGTGCAGCAAACGCTTGCGCTCCTGCTCGCCCGTAGTGGGAAAACACAGCGCGATATTGATGCGTGTGATGGTGCGCAATTTGTTCGGCATAAACACCAACCATGTGCCAATGATCGCGCCCAGCGCATGCGCCATACGCAAGGGCAAGCGGGCAAATAATCGCAGCAATAATTTTATAAGCGCAGCGCGCATGGTGGGTTCTTCGTTTTACGGTTTATGCGGCGCTTCGCGCGACGCCAGATGATACCCGACTTGCCCGGCTTTTTTACTGCGTATTACTTTCCAGTGGGGCGGCAAGGGCGGCAGGTTACGACTACTTTCTGTTTCCAGATAAATATACGCCCGTGACGCAAGCCAGCCCCCGGCTTCCAGGCGCGCACAACAAATTTGCAATAGATCGTAATGCCGGTACGGGGGGTCGATAAATACCACGTCAAAGCATTGTGCGCCGTGCAGGGATGCACCAGTGTCGCGGGAGGGCCGCTCCTGCGCATCCTGCGCTCGCGGCACTTGTCCATCCGTGGACGGCACAGGATGCCGGAAGCGACCACTCTGCAAATACGCAAGCACATCGGCCTGCATTACCTGCGCATCAGTTGCATCGAGGGTGATTAAGTGTTCGCGCACACAGCGCACCGCCGCCGCATCCTGATCAACAAATACTGTATGCGCCGCGCCGCGCGATAACGCTTCCAGGCCTAATGCGCCGCTGCCGGCAAATAAATCCAAGCAGCTAGCGCCCGGCACCACCGCTTGCAACCAGTTAAACACCGTTTCACGCACCCGGTCCGGCGTGGGGCGCAGACCTTCCACATCGGGGAACGCCAGCTTTCTGCTGCGCCAGCGCCCTCCAATGATGCGTAATTGGCCGGTTTTTGGTTGGGTTTTCAAGGGTAAAAGGGATCGTAGATACAGTCGAGACTTAAGACAAGGATTTCTCGCTGCGCTCGAAATGACAGCACGCTATACTTTAAGGCCTTTTTTTAAATTCCGGCCATAGAAAATTTCAGCCATTTCACGCCGCAACCATTTCATGATTTTTTTACTTTCCGTAGGCAAGAGGTCTTTCTGACCAGTGCCAAACAAGTAGTTGTCAAGATCAAATTCTTTCAGGATCATCTTGGTGTGGAAGATGTTTTCCTGGTAGACGTTGACATCCAGCATTTGATAACGATCTTTGGTGTCATTGGACAGGTAATTCTGGATTGAATTGATCTTGTGGTCTATAAACAGTTTCTTGCCGGTGATATCCCGCGTAAAGCCGCGCACGCGGTAGTCCATGATGACGATATCAGACTCAAACGTATGAATCAGGTAGTTCAAGGCTTTCAGCGGCGAGATGCGGCCGCAGGTAGACACGTCGATGTCGGCGCGGAAAGTGCTGATGCCACTGCCAGGATGACTCTCGGGGTAAGTGTGCACGGTGATATGGCTTTTGTCGAGATGCGCAACCACCGCTTCGGGCAGCGGGCCTGGCGCTTCGGTGTTGGAGATATCGCGCGCGGCCACGGGCTCTTCCGAGATCAACATGGTCACGCTGGCGCCCTGTGGATCGTAATCCTGATGGGCGATGTTGAGGATGGTCGCGCCAATGATGTTCGACACATCGGTGAGAATCTGCGTCAAACGCTCGGCGTTATAGGCCTCGTCGATATATTCAATATATTCACGGCGCTGCTTGGGCGTTTTGGCATAGCAAATGTCGTAAATATTGAAGCTCAGCGATTTCGTCAGGTTGTTAAAGCCCTGAAGCTTGAGTTTTTTAAGCGGCTTTACCACAATTCATATCTCCCGCACGGCACCCATAGGGCACCTTTAAAAATCCGCTGAAGCCGCGCTGGTTGCGTTGCAAACGGACTCAAAATGCTCATTTACTACGTGTAAACTCCGCTTTTTCGCCCGTTTGCGCCTCGCCTGGAGGCGCCTACTTTTGGTGCCATCATCGGCTTGATCGAATTTTTAGAGGTGCCCTATACACGCCAGTCAATACCCTGCAAAAACGCGCAGCATCACGCGCGATAATTTAGCGCCGTATTATGCACTATTTTTGCTGAGGGGGGGATGATAAATCATTTGCACGGTAACTCCTTCAGGATCCAGGCAATAGAAACTGCGCGCGCCATCTCGGTGGGTGCGCGGCGCGGTCTTCATGGGCACTTCATGTGCGCGCAGAAAATCATACCAAACATCCACTTGCTGCGGGGATTCGACAATAAACCCGATATGATCCAAGCGTTGTTGGCCGCTTGACGTAAACCCGGTCGGCATGCGATGCAGCGCCAGATTATCATGCCCCGAGGTAAGATACACATTATCCGGATCAGGGCGCCATTCTACCGTCATGCCCAGCAAACCGACGTAAAAACCCTCGCACGCTTCCAGGTCTTTCACAAACAGGGCGATATGGCGCAGCCCCAAGGCGGGATTAGGGGTGATCATACCTTATGCAGTCTCGCGGATTTCGTAATCATGCGTAATCACGGCGGTTTTACCCAGCATAATTGACGCTGAACAGTATTTTTCGGCAGACAGATCAATAGCGCGCTTCACTGTGGCCTCTTTCAACGCCTTACCTGTGACCACAAAATGCACATGAATCTGGGTGAACACCTTGGGATCCTGCGCCGCGCGATGGGCATCGATCTCCACCACGCAATCGTCCACCGCCTCACGGGATTTTTTCAAAATCAGCATCACGTCAATCGCCGAGCAACCCCCCAACCCCAGCAGCAGCATTTCCATGGGCCGTACGCCCAAATTGCGCCCACCGATATCCGGCGCGCCGTCCATCACCACCACATGGCCGGTTTCTGATTCGCCGACAAACATGACATCCTGCACCCACTTGATTCGCGCTTTCACGATGCTTCCTCCGCAAGGCCATTATCTTTATAGAAGTTTATCACAGCCCCGGCCTTTATAAACGCCTGTGATCAGCCGCTAATACAGGTATGGCTATACATAGCGACAGGCATTTTAAGCGGCCTGTATAACACCGCTGAACTGTAGGAGACACCTCATGCCAACCAAAAGGAAGATTAGCAGCCCGGCCATTGATCGCTTTCTGGCGCACTGCAACAAACGCCGCTACCCCGCCAAAAGCGTATTGATCTATGCCGGTGATTCAACCGACGTGTTGTATTACATCGTCGAAGGCTCGGTAACCGTTTTGATTGAGGATGAAGACGGTCATGAGATCGTTTTGTCATACCTGAACGCCGGGGATTTCTTCGGCGAAATGGGGCTGTTCGACGAAGAAAAAAAACGCAGCGCCTGGGTACGTGCCCGCACTCAATGCGAAGTCGCCGAAATCGGCTATCCACGCTTTCGCCAACTGGCGATTGAAGATCCGGATATTATTTTTGAACTGGCCAGCCAGATGGCCTTGCGCCTGCGCCGCACCAGCGGCATGGTCGGCCGCCTGGCCTTCATGGATGTCGCTGGACGCATCGCACGCACCTTGCTCGACCTGTGCAAGGAACCGGATGCCATCACCCACCCCGACGGCATGCAAATCCGGATTACGCGCCAGGAATTAGGACGTATAGTCGGTTGCTCCCGAGAAATGGTGGGTCGCGTGTTGAAAGGACTTGAAGACCAACACCTGATCTCGGCGAAGGGAAAATCTATTGTGGTAAATGGGGCGCGGTAAGAAACCGCTGATCATCTGACCGCAGCGGTGATATTCCTTAGCTAAGGACACGCCCTAGCGTTCAGGCTCCTTATAGAAATAAAAATGATGTTAATTTTTTTATCTGCCGTATTATCAAAATTACCCAAAAACCCTCTATTTTAACTGGATTTTGCAAAATTCTTATTTTTTATCAAGGTTTTGTTTTCAAGCTGATCCTGTTTAATCATGCGTATCGCCTCATGGCCCCTAAAGTTTTGGGATGAGAGAATTAAACTCTACTAATTCCCTTAAGGTATTGAAGATTAAATACTAAAGTAGTATGGTTTGAGGCTCTAGCAGAGGCTTGTTCGACGAGGCCCTATCCCCCTCATTTCCCCTCCCGATTCAGCATAGTGGGGATTTTTAGTAAATTTCCAGAACCATTTTGAAGATAATCACTTGACAGTGTCTTGTGAGGTGCCATAGACTCGAAAACCAGCGTATTTTTGCTGGACAACATAATGATATTGGATGACGTCCGTTCGCTACCGAACCGGGGGTCCCTAAACGATTAGAACGCGGGGGGGTACATGCTAGAAAACTATTTACCCGTATTGGTATTCCTTGCGATGGGCGCCTTCTTTGGCATTGCCCCGGTGGTGGGTGGCTTTTTGATTGCGCCCCATCGTCCTGATAGCGAAAAAAATTCCCCTTACGAATGTGGCTTTGAAGCGTTTGAAGATTCACGCATGAAATTTGACGTGCGTTATTATCTGGTTGCTATCCTGTTTATCATATTTGACCTGGAAATCGCCTTCCTGTTTCCGTGGGGCACAGTGTTGACGGAAATTGGCATGTTTGGTTATATGGCGATGGTGGTGTTTCTGGCCATTCTCGTAATTGGCTTTATTTATGAGTGGAAGAAAGGGGCGCTGGAATGGGAATAGAAGGCATCCTCGAAAAGAGCGTAGTTACGACTACGGCCGACGCGCTCATTAACTGGGCGCGCACTGTCTCGCTGTGGCCCATGACATTTGGCTTGGCCTGTTGCGCGGTAGAGATGATGCACGCGGGTGCCGCACGTTACGACCTCGATCGCTTCGGTGTGGTGTTCCGTCCCAGCCCACGCCAGTCTGACGTGATGGTGGTGGCAGGCACGCTGGTGAATAAAATGGCGCCCGCCCTGCGCAAAGTGTATGACCAGATGAGTGAACCGCGCTGGGTGATTTCAATGGGCTCTTGCGCCAACGGCGGCGGGTATTATCATTATTCATATTCCGTAGTGCGTGGCTGTGACCGCATTGTGCCAGTGGATATTTATGTGCCCGGCTGTCCGCCGACCGCCGAGGCGTTGCTGTATGGCGTGATCCAGTTACAGAACAAAATTAAACGCACTAACACCATTGCACGTTAAGTTTTCGATAGGTTGACGATAGATTGTCACTGAATTCCCGATAAATTCCTAATAAATTATGGCCGAGTTATTGATCCATGTCTGATGTAAAACAGGATTTAGCAAATGCACTGCAAGCGCGCTTTGGCGACAGCCTCGCCGGGTGTCGTGTGGCAGTGGGCGAAGTGACAGTACAACTGCCCTGCGAAAAATTGCGGGAAGTGTGCATGGCGCTGCGTGATGAGCCGGAATTTTCATTTGAGCAATTGATCGACCTGTGCGGTGTGGATTACCTGGAGTATGGCGAGACGCCTTGGCAAGGGCCACGGTTTGCCGTGGTATACCATTTATTATCGGTAAAAAATAACCAGCGCCTGCGCCTTAAAGTGTTTCCGCCACTGATATCCAGCGACGATATGCCCCGCGTTGATTCTGTGGCTGATATCTGGAATGCGGCCAACTGGTATGAGCGCGAGGCGTTTGACCTGTTTGGCATCCTGTTTGATGGGCATCCTGATCTGCGTCGCCTGCTCACTGATTACGGATTTATCGGACATCCGTTCCGTAAGGATTTTCCTCTGATTGGGAATGTTGAAATGCGTTACGACCCGCATAAAAAGCGTGTGGTATACGAGCCGGTCAGCATCGAGCCACGTATCCTGGTGCCGCGCGTGATCCGCCATGACAATCGCTATGAAGAAGGTGTCAGTAGTGATAAAGGGGTGAAGCGTGGCTGAGATACGTAATTACACCATGAATTTTGGGCCGCAACACCCGTCTGCGCACGGTGTATTGCGCCTGGTGCTGGAGATGGACGGCGAGGTGATTGAGCGCGCCGATCCGCATATTGGCCTGTTGCATCGCGCCACTGAAAAACTGGCGGAAAGCAAACCCTACATCCAAAGCATTCCGTACATGGATCGTCTCGATTACGTGTCCATGATGTGTAACGAGCACGGCTATGTGCTGGCCATGGAAAAACTGCTCGGCATTGAACCACCGCTGCGCGCACAATATATCCGCGTCATGTTTGATGAAATCACCCGCGTCTTGAATCACCTGCTGTGGCTGGGCGCGCATGCGCTGGATATCGGCGCCATGACCGTGTTCCTGTATTGTTTCCGCGAGCGTGAAGACTTGCTGGACTGCTACGAAGCCGTGTCAGGCGCGCGCATGCACGCAGCCTATTACCGTCCCGGTGGCGTATACCGCGACCTGCCAGGCAGCATGCCCGGCTACCAGGCATCCAAATGGCATAACCAGAAACAGGTGGATGAACTCAATACCAATCGCCAGGGTTCATTGCTCGATTTTATTGAAGATTTCACACGGCGCTTTCCCGGGTATGTTGACGAATACGAAACCCTGCTGACGGATAACCGCATCTGGAAGCAGCGCACAGTCGGCATTGGCGTGGTAACCCCGGAGCGTGCTTTGCAGATGGGATTCACCGGGTCGATGTTGCGTGGCTCGGGCGTGGAGTGGGATCTGCGCAAGAAGCAACCCTACGAAGTTTATGACCGTTTGCAGTTTGATGTTCCGGTAGGCGTGGAAGGTGATTGCTATGACCGTTACCTGGTACGCGTCGAAGAAATGCGCCAGTCAAACCGGATTATTATCCAGTGCGTGGACTGGCTGCGCAAAAATCCCGGCCCGGTGATGGTGGACAATCACAAAATTGCATCGCCGTCCCGCATGGAGATGAAGGGTGATATGGAGGCGTTGATACATCACTTCAAATTGTTTACCGAAGGCTTTTGTTTGCCGGAAGGCGAGGCCTATGCCGCCGTTGAACATCCCAAAGGTGAATTTGGTGTTTATCTGGTGTCGGATGGCGCCAACAAACCGTACCGCATGAAAATCCGTGCGCCGGGTTACGCGCACATCGCAGGGTTGGACGAAATGGTGCGTGGGCACATGATCGCAGACGTGGTCGCTATTATCGGTACGCAGGACATCGTGTTTGGTGAGGTTGATCGTTAATGTTTCAAGTTGATACCGCTACGGCAAAAAGCCCCGCACTTTCTCCGGAAGTGTGTACCGCCATTGACCGCTGGGTGGGTAATTTCCCGCCCGAGCGCAAGCAGTCCGCCGTCATTCCGGCGCTGCATATTGTACAGGACGCTAACGGTGGCTGGCTCAGTAAAGAATTAATGGATGAAGTGGCCGCGTACCTGGAAATGGAACCCATTTCTGTCTATGAAGTGGCAACGTTTTATACCATGTATTCACTTAAACCGATTGGCCGCCACAAGATTAGCGTCTGCACCAATGTTTCTTGCATGTTGCGCGGCTCGGACGAGATTGTGGCGCATCTTGAAACCAAGTTGGGGATACGTTTGGGGCAAACCACGGTGGATGGCAAGTTTACGCTCAAGGAAGTCGAATGCCTGGCGGCCTGCGGTGGTGCGCCCATGTTCCAGATTGGCAAGCATTACCATGAAAATCTGACACCCGAAAAAATTGATGAAATCCTCGCGACGCTTGGCTAATTTTAAAGGGGGCAGATATGGCTAACGAAGTTTGTTTTAATACGATGCACCTTGAAAAGCCCTGGACGCTGGAGTCTTACCTCAGCGTGGGCGGATATCAGGCGTGGAAAAAAATCCTTGCGGAAAAACCCCCGCCCGAAGAAATCATTTCTGAACTCAAAACTTCAGCCTTGCGCGGCCGCGGCGGCGCAGGCTTCCCCACCGGCTTGAAGTGGAGTTTCATGCCACGGAATGTGCCTGGCCAGAAATATATCGTGTGCAATTCCGATGAAGGCGAGCCTGGCACCTTTAAAGACCGCGATATTTTGCGTTACAACCCGCATGCGTTGATCGAAGGCATGGCGATTGCGGGCTATACCATCGGCGCCACGGTGGGCTATAACTACATGCGCGGCGAATTTTGGGAACCGTATGAGCGCTTCGAAGGCGCGCTGGAAGAAGCGCGCCGCGCGGGTTTCCTCGGCAAGAACATCATGGGTTCCGGCTTTGATTTTGAATTGCATTCCCATCTGGGGGCAGGAGCTTATATTTGCGGCGAAGAAACGGCTCTGCTGGAGTCACTGGAAGGCAAGAAAGGTCAACCGCGTTTCAAGCCGCCCTTTCCCGCCAGTTATGGCCTATATGGCCGCCCCACCACGATTAACAATACCGAGACGCTGGCATCCGTACCCTTGATTCTGAAAAACGGTGGCCGTTGGTTTCTGGACCTGGGTAAACCGAATAATGGCGGCACCAAAATTTTTTCCATGTCAGGCCATGTGAACAAACCCGGTAATTATGAAGTGGCGATGGGCACACCGTTTTCCAAACTGCTGGAGATGGCGGGCGGTGTCAGCGGTGGCCGTAAACTCAAGGCCGTGATCCCCGGCGGTTCATCAGTGCCGGTGGTACCCGGTGATGTCATGATGGGTGTGACCATGGATTATGACTCCATCGCCAAGGTGGGTTCGATGCTCGGCGCGGGTTCCGTGATCATCATGGATGAAACCACCTGCATGGTGCGCCTGCTGGCGCGCATTGCGCATTTTTATTATGAAGAGTCCTGCGGACAATGCACGCCGTGCCGCGAAGGCACAGGCTGGTTGTCACGGGTGATCCACCGCATTGAGCATGGGCACGGCAAGCAGGAAGACCTGGATATGCTGGTGGATGTATCCAATAAAATACAGGGCCGCACCATTTGCGCTTTGGGGGATGCGGCGGCATTGCCGGTGATTAGTTTCATCAAGCATTTCCGTGAAGAATTCCAGTACCACATTGATCACCGTCAGTGCATGGTGGATCATCATGCCAGGGTCGAGCATGCGCCCGATGCGTTGCATGTTAGCGCCGCATGATGGTCTAGCGTACCCAATCAATGAATGGTCAATTAACGATTAATGGTGGGCAAACAATTATGATAAACATCGAAATTGATGGCGCGCGGGTTCAGGCGAAAGATGGCTCAATGATTATCGAAGCCGCGGATGACGCGGGAATTCCTATTCCGCGTTTTTGTTACCACAAAAAATTGTCGATCGCCGCCAACTGCCGCATGTGCCTGGTGGAAGTGGACAAGGCCGCCAAGCCGTTGCCCGCCTGTGCGACACCGGTGACGGAAGGGATGCGCGTCTACACCAAATCACCGCGCGCGCTCGATGCGCAAAAAGGCGTGATGGAATTCTTATTGATTAACCATCCGCTCGATTGCCCGATTTGCGACCAAGGGGGTGAGTGTGGTTTGCAGGATCTGGCGCTGGGTTATGGCGCCAGTAATTCGCGTTTCATGGAAAAGAAGCGCGTGATTAAAGATAAAGACATCGGCCCGTTAATTTCTACGGAAATGACGCGTTGCATCCACTGCACACGTTGCGTGCGCTTTGGCCAGGAAGTGGCAGGCATCAAAGAGCTGGGCGCGACAGGCCGTGGCGAGCATATGGAGATTGGCACCTACGTGGAAAAAGCGATGGTGTCCGAGTTGTCGGGCAATGTCATTGACCTGTGCCCGGTAGGCGCGCTCACCTCCAAACCATTCCGTTACACGGCCCGTGTGTGGGAATTGGCGCAGCGCGATACGATCGCACCGCATGATTGCATGGGTTCCCATCTGCGTGTCGACGTGCGTGGCAATAAGGTCATGCGTTTCTTGCCACGTGAGAATGAAGAAATCAATGAAACCTGGATTTCTGACCGCGACCGTTTCAGTTATGACGGCCTGAACAGTGATGACCGCCTGCGTGCGCCGATGATCAAAAAAGATGGCAAGTGGCACGAGGTTGACTGGACAACGGCATTTGAGTTTATGGTGGCTGGGTTAAAGCCGATCCTCATGCGTTATGGCGCAACACAGCTTGGAACGCTGGTTTCACCGATGGCTACCGTTGAAGAAATGTACCTGGCGCAAAAGCTGGTGCGCGCGCTGGGCGGGGATAATATTGACCATCGCCTGCGCCAGCAGGATTTCAGTGACCAGGATATCGCGCCGCTTTACCCCTGGTTAGGCCAGGACATCACGGAGCTTGAAAAGCTGGATACCGCATTGCTGATTGGTTCCAATGTACGCAAAGAGCAACCGATTGCCGGATTGCGTTTGCGTAAAGCGGCATTGCATGGCGCAAGCATTATGTTCGTCAACGCGCAGCGCCATGATTTTAATTTCCCCGTCAAAGCACAGCTAACGTCCGGCGTGGCAGGTATGGAGCATGATCTCGCCGCCGTGGTGAAGGCATTGTTGCGCATCACCGGTGCATCCGCGCCATTATTTGCGGGCGCATCTGCGCCACACGGCCTGGAAGCGCTATTGGAAAACGTTACGGTGACAGATGCGCATACCGATGTCGCCAGGCGTTTGCATCAGTCAACCCGGCCAACGGTACTGTTAGGCAACCAGGCATTGGCGCATCCCGCACTGTCGACGTTGCGTGCGCTGGCGGGTGTGATCGCACAATTAACTAATGCCGTGCTGGGTTATTTACCAGAGTCGGGTAACAGTGTCGGTGGTTGGCAGGCGGGCGCATTGCCGCACCGTAGCGCAGCGGGTAAATTGTCGGCCAGCCAAGGGCTCGATGCCAATACCATGTGGAGAGCCAATCTTAAAAGTTACCTGTTGCTGGGCATTGAACCCGAGTTTGATTGCGCCAATCCCGTGCTTGCCATGGAAGCATTGGCCGATGCGGACTTTGTGGTATCCCTCACCGCCTATACAACCGATGCCATGCAACTCTATGCCAATGTGTTGTTACCTATTGCGCCGTTCACCGAAACCTCTGGCACATTCGTCAATGCGCAAGGGAAGTGGCAGAGCTTTGCGGGCGTAGTCGCACCGTTGGGTGAAGCGCGTCCCGCATGGAAAGTGCTGCGTGTTATGGGCAATCTGTTTGACTTGCCCGGATTTGAATACATGTCATCGGAAGATGTGCGCGACGAAGTGCGTGCCCTGGTTGCGCCTCCCGGTAGCGCCATGGCCGCGAACACCATGCCGTGGCTCTGCCCGGAGGCCTTGAATACGGATACCACCTTGCGCATTACCGCCGCGCCGATGTATGCGGTGGATGCGATTGTGCGGCGTTGCGATGCCTTGCAGCAGACAGCCGACGGCCAGGCAGGGGCGTATTGTTTTGAAGAGGCAGCCGCCGCGCGGCAGGTATTGCGCAGCAACACGCGCAACGCGGGTCACGCTACGGCATCGCATTTGGCTGGATCGGCAATCGGCACAGCCCCCAGTGGATCCAGTAGTAGCAGGGTGGCATCCCATGTTTGAACTGATCCAGGGCCTATGGAGCGACATTCCTGAACTTCTGAAAATCGTTTTGAAGATTGTGGCGATTGCGGTGCCCATCATGCTTTCCGTGGCCTACCTTACCCTGGCCGAACGTAAAGTGATTGGCTTTATCCAGGTGCGTATCGGCCCCAACCGTGTGGGGCCGCGTGGCTGGTTGCAGCCGATTGCCGACGGTTTGAAGCTGGTGCTCAAGGAAATTATCATCCCCACCAACGCCAACCGTTTTTTGTTTGTGTTAGGCCCCATCGCCGCATTGGCTCCCGCCTTGGCGGCGTGGGCAGTTATTCCATTTGATGACACCCTGGTGTTGGCCAATGTTGATGCCGGATTGTTGTATATCCTGGCCATGACGTCCATGGGCGTCTACGGCATTATCATCTCTGGGTGGGCGTCCAACTCCAAATACGCGTTTTTGGGCGCATTGCGTTCTGCCGCGCAAGTGGTGTCTTATGAAATTGCCATGGGGTTTGCGCTGGTGGGAGTGCTGATCGCCGCGGGCAGCATGAATTTACGGGAAATTGTGCTGGCGCAGCAAGGCGGTTTTCTGCATTGGTACTGGCTGCCGTTGTTGCCGCTGTTCCTGGTATTTTTTATTTCCGGCGTCGCTGAAACCAACCGCGCCCCCTTTGACGTGGCCGAAGGCGAATCCGAAATTGTGGCGGGTTTCCACGTTGAATATTCGGGCATGACGTTCGCGCTGTTCTTCCTCGCCGAATATGCCGCCATGATCTTGGTATCCGTACTCACGTCACTGATGTTCCTCGGCGGGTGGTTGTCGCCATTCCAGGGCATTCCGTTCTTGGAAGATGTTTTTGCATGGATGCCCGGCATCGCGTGGTTATTGGGCAAGGCGGCGGCGTTCCTGTTCCTGTTCCTGTGGTTCCGCGCCACCTTCCCGCGTTACCGCTATGACCAGATCATGCGCCTGGGCTGGAAAATATTTATCCCGATCACGATCGTATGGCTGTTAGTGGTCGGCGGCTTGGTATTGGCTGAAGTTGGGCCATGGTTTGATTGATATGGGTTTGTACCTGGGTAAACGCCGATTTATTGTCATTTCGAGCGTTAGCGAGAAATCTGTTCCGCGAGAATTAATAAAATCAGGAAGATTTCTCATCCCATTCGAAACAAGGATTTCTCCCTGCGGTTCGATGTGCAGGGATGCACAAGTGCTGTGAGCGCATGGATGCACGGGAGCAGCCAGGAGCGGCGAAATGACACAGAGGAATTAATCAGAGCTTCCATGACATCAAAGATTTCTCACTTGAGTCAAGAAAGATTTTAAAGATGCCACATTTTATACTCAACTTGTTCCGGGTGCTGGATTTGGCTTAACCAACCCGTACAGTTTATAAAAAATTGCCTTGATCGGGGTGATAGGGACTATGCATGCCGTTCGATCTCTCCTCTTGCCCTGCACGACCCCATGAAAATTCACAGTGAGAAAATGCGATGCGTATCTTTGACAAAGTAGCGGGGTTTTTAAAGCATTATCGCCACTTGAAAGAGGCGCGCATCTTTACGGCGCTCATTCATAAAAGCTTGATCACCCCCCTCGCTGTTGCCCTGCTGGTGGGATTGTCCAGCATCCCATCACAGGCACGTGCCGACATTCAGACCAGACCGATTATAGAAGGGTACCTTATGGGTTCCCAGATAGGCGCCCTTCTTTTTCCATCAGCAGAAAAGCTGGGCAAATTTTTCTGCCAACCCACGCTGGGTTTTTCTAGGTTTGTGCTTGTGCAGGCGGGGGCAAATCCTGCGGTAAAAATTTATTGCTATATGCCCGATTACGGAGAATACACTAATAATAGTTGGCATTTTGTGTGGTATCGATTCTGCAATGCCGGTTTTCGTGCATTTCCGGAGCGAATTGAGCCTTGGGATCCCAGCCAGGAACGAGTATGTGTGAATAACAATAGTATGGGTACTATTCGAATTGTGGGGAAAAACCCGGGGACTCCGGAGTTCTGCCCCATCGAAAACCCCATCAATCACGGCACAGGTAATAAATATCAGGAAGAGGTCGATTACCGTGCGCCCACGCCATTTTCGTCCACATTCTATCGGACATATAACAGCGAACTGAGCGAGCAGGCCAGCTCCTTCAAAATAGGTTCGAACTGGCGGCATGCTTACGAGCGCAGTATCAACTTTCTAGCTAACCCGCTGGATCCACCGTGCCGGGATGCCGACTATTACAGGAATGTCACTGGTGCTTGGACACCCCAATGCGATGCTACCGAAACATTGTTAACCTCCGCCACCGTCAACCGCCCCGATGGCAAGGCCCGATACTTCACCTTGCAGGGAACACGCTGGGTGCCGGATTCAGATATTAAAGATACCCTGGTGCGTTTCACCGATGGCGATGGTAATCCCACCGGCTGGCAATTCACCACCCAGGATAATGAAGTAGAAACCTACGATGCCCAAGGCAAGCTGACGGTTATCACCCACCGTGGTGGTTTGACGGAAAGTCTCGCCTACAGCGACACCACCACCTCGGCCACGATTGCACCAGAGCCGGGGTTATTAATTCGTGTCGCCGACAGCTTTGGTCGCGCACTCGGCTTCACTTACGACGCTCAAAGCCGCATCAGCACCCTGACCGACCCGGCGGGTGGCGTGTTTAGCTATGCGTATGATATTAAGAGTAATCTGGCGTCCGTCACCTACCCCGATGGCAAGATACGCACCTACCTCTATGAAAACACCCGTTACCCTCAAGCCCTCACCGGCATCCTCGACGAAAACGGCAATCGTTTCGCCACCTATGGCTATGATGACTTGGGTCGTGCGATTTCTACCGAACATGCCGGTGGCACACAGAAATCCACTATATCTACAACACCAACGGCTCAAGTACCGTCACCGACGCCCTGGGCACTGCCCGCACCTACAGTTTCCAGACCCTCCTCGGCGTGGTCAAAAGCACCGGCGTCACCCAACCCTGTGCCACCTGCGGCGGGGATGCATCGAACACCACCTATGATGCCAATGGCAACATCGCCT
>JAGVME010000046.1 GCA_020053945.1 Gammaproteobacteria bacterium
AGGCCGTCGCGGTCGCGCTGCGTACGCAGGGGCGGCTCGATGTGACACTGGCTATTGAAATCACCCACATCCATTTCCGTGAGATATAAATGATGGGCGCTGACATCGGCGCTGATGGGCAGGCCTTCGTAACGCGCGCGTGCCACCATGCGTGCCGCGCGCGCGGTGGATAAGCGGCAGAAATGGGCGCGTACGCCGGTTTGTTCAATGAGCACCAGGTCACGCGCCACGGCGGCGATTTCGGCAGACTCAGGAATGCCGGGCAGGCCGAGGCGGGTGCTGACCATGCCTTCGTGCATGCAACCTTGGTTGCGCAGCCAATAATCTTCAGCGTTTAAAAACACCGTGATATTCTGCGTGGCGGCGTATTCCATGGCGCAGCGCAACACATGGAGGTTGGTGATGTGGCGTGAGGCATTATTTACGCCTACGCAACCGGCTTCTTTGAGCGCGGCCATTTCACTGAGATGCTCGCCCTTCAGGCCTTGGGTCAGCGCACCGAGCGGTACGATGCGCGCATAGCCTGCGGCTTCGGCACGGCTGCGTATCAGTGCGGCGACGGCGGGCGTGTCGATGATGGGGTCGGTATCGGGCGGGCAGCATAAAGTTGTAATGCCGCCGCTGGCCGCGGCGCGTGTTTCGCTGGCGATGGTAGCCTTGTGTTCATAACCCGGTTCACGCAGGCGTGCGCTGAGATCGACGAGACCGGGGCAGATAATTAAATTGGTCGCGTCTATTTCACGGTCCGCGGTGAAATCGCGTGATGTTGAGGTGAAGCCGCGTGATGTGCTGTCAATAGATTGCCCGATGGAATGAATAACGCCATCGGCGATGCAGATATCTTGCACACTATCAATTGAATTGGCGGGGTCGATGATGCGACCGTTGATAATACGCAAGCGCATCAGATAATTTCTCCTTCAGAGTTGGCCTTGCCGGAAAGCTGCTCCTGCGTTTTCGGCACTTCCGCCATCCCTGGCGGGCGGATTGATAATGGGATTGATGATGATCCAGACAGTACCATCGACATGATCGCCATACGCACTGCAATGCCGTGTGTGACCTGTTCGAGAATGACGGAGCGTGGCCCGTCGGCCACCGACGAATCAATTTCAACCCCACGATTGATCGGCCCCGGATGCATTACGATAACATCGGGCTTGGCATACGCCAGCTTTTCTTCGGTTAATCCGTAGAGACAGAAATATTCATGTTCGCTGGGCAGTAACGCACCCTTCATGCGTTCATGTTGCAGGCGCAACATAATGATCACATCCACATCACGCAGGCCTTCGCGCAAGTCATGGTAAACATGCACGCCCAGGGTTTCCACTTCGCAGGGAATGAGTGTTTCCGGGCCGATAACCCGCACCTCGTTCACACCCAGTGTGGTCAGTGCATGAATTTGCGAACGTGCCACGCGTGAATGCAAAATGTCACCGACAATAGCTACATTGAGTTTTGCAAATTCTTTTTTGTGGCGGCGAATGGTGAACATATCCAGCATCGCCTGGGTGGGGTGCGCATGGCGGCCATCACCCGCATTAATAACGCTGATATGGGGCGCTGCATGCTGGGCAATAAAGTGCGCCGCGCCGCCACGGTCATGACGCACCACGAACATGTCGCAGTGCATGGCTTGCAGGTTGTGCAAGGTATCAAGCAGGGTCTCGCCCTTGGTGGTGGCGGAGGCCGTGACGTTGATGTTGAGCACATCGGCAGAGAGGCGCTTGGCTGCCAGCTCAAAGGTGGTGCGGGTGCGGGTACTGGGTTCGAAAAATAAATTAACCACGGTTTTCCCGCGTAATAACGGCACTTTTTTAATGCTCTGTGCCGTGACGCCGGAGAATGATTCAGCGGTATCGAGTATGTCCACCAGAAGCTGGCGCTTTAATCCTTCAATAGTGAGGAAGTGCCGCAGACGGCCATTTTTATCAAACTGTATATTATAATTTTTCATATTTTATCGGGCTAATAGAGTTCTTTAATCGCAGCGCCAAAGGTTCCGGGCCGGTTAATTTAATATGGGTGCCGGGGGGTAAATCCACATGTTGTCCGACGATATCTGCCTGAATGGGCAGCTCACGCCCGTTGCGATCAATCAGTGCGACAAGTGTAATGGCAGCGGGGCGGCCATAGTCAAAAATTTCGTTGAATGCCGCGCGAATCGTGCGGCCGGTGTAGAGCACATCGTCAACCAGAATGATATGGTGGTCATCAACATTGAAGGGCAGGTGTGAGGGCTTCACCTGCGGATTGATGCCGATGCGCACGAAATCGTCGCGGTAAAATGAGATGTCCAGGCTGCCCAGCGGTTGCTGCAAGCCGAGCAAGGCATGCAGGCGTTGCGCAATCCACACGCCACCGCTGTGTATGCCCACCATAGCCGGGTCTTTGACGTGATGCGCATCCAGCCGCGCCTTAAGATTTTGCGCCATGGTAACGATGATTTGATCTATATCAGTAGCGAATAGCTGCTCTATATTAGGAGGCTGGACCATTGGGTTACCTATTGTTTGATGCGTTGTTCAGAGAACCAGGTTTCCAGGATGATTTGCGCGGCTACGCTGTCAATCTGCTGTTTGCTGGCCTGGGTATGCGGTTTTGGCCGCTTTTTACCGTTTGACGCTAAAACTTGCTGCGCTGCCCGTGATGATAATCGCTCGTCGATCATGTGTACGGGCACCTGGTAACGCTGTTGTAATTGGGCGCCAAAATCACGTGCGGCATGTGTCATGCCGTGTTCCGTACCATCCAGGTTGAACGGCACGCCTACCACCAGCGCATCCGGCTTCCAGCTATTCACCAGGCGTGTGATGCCGGCCCAGTCAGGCACTGCATCGGTTACACGCACGGCGTCGAGCGCGGTGGTGGTTGCCGTCAAGTCTTGACCGGTGGCGATACCGATGCGTTTCATGCCGAAATCGAAGCCCAGGAATGTGCGCGGACGCAATAGGGTCATTGCCGGTCAACTGATGTGGGGGAGGCGCCCACGCGTCTGCTTATATTATACGTGGTCATGCGTGGCCAACATCATTCGAGAGCCTGTTTAAATCCACGCCGCTTAATGCCGCTGCGGTGTGCCAACGTTGTTCCCGTGATAGGCCAAAAGGTAAATCAAATAAAACACTGGTATTTGCGGGCCCATTCAGCCAGTCATTGCTGGCCAACTCTTTTTCAAGTTGCCCCGGCCCCCAGGCGGCGTAGCCCAAGGCTATCAAGGTATGTTTTGGCCCATTACCCCGGGCGATAGCTTCAAGAATATCGCGCGAACTGGAAATGCCGATGTCCGCCACTTTCAGCACGCTGTCCCACGAACCTACGGGCGAGTGAATGACAAAACCACGCTCACGTTGCAGTGGCCCGCCGAGAAACACCGGCCGATTCAGGACGGCGGGTGCCTGCGCCTCGATATTCATATGTTGTAACACCTCACTGAGCTGGATATCCAAGGGGTGATTAATGACAATGCCCAATGCGCCTTCCTGGGTGTGTTCACAAATATAAGTGACACTTTGGGTGAAATTTGGATCAGCCAGAGAGGGCATGGCAATGAGAAATTGATTGGTCAGTGACAGCATTCCGCTCATAGGAATAATCCTAAAAACATTAGTGGGAACCGTAGCGAGAGTGATTAAAATGTTGAATAACGCATCGGCTTTGGCGGCGCCCAATGGGTGTCCATCATGCTAATCTCCTCCTGCAACGTGCTCAGCCTATGGGGCGATTGCTTTGGTAGTGGAATAGGTTACCCTAAAAACCTCCGTTGGAACCTATGGAGGTTTTTAGGATAATAGCAAAATCATGCCATTAATGTATCATCCGCCATTGAAAAATGCAGGAAAGGGTCACGCATATAATGGCCGGGCATTTTTTAGCCGTAATTTTGACCGTTGGTGTGTGTGCGAAATGACATTACGAAATTGATCAAGGCCACTTAAGTTCTTTGGACATTTTGGATCTACCGCGGCCGGGAGTCCGTACACTTTGGGGAGCTTGGCCCTACGCACCCTCGCTACGATCCAAAATGTCAACAGAACCTATTTCAGCAGGGGTTACGAGGATTTTATCTACACGGTTACCGTCCATGTCCATCACCTCAAACTCCAAGCCGCCCCATTCAAAACGGTCAGCGCTGGCGGGCACACGGCCCAGGTAAGACATGACGAACCCTCCCAGCGTATGGTAATGGCGGCTTTCTTCGCCAGGAAGTTTATCCGCGATATCCATGAATTCCCGGAATTCATCTACCGGTATCATCCCGTCCATCAACCAGGAACCATCACTGCGCTGCACCGCCAGCGGTTCTTCCGATTCAGCCAGTGAAGGCATGCCGCCCACGATCGCTTCGAGCACGTCATTAAGCGTAATCAAACCCTGGATGTCACCATATTCATTCACCACCATGCCAATATGGGTGCCGGTTTTTTTGAACAGCTCCAGCACTTTCAACACGTGCATGCTCTCTGGCACAAACAAGGGATGATGCAGCGCGGACTTAAGATCCATTGGCTTGCCCGCCAGCGCGCCCAGCATCAGGTCTTTGACATGGACAATGCCTAAAAAATTATCCAGTGTGCCCTGCTTCACGGGAAAACGCGAATGGGCGCTTTCTGTCATTTTCAGGAGTGTTTCTTCCAACGGGTCGTCAAAATCCAGCCAAGCGATCTGCGTACGCGGTGTCATGATGGTGTTGATACGCCGTTCACCGAGGCTGAAGACGCGCTCTACCATGTCCTGTTCGGCCGCCTCAAACATACCCGCCCGCGTGCCTTGCTCCATCAATACCTTGATTTCTTCTTCGGTGACGGGTGGCTCGGTAGACACGCGCATGCGCAGTATGCCCAATACAAAATCCGTGGCGAAACCCAACAACCGCACCATGGGTGTAGACAGGATCGCCAGCATGCGCATCGGTTTGGCGACAAACGCGGCAATGCGCTCGGGGTGGTTTAACGCTACGCGTTTGGGCACCAGCTCACCGATGATGAGCGAGAAAAAAGTAATCACCAGCACCACGATGCCGAGCGCAATAGCGTCGGCATAATGCGCTAGAAAAGGCAGCTTGTGTAACGTCAGCGCCAGCTCTTCGGCAATGGTCGCGCCGCCAAACGCACCGGCCAGGATACCGATCAGGGTAATGCCTACCTGAACGGTGGACAGCAGATCATTCGGGTTATTGGCCAGCTCAAGGGCGGCACGCGCATTGTCGTCACCCTCATTGGCGCGCTGCTGTAAGCGCGCCTTGCGCGAGGAAACCACGGCCATCTCCGACAGGGCAAACAAGCCGTTGAGCAAGATAAGCAAAGCTATGAATAATATTTCTATGTATACTTCGGACATTTATTTTAAATGATCAAAAAATTAAGATTAAGTTCTTTCATGCGCCCCTAGTAGTGCGTTTCACCAAAAGGCTTACACAATGAAATGGATGGATTTTTTTGCCAGACTAGGCGCAAACTCGCCGCCGCACTCATTGTGCGGCAAGGGGTTGCAACGACGTATGGCGAAAAAAGACGCCGTTTCATTGTGTAAGCCTTTTGGTGAAACGCACTACTAGGTTATCCCCACTCCCGCACATCCACAAAATGCCCCGCCACCGCGGCGGCGGCGGCCATTGCCGGACTGACCAAATGGGTGCGTCCTCCCGGCCCCTGGCGGCCTTCGAAGTTGCGGTTAGAGGTCGACGCGCAGCGCTCACCCGGCTCGAGTTTGTCGGCGTTCATCGCCAGACACATTGAGCAACCTGGCTCACGCCATTCAAAACCCGCCGCGCGGAAAATCTGATCCAGGCCTTCGGCTTCTGCCTGGCGCTTTACCAGGCCGGAACCGGGCACTACCATGGCCAGTTTAACACTCCCCGCCACTTTGCGGCCGCGCACCACGCTGGCGGCCGCGCGCAAGTCTTCAATGCGCGAGTTGGTGCAGGAACCGATGAAGACTTTGTCGATGTGGATATCGCTGATCGCCATGCCTGGCGTGAGGCCCATATAACCCAACGCATTCTTGATGCCTTCGCGTTTCACCCCATCGGGCGTGGCATCAGGATCAGGCACATGGCCATCAATCGCCACCACCATTTCCGGCGAGGTACCCCAAGTGACTTGCGGCTTGATGGTGGCCGCGTCGACATGCAGCACGCGGTCAAATTCCGCATCAGCATCGCTACGCAACTCACGCCAGTCACTAACAGCTTGATCCCAGGTGTCAGCCTTGGGGCTATAGGGTCGGCCACGCACGTATTCGATGGTTTTTTCATCCACCGCTATCATGCCGGCACGCGCGCCCGCTTCAATCGCCATGTTGCACACTGTCATGCGCCCTTCCATGGACAATGCGGTAATCGCATCGCCGCCAAACTCAATGGCATAACCGTTGCCCCCCGCCGTGCCGATGCGGCCAATGATCGCCAGCACAATGTCTTTCGCGGTAATTCCCGCGCCTACCCGTCCATCAACACTGATCAGCATGTTTTTGGATTTCTTCTGGATCAAGCATTGCGTGGCCAGCACATGCTCAACTTCGGATGTGCCAATGCCGTGCGCCAACGCGCCAAACGCGCCGTGCGTAGAGGTATGCGAATCGCCACACACTACCGTCATGCCCGGCAACGTCGCGCCCTGCTCCGGCCCGATGACATGCACAATGCCCTGCCGCAAGTCATTCATCTTGAATTCGGTGATGCCGAATTCCTCGCAATTCTTGTCCAGCGTTTCCACCTGGAGGCGCGACACCCGGTCGGCAATGCCATGACGGCGATCCGTGGTAGGCACGTTGTGGTCCGCCACCGCCAGATTGGCCGACACGCGCCACGGCGCGCGCCCCGCCAGGCGCAATCCATCAAAAGCTTGCGGCGAGGTAACTTCGTGCACCAGGTGGCGGTCTATGTATAACAGGCAGGTGCCATCCTCATTGCTGCGCACCACATGCGCGTCCCACAATTTATCGTATAAAGTCTTTCCGGCCACGTCATTCAACTCCGCTGTATCCACAGTAAAACACTAATATTACGCGAGATGGGGGCATTACACAAAATTCAGCGTAGCTTGTTAATCATCGATGGCGTCACGGGTGGCATCACGGGTAGAATAGATTGTTACAATTTTACAGGTGCAGAATATGGCAGCTCAGATTATAGACGGCAAAGCCATTGCGGCGGATCTGCGCAACACCATCAAAAACAGTGTTGCGCAACGCCTGGCACGCCACCAGCGCGCCCCTGGCCTGGCGGTGGTACTGGTGGGCAGTGACCCTGCCTCGCAGGTATATGTGGGCAGCAAGCGCCGCGCATGCAACGAGGCGGGCATTTTGTCCCGGAGTTTCGACCTGCCTGCCGACACCACCCAGGCAGCCCTGCTCGCGCTGCTCGACGAGCTGAACGCCGATCCCGCCATCGACGGTATTTTGGTGCAACTGCCGTTGCCTGCACATATCAACACCGAAACCATTATTGAACGCATCCACCCCGATAAAGATGTGGACGGGTTTCACCCTTATAACGTTGGCAGGCTGGCGCTACGCCTACCTGCCCTGCGCCCCTGCACCCCGCACGGCGTGATGATGTTGCTGGCCAGCACCGGGCAAAATCTCAAGGGAAAAGAGGCCGTGGTGGTGGGCGCGTCCAACATCGTGGGCCGTCCCATGTCACTGGAATTACTGCTGGCAGGCTGCACCGTAACTACCTGTCACCGCTTTACGCTAAACCTGAATACTCATGTGCAGCGGGCTGATATTGTGGTGATTGCCGTGGGGAAACCCAGTTTTCTCAAGGGTGACTGGATCAAACCGGGCGCCACGGTGATTGACGTGGGCATTAACCACGATGCCAGCGGACGGATAGTCGGTGACGTGGAGTTTGACAGCGCCGCCCAGCATGCCGCCTGGATCACTCCCGTGCCTGGCGGTGTCGGCCCGATGACCGTAGCGATGTTGCTGCAAAATACGTTGTATGCGGCGGAGCGCTCGGAGCGCTAAAAATTAGCGCCTGATTTATTAGCGCCTGATTTAAAGGAAAAGTTCTTGGAAATCTTGATCAAGATTGCATCGGGCGCAGGATGGCAGCGTTGACAAACTTACCTGGCAACCTAAATCATTGCATACAAATTGCACTGACCCTGGACTCACCCACCACTTAACGCCTGTACCAAATAAACAGCATCAGCGGGGCACAAGGGGTGGGTCATGTCAAACACTTGCTCGCCATTAACGAAGAAACGCATGTGCGGGCGCATCTGGTCTTGTTCGTCGATGACGCGAAATCGCAGGCCGGGGTATTGGCGGTCGAGGTCAGCGAGCAGCGCAGTGAGGGTCGCGCCGCTGGCTTCGACTTCGCTCTTGCCGGTGTAAGAAAGCAGCGGGCTGGGGATCAGGACTTTCATCAGCACGCTTACCGCACTTCCGCCGCCTCGACCGCGTAGATTTCAGGAAGATTGCGGGCGATGCACGTCCAGCGCTTGCCTTCGTCGCGGCTCATCCATAGCTCTCCGCTGGTCGTTCCAAAATATAAGCCGACGGGATCGTGCGCGTCTGCAGTCATGGCTTGGCGTTTCACCGTCCACCACGCCTGGCT
The DNA here is from genome assembly GCA_020053945.1 of Gammaproteobacteria bacterium. Lineage (GTDB taxonomy): Bacteria > Pseudomonadota > Gammaproteobacteria > Ga007554. Next base: position 8,570 of record JAGVME010000046.1, read on the forward strand.
GCCGGGCAAGCCAACATCAAGGCGTTCCCAACGCTTGCCGCCATTGCGGGTGACATAGGCGGCGGGTTTTCCGTCCGGGTTAGTGCGCGGCCATACGGTCTGGCCGTCCATGGGGAATACCCACGCGGTGTCGGCATCACGTGGGTGCACGACCATGGGAAAACCAATGTCGCCGACACGTTTGGGCATGTTCTTGCCAATGCGCACCCACTGGTTCGAGGGTCGGTCGAGCCGGTAAATGCCGCAGTGGTTTTGCTGATACAACCGATCGGGATTACTCGGGCACAGCCGCACACAATGCGGGTCGTGAAAGGCGACATTGGCGGCGTCGAAACCGCCCACCACATCCATACCTGCAATAAGGGTTGAAAAACTACGGCCGCCATCCACTAATTCATGCACACCGCCACCCGACATAGCGAAGTAGAGATGCGCCGGATCACGCGGATCAACGATGATCGAATGCAGCTTCGGCCCATCGGGCGTGCCATCCTGCACGCTACCCATCCATGCCCGGTATTGGGGGTCATCATTGATACAAGAGAACGGTTGCCAGGTGTCGCCGCCATCTTCAGAGCGGAACAAACCCTGCGGCGATGTGCCTGCATACCACACGTTCGGCTCATTGGCATGGCACGGCGTGAGCCAGAAGGTGTGATCAACGGCACGTGCTGGCATTTTTGTATCTGCGCCATCGGTCGGCTTTGCAAACGCGGGTGGCCTGGCGGCTTCTTTCCAGGTACGGCCGCGGTCGGTGGAACGGAAAATTGTCGGGCCAAGATGGCCCGTTTTCGCCGCCGCCAGCAGTGTGCGGCCATCGCGCGGGTCAAGCACCAGATGGTTGATGATATGGCCGAGGAAATGCGGCCCATCAATACGCCACGTTTTGCGCGCTGCATCACCGTGCAACAGCCACGCGCCCTTGCGGGTAGCGACCAGCACGATCACCCGGCGCGGTGCGCTCTTTGCGCGAACGGCCGTACTTGATTTTTTCCGGACTGGATTTTTACGAACTGGTTTTTTTTGAGTTGCTGCCTTTTTTATAATACGTGCCATGCCCCCTCCCTTCGCGCGCGATGCTCCATACTATATCCAATATTCTTGCATCGCTGATTGATTATCATAAATCCCACCGCAGATTTTGTCACGCGGTGAATGATACATTTTACAACGAAAAAAATGCCTCCAACTTTACCGTAAAGGGTATTCAGGACGCGGCAGGATAATCGGTATATCCTTTTTCACCGGGCGTATAAAATGTGCTGGCGTCAGGTTGATTAAGCGCTATGCCGTTTTTGAGGCGCGCCACAAGATCAGGGTTAGCCAAAAAAGGCCGGCCGAACGCAACGAGATCGCCACGCTTCGCAATTAAATCTGTCTCGGCATGCGCACGATCGTAACCACCCGACAAAATCAACGCGCCATGGAATACCTCACGAATTTCCGCCTTGATTGCCGCCGGCACTTCGGGGGCACCCTGTGAGCTATGGTCAACGATGTGGATGTAAGCAAGACCCAGCTTTGACAACGCGCCAGCGAGATGGGTATACAGCGGGGCTGTATCCGTGTCTGCGGCCATGTCATTAAAAACACCGTAAGGCGAAAGCCGAATGCCAATGCGCGATGCGCCGATACGGCTTGAAGCCAGCGTTGCAACTTCGATGGCGAAACGCGCGCGATTCTCAATTGACCCACCCCATTGATCGGTCCGCTGGTTGCTTGCGGTGTTAAGAAACTGCTCAATCAAATAACCATTGGCGCCGTGTAATTCCACGCCGTCAAATCCCGCCTCGATCGCCAATACCGCGCTTGCTGCGTATTCCCCGATCGTCTTATGGATATCTATCTCTGACATTACCTCCGGGATAGGATAAGGCTGCATGCTTTGCTGATCCGTCCACATCGCGCCAGAGAGACCCACAGCAGACGGCGCAAGGACGCGTGCGCCCGCAGGCAGATTCAACGGATGGGACACACGCCCCGTATGCATTAACTGCACAAAAATATGCCCCCCGCCGTCATGCACTGCTTGCGTTATCTTGCGCCATGCCGCCACATGATTGGGCGCGAACAGGCCCGGAATACGCGCATAACCCAGGCCATTAGGTGAAGGCGATGTGCCTTCTGTAATAATGAGTCCTGCGGTCGCACGTTGCGCATAGTAAGTAGCCATGAGATCGGTAGGTATATGTTCAGCCGTGGCGCGGCACCGCGTCAATGGCGCCATCACCATCCGGTTCTTGAGATGTAGCTTGCCCAGATCAAATGATGTGAATAAAGATGTACTCATGACAATCTCCTTTTTGACTGCATTGCACTTGAATAGTACACCCGATTTTCGTCAGGCATACCCAATAACTTATGATTATCCTAAAAACATCAGTTGGAACCGTAGCGAGAGCGGCTAAGATGGTGAAGGTGGACAAAATTTTTCTCAAATTTTTGCGAAGGCGTAGCCACCCCTACGGTGAGCGGAAATTTGAGAAAAATTTTGGTCGGATTCGGCATATTAGGCGTTCGCAGTAGGTTCCAACTGATGTTTTTAGGATAATATCAAGGGAGGAACTAATTTATAAGTACGCACATTTTTATCGCATAGTATCACTTTGTATACTGGAGGTTATTAATGCAACCCAAAATAGCTGACTGTAATTTTGACTGCCCAATGGAAGCTACGCTTGAGGTAATTGGAGGGAAATGGAAAGGCGTTATCCTTTACCATCTCTTCCAGGAAACCCAACGCTTCAACGCATTGCATCGCTTAATGCCAAACGTAACGCAACGCATGTTAACCCGGCAGTTGCGTGAACTGGAAAGCGATCAAATTATACGGCGTGTTGTGTTTCCGGAGGTGCCACCCAAAGTGGAGTATTCGCTGACAGAATATGGCCAAACTTTGCAGCCGATATTAAAAATGATGGGGAAATGGGGCGCACAACATATCGACAAAATAACCGGAATACGCCCGTGCAAACACACGCACCCGACAGGAAAACCCGATTCCGCCCATCCGGCGGGGTAACGGCCCTGGCGCGTTATCCTGCTGGGTAAAGGCCTGCTACCCAGGCGGGTTAGCAGAGATCAAGGCGATCCTTTTCTGGAGTGACCACTAATCCAAGGCGCCATGGAAGGGAGGTAAAAATACATCATGGCGGTGCTTGCTTATAGGCTGGATCCATGATTTTTAAGCAATCGTGAAGTAGAGTGTATCACTCATCCCACCGACAAGGAGGAAGTCATCATGCTCGCGACAGGGCAATCGCATTAAAAACCTCTTGACATAGGAGTGAAAACAATGGCTTTTGTCATCCTTTTGGACTATTGCCATGGAACGACACCCCACCGCCTCG
>JAGVME010000010.1 GCA_020053945.1 Gammaproteobacteria bacterium
CCCAGATTTTCCATTAGCGCTCGTAGCGAGGGCGTACAAGGTGTTGAAGATGGGCGAGAAAAATTAAAAAATAGCCGGAGGCGTAGTCACTCTACGGTGACAGGCGATTTTTTAATTTTTCTTGCGCAGATTCAGCGCTTTGTGCGGCCGCAGTAGAGGGCTAATGGAAAATCTGGGATTATCACCTGCCACGCAGAAAAAATTTGTCCAGTTCCGCAAGGGTAAGTTGCACCCAGGTGGGGCGGCCGTGATTGCATTGGCCGCTGCGCTCGGTGGCTTCCATGTCGCGTAGCAAGTGGTTCATTTCTGGCAGGGTGAGTTTGCGGTGGGCGCGCACCGAACCATGGCAGGCGAGCGTGGCCATGACGGTGTTGATATTTTCCTGGATGCGCGAGCTGCTGCCCAGGGTATGGAGATCAGCCAGCACGTCACGTACCAGCGTGGCGATGTCGGCGTCGCGCAGCAGGGTAGGCACCTGACGCACGGCCAGCGTTTCCTGGCCAAGGCGGCTGATGTCAAAACCCAGTTCGCTGAACAGGGCGCGGTGTTCTTCGGCACGTTGCGCATCACGCTCGTTGACTGCGACGGTAATCGGCACCAACAACGGTTGGGACTGGATGCCTGCGCTGGCTTGTGCGGTTTTCATGCGTTCGTAAGTGATGCGTTCATGCGCGGCGTGCATATCGACCAGAATCAGGCCGTGGGCATTTTCGGCGAGAATATAAATGCCATGCAGTTGCGCAATAGCGTAGCCCAACGCGGGTGCGGCACCGCTACCCGATGCGTCATGCGCTGGCGGTTCCTGTCCATTCCCGTGCCTCATCCCGCCTGACGGCGCTTCCTGCGGATGCAGCGCCGCATAAACAGCCATGTGCTCACGCACTTGATGCGGCGCGGGCAACGGCAATGCCGACTGCCACGCAAAAGCTGGCGGCGGTTCCTGCACATTTTTTTCCGCGAGGGATGTGCTGTGTGGCAACAGTGTATCAGACGGGCTGGCTGGCACGTTTTGCCCGGCTTTGGTAGTGGCCAACGCATCGCGCAGGGTGCGGAATACAAAGTCGTGAATCAGGCGGCTTTCTCGGAAGCGCACTTCATGTTTGGTGGGGTGCACATTCACATCCACTTCGGCGGCGGGCATTTCCAGATACAACACAAACACCGGATGACGGCCATGAAACAACACGTCTTGATAAGCCTGGCGAATCGCATGGCTCACCACTTTATCGCGGATGATGCGACCGTTCATGTAAAAATATTGCAGGTCACCCTGTCCACGCGAAAAAGTCGGCAGTCCAATCCAACCCCACAGGCGCAACCCGGCCGCTTCGAAATCAATGCGCAGCGCGTTTTCCAGAAACGGCGTGCCGATGATGTCGGCCACACGCCGCTCTTTATCACGCTCGCTGTGTCCCGCGCGTAACGCCTGCACGGCACGCTGATTGTGGCGCAAGATAATGTCGACATCAAAGCGGCTCAGTGCGATGCGCTGCACCACTTCATCGAGATGGCTGAATTCGGTTTTTTCGCTGCGCAGAAATTTGCGGCGTGCCGGGGTATTGTAAAACAGGTCACGTATTTCCACCGTAGTGCCCTGCGGGTGGGCGGCAGGAATGGGTGGCGCCTGCACATCATCACCCTGCACTTGCCAGGCACTGCTGTCTTGCGTGGCGGCGGCTCCTGCGCGTGATGTCAGCGTGAGCCGCGACACCGAGCTGATGCTGGGCAACGCTTCACCACGAAAACCGAGTGTGGACACCTGCATCAAGTCGTCAAAGCTTTGGATCTTGCTGGTGGCATGGCGACTGAGCGCCAGCGCGAGGTCGTCGCGCTGAATGCCGTGACCATTGTCACGTACCCGTATCAGGCGCGCGCCGCCTTGCTCAATGTCGATTTCAATGTGCGTTGCACCGGCGTCCAAGCTGTTTTCCAGCAGCTCTTTTACGACAGACGAAGGCCGTTCAACAACTTCTCCCGCCGCGATCTGGTTGGCAAGCTGAGGGGGTAACAGATGGATGCGCATGGGATGAAAGTATACGCTATCGTAAGTATGGCTGGTAGTGCAAGCATCGCTCAAGCATACAGTTCCGCGTAAAAAACCAACCTTCTGCCGGGCGCGGATTGTCGAGGGCTGGATGCGCATGGTATTGTGTATTACCAGCCATATTCTTCAATTATTAAAGGGGCGCCCATGTTGCGATACACAATACAATTGACAATAGTGTTTCTGCTGGCGGTGTCCAGCGCATCCATAGCAAAACTTCAGGCCGCGGATGCATTGGCCGCCGACGGATCCCCAGCGCCTGCGGTTATTCCAACCATCTCTCCCACTGGCCACATTGTGGAGCTGCGCACCCCCATCGGCACTACTTTTAATGCATATGTGACGGGTGCGGAAGACGCCAAACGCGGCGTGTTGATTATCCATGACCGCCGTGGATTGGGTGATTATGCGAAAGGCTGGGCGGAGCGTTTTGCCGCCATAGGTTACCGCGCGCTGGTGGTGGATTTATACGATGGCCGTTACTCCAACGAACCGGCGGGCGCGACACGCATCATGACGTCCATCGACCAGGCATCGGCTAACGTCAACCTCAAAGCGGGTCTGGCCTATCTCAAGGCACCTGGGCGCACGTTAGCGACCTTTGGCTGGGATTTTGGTGGCGGTCAGGCACTGTGGGCGGCGCTGCAAGACCCCGAGGCCGTCGCCGCCACGGTAATTTACTACGGCCCCATGAGCACCGATGTGAAGGCCTTGCGCACTTTGAAAGGCCCGGTGCTGGGGATTTTTGCCAAGAATGACCCCTGGGTCAGTCCACTGCATGTGGTGGGTTATCAAGATGCCATGCGCGAAGCAGGCGCGCCGTTCAGCGTCATCCCTTATGACGCGGGACATGGCTTTACCAACCCGATCAATCGTGTCTATAACAAAAAACTCGCGGATGATGCGTGGGGGAAAACCCAGGCGTTTCTGGAAGAACGGTTGAAGTAACGGATGGCTCGTGCCTAGAGGCACCTACTTCTGGTGCGCGCAGCGCACGCTACCATGCAGCAACACGCACACCCCGCCCTGCCTACGCTTTATTCATTTAACCGCTGCCCGTACGCCATGCGCGCACGAATGTCGCTTTGTTATAGCGGAATTTCTGTTGAATTACGCGAAGTCGCGTTGCGGAACAAACCTGAGGAAATGCTGCTTTATTCACCGAAGGGCACCGTGCCGGTGCTGGCTTTACCAAACGGTAAAGTAATCGAAGAAAGCCTTGAGATTATGCGCTGGGTGCTGGCAATTCATGACCCGCAGGACTGGCTATGTAAAAAAGAATCTGCGTTACGCGACGAGGCGGCGCGGTTGATCCATGAAAATGATCATGTATTCAAGCAACATCTGGATCACTACAAATACTCCACCCTGCACACTGAACATCCCTTGGAACATTATCGGGCGCAAGGCGAAATATTTTTGCAAGGGTTAGAAAACCGACTGCAACACCAGCGTTTTTTGCTGGCGGAGCGCATCACATTGGCTGATATCGCCATTGTGCCGTTTGTGCGGCAGTTTGCGCAGGTTGATGCAGACTGGTTTGCTACCGCCCCTTATATGCAGTTACAGCGCTGGCTCGAGTTCATACTCAACTCGACGCTATTCACTTCAGTCATGACAAAACGGCCACCGTGGCAGCCGGGGGATGAGGTGGTGGTTTTTCCTGGGTAGCGTTAAAGCCGTTGGCAGGCTTCAACCCTTCGACACGCCCGCTGCTCAGGGCGAACGGGGCACCCTCAACTACAAAAAACCGTTCGTGCTGAGCCCCTCGAAGCATGGGCGGTTTTTTGTCATCCTAAAAAAATCCGGGCAAGGCCAAGGGCGGCTCGTCCAGCAACGCCATCTGCTCACGCAGCGCAAGGATATGGTCCTGCCAATAGCGTTGCGTATTAAACCACGGGAAGCTCATCTTGAATGCGGGGTCTTCCCAGCGGCGCGCCAGCCACCCGGCATAGTGGATAATGCGCAGCGTACGCAACGCTTCTACCAGATGCAGCTCCACCGGATTGAAATCATAAAACTCGTTGTAACCTTCCATGATATACATGAGCTGCGTGTTCATGGCGGCACGTTCGCCGGACAGCAGCATCCAGATATCCTGTATCGCGGGTCCGCTGCGGCAGTCGTCAAAATCAACAAAATGCGGGCCAGGCAGAGGAGAATCTAAGGGCGACCATAATATATTGCCGGGATGGCAATCGCCGTGCAGCCGTATGTGCGCAACATCCGGTGCCTGGGCAAAACAGCGGCGCACCCGTAACATCACGTCATCCATCACACTACGGTAGGTCTGCTGCAACTCGGCAGGGATAAAATCATGTTCAAGAATGAAAGCGTAGGGCTCGATGCCAAAGCTTTCGATGTTGACGACGGGGCGATGCACAAAAGGTTTCAGCGCGCCTACCGCATGAATGCGCGCTATGAAACGGCCCATCCATTCCAGCGTATCGGGATCATCAAGTTCGGGGGTACGTCCCGCGCAGCGCGGGAACAATGCAAAGCGAAAACCTTCGAACTCATGCAACGTACGGCCTGCAACATCGGGCAATGGCGCCACCACCGGTAGCTCATGCCCACCGAGCTCTTGCGCAAATGCATGCTCCTCGAGAATCGCAGCATTTGACCAACGATTGGGGCGATAAAACTTGGCGATAATCGGCACATCACCCTCAATGCCGATCTGGTAAACGCGGTTTTCATAGCTGTTAAGCGCAAGCACACGGCCATCGCACGGATAGCCAATGCTTTCAATGGCGTTGAGCAGCCGATCAGGCGTGAGGTCTTGATAGAGGAGGTTGGTATTTGATGACATAATCCCCCCTGCCCCCCCTGTGTCAAAGGGGGGTGGCGCAATACTGTTCTTTACCTCCCCGTTCACCCTGAGCCTGCCGAAGGGTTCTGGATGCGTAGCAGGAGGGCAGGACGGTTGTGTTGCTGCGCAACGCTTGGTGGGTTGTAACCCCAGGGCAATCGCATTAAAAACTATTTATAAAACATGTCATTATGTTTTCCTCTTTATTTTCACCGGTCTTCCCGTCACTATTTTTAGTAAATAATC
>JAGVME010000140.1 GCA_020053945.1 Gammaproteobacteria bacterium
AGCTGCTGATCAAGTAGTCTGTGTATAGTTCAAGGTTTTGTTTGTCCATAGGCTTTAGTATGCCATCATCGGTGAGGGGGGCTGCGTAACATCAGTTACTAACCGATATCCGGGCCATGAAGGTTATCTCCGCTTCACCAACCCATCCCTGATCAGCGCCATAAGCGCATCGTGCGCCGCCTGCCAGTTGAAATCTTCGCCCAGCCACAGCGATTGCCAGATAAACCCATCAATCGCCGCCAGTAATGACATTGCCGTCATGTCTGGGTCAAGATGATGAGCAAATTCACCTTGCGTGATCCCTTCCCTGATAAGTCCGGCGAGCGTGGTGCGCCAGTAACTGTAATCACGCTGGAGAGCGGCAACAGTTTTCTCATTTTTCGCCAGCTCCGCCCAGAGCTGTACTGCAACCTTGAGATCGCTACATTCTCCCGCCTTGCCCTCCCCGAGCATGCTGAAGTAGGCCGCCGCATAAGCCTCCAGCTTTTCCAAGGCAGCGCCTTTCTCCGGCAAAACGCGCGCAAGCTTTTCAGCTATACGGGTCTGTTGATATTCCACCACCTCCAGCAGCAACGCCTCTTTGCTCGAAAAATAGACGTAAACGGCCCCCTTGCTCAATCCGGCCTGCATCGCCACGGCGTCAATAGTGGTGGCCTGGTAGCCTTTGCGGGCAAAACACCAAGCCGCCGCATCGAGGATGTGGCAGCGGCGCTCTTGTTCGTATTCGATAGTAATCTTTGGGCACATAAAAAACCGACTGGTTAGTTTTTTTTAAAATAAACCAAAAATTAACGCCCGTCAAGAGTTAAGCCCATACCAAAAGTCATGGCCTTTATTTGCCCAAGGCCAATCCTTTCCTGTGTCCCCCATAACTCGAACAAGCGGCACCGTTGAACTGCGGAGGACGCAGAGGAAAAATAAGTCCTGGGAAAATTGTACCGGGTTACCCGCTGGGTGCGCATGCTTGTTACACTAACCATCTGAATTTCTTTGCGTTCACTGCGTCCTCTGCGGTGAAAACGCCGTTTTAGGTGTACGTAAAATTTTCGGATAGCGGGTATAATTAACCATGCCAAAAATTATCCTGTTCAACAAACCCTATGGCGTACTGACCCAGTTCACCGATGAAACCGGGCGTCAAACCTTGGCGGATTATATTGATTTACCCGATGCATACCCCGCCGGGCGGCTGGACTACGACAGCGAAGGCCTGGTGGTGCTCACCGACGATGGCGTGATACAACACCGCATCAGCGACCCACGCTACAAAATGGAAAAAACCTATTGGGCGCAAGTAGAAGGGATACCTGACAGCGCAGCATTGCAAGCCTTGGCACGGGGTGTCATGCTCAATGACGGTAAGACCGCGCCCGCCCAGGCGCGCCTGATGATGGAACCCGAGAACCTCTGGCCGCGCACCCCGCCGATCCGCCACCGTGCGGCCATCCCCACCGCGTGGATGGAGCTTAAAATCAGCGAGGGGCGCAATCGCCAGATACGGCGCATGACAGCGGCGGTGGGTCACCCCACGCTGCGTTTGATACGCTATGCCGTCGGTGCCTGGACGCTGGATAACCTCGCACCTGGCTCATGGAAAGAAAGCCTGCTGCCGTTACAGGACATACCGAAAAATTCTTTTGGCGTAAGGAAAACATCCCCATGACCTGGAAGCCGCATGTCACCGTTGCCGCCGTCATTGAACATGAAGGCCGCTTTTTGATGGTGGAAGAAAAAAGTGAAGGTCGGCTGGTTTATAACCAGCCTGCGGGACACCTGGACGAAGGCGAAGGGTTGATCGCGGCGGCGATCCGCGAAACCCTGGAAGAAACCGCCTGGCGTTTTGTGCCGACGGCATTGATTGGTTTCTACCGCTGGCAGCACCCACAGAAAAGCAGCACCTATTTGCGCGCCTGCTTTGCGGGCACCTGTCACGGCCACGACCCTCTGCTTAAGCTCGACAGGGGGATTGTACGCGCGCTGTGGATGTCGCGCGCCGAACTCATGGCACACGCCGACCGCCTGCGCAGCCCGCTGGTGATGCGGTGCATTGACGATTACCTGGCGGGTAAACGCTATCCGCTGGAGATTATCAGCGACCTGCATCTTGATGAACGCCACGCGGCTGCCTGACCGCGCGCTTTACCTCACGCTCGACCAAGGCGGCCACGCCAGCCGCGCTTTGGTATTTGATGCCCGCGGCCAGATCGTCGCTGCCGACTTTCAGCCCATCGCCGTCAACCACCCACGGCCAGATTGGGTGGAACACGATCCGCACGAACTCATAACCTCGCTGCGCACCGCCATCGGCAACGTCATCACCCCGCTTGGCGCACGCAGCAAAGATATCGTTGCCGCCGGCCTGGCCACGCAGCGTTCCAGCCTGGCATGTTGGGACAAAACCACCGGCACGGCGTTATCGCCCATTATCAGTTGGCAAGACCGGCGCGCCCATGGCGAGCTAAAACCCTTCGAACCACAGCATCAGGCGATCCATCAAAAAACCGGGTTGTTTCTCAACGCGCATTATGGCGCCAGCAAACTGCGCTGGTGCCTGGATCACCTGCCCGCTGTCCGTACTGCCCAGCACAATGGCACCCTCATCTGTGGTCCACTGGCAAGTTTTGTATTGTTTCATTTGCTGGAAGAGCGCCCACTGCTCGCCGACCCCGCCAATGCGTCGCGCACCTTGTTATGGAATATCAGCACCGGCGACTGGGATGATGGCTTGCTGACCCTGTTCGGCATACCGCGCACACTTCTGCCACGCTGCGTGCCCACCCGGCATCACTTCGGCCATCTGCGCATCAATGATTTGATGATTCCACTGATCTTGGCTAACGGCGACCAATCCGCTGCCCTATTCGCCTTTGGCCTGCCACAGGCAGACACGGCCTATATCAATGTTGGCACTGGCGCCTTCATACAACGCGTTACCCAACAACGCCCTGACCACCCGCGCTTGCTCACTAGCGTCGTCATGCAAACCGCGCAACACACCACTTACACGCTGGAAGGCACCATTAACGGCGCCGCCAGCGCCCTGCAATGGGCCAGTAAAACACTGGGGGTAGCGAATGTCGAATCTAATATGGAAAATTGGTTGGGTCATCACATCACGCAAGCCAGTATGCGAAGCACCGCGCCGCTGCTGTTCCTCAATGGCGTCTCCGGCCTCGGTGCGCCCTACTGGATAGCTGATTTTCAATCGCAGTTTATTGGGACAGGCGAAGTGTGGGAAAAGATGGTTGCGGTCGTCGAAAGCATCGTGTTTTTGCTGCACACCAACCTGCACGAAATGGAAAGCGTTTACCCGGCACCTCACACCATCGTCATCAGCGGCGGCTTGGCCACACTCAATGGCCTGTGCCAACGCCTCGCTGACCTCAGTGGACGGCCTGTGTGCCGTCCTGCAGAATGCGAAGCCACTGCGCGCGGCACCGCATTTTTACTGGCTGGATCAGGGACAATATCCGATCGTTGGAGCCTGCATTCTGAGAGCGATCCGAAATTTATTCCTGAGATGCTTTTCACACCGTCCCCTAATCCCGCCTTGCAAGAACGTTACCGCCTGTGGCAGCAGGCCATGTCTAACAGGTTGTTGAAAAAGCCCTTCCATGGGCTTTTTCAACCCGTAAAAGGAAAAGTGTGATTTTCACTTTACTTCATTTTTCAAGCACATAAACCGTGCTTGAAAAATGGCGGCACATCCGTGTACCGCACGCAGGCTGTTGAAAATGAGATTTTCAACAGCC
>JAGVME010000049.1 GCA_020053945.1 Gammaproteobacteria bacterium
ACATGAAAATAGGTGATGCCGTCAAAGACGGCAGTTTCCTGAAGGAAGGGGGCGTCATCTTCGTCGATACCACCAAAACTAGAAACATGGCTCCCGCAGTTAGAATTTGTTGTTCCCGTACGGTTACAGTCCATGAACGCCCCGCCCCCCCGCCCGTGCCTCGGCGCGTCCAATTGGACGGGGTAATCCAGGTGCAAATTATAAACATAACACGTTGTTATTAGAGCATCTTTAAGTGGGTTGGCGAGGAGCTGGGGACGCGTGCCAAAACCCCCTACGGCTCACCGCGCGCAGCGAAACCCCACATCGGTGCTCATTGCGGAAGGTTCGGCGTGGGCGCGGCGGGAGGTGCGGTAGAACGAGCTGAGGGCGTAGTGGCCGTCGCCTGCGCCGCCACCGCGTATGACTTTGTGTATCTCGCCGAAGGCTTCATGCTTATAGGCCGCGGCGGGGTAGGGTTGATACCAATTGGCGACCCATTCCGAAACATTGCCCGCCATGTCAAATACGCCGTAGCCGGAGATGTCGCTGGGGTATGAGCCTACGGGTGCAGTGGCTTCGCCGCTATCTATCGGGTCTACGCCGGTGTTGGCTTTTTTGGCGTCCCATTGCGCCCCCCACGGGTATTCATGCCCGTGCGGGCCGCGTGCGGCTTTTTCCCATTCGGCTTCGCTGGGCAGGCGTTTGCCCGCCCATTTGCAGTAACTGTAGGCATCGTCCCAGGTGACGCCCGTGACGGGCAGTGTGTCGCGCAGCTTCTGGATTTTTTCCAATTCGGCGAGCAGTATTTCACGGGTCATGACATCGGGGTCTTTGTCGAGCTTAAAATAATCGCGGGCCACCCAGCGCAAATTTTCCAGGGTGGCGCCGCGCAGTTTTTCGTCGCGCACGTTGTAGCCGTTTTGTATCCAAGCCGGTGGGTCGAGTGCTTTGGTCTGCTGGATATATGCCTTGTACTGCGCATTAGTGACTTCGTAGGTGTCGATCATGAACGCAGGTAAGGTGACTGGGTGCGGCGGGTGTTCGTCAACATACAACGGGTTGACGAAGCCGTATTCTTTTTGCAGGCCAGCAGCGTCGGTTTTGTTGCTGCCCATGGTAAATTCACCGGCGGGGATCAGCCGCATGGCCTCGCCCGTATTTGCGGCAGGAGGAGGTGTCGTTTTTGGCGTTCCTGCTTTGGGTGATGACATCTGTGCATCGGCGGAATCCTGCTGTTTGCCGCAGCCCGCCAGCATTAGGATGGATAGCACATATACAGCTATTTTTTTACTTATCATCTTTGGCGCACCGAAAACCGAAGCTGGCATTTTTCACTTTGGCGTTGAAAAAAGCGCGATTGAACACCGGTGCTGAGATGCCGCATTTGTAAAAAGAACAATCCCACCATGAGCCGCCTTTCAATGTTTTGTAAATTTCGCCGTAATTTTCGCTGATTTTCTTGTTGCCGGGATACGCTATATACCACGAGGCGGTCCATTCCCATACATTGCCGGACATATCCAGCGTGCCATACGGACTGGCGCCGCCGGGAAACGCACCCACCGGCGTGGTGTCGCCTTTTTCCTTAAGCCGTTCCCAGCGCACCGGCGTGTTCACCTGGTTAATATCAAATTGATGGCCCCACGGAAACATGCGGCCATCAGTGCCACGCGCGGCTTTTTCCCATTCCTCGTCAGTGGGCAGGCGCTTGTCCGCCCAGGCGCAGTAAGCATTAGCGTCATGCCATGACACAAAGGTGACGGGGTGATCTGCCTTGCCGGTGGGGAAGGTGCGATTTTCAAAGTGGTCGGGTGCACGTTTACCGGTCGCTTCGATGAACTGTTGGTATTGCAGATTGGTGACTTCGTATTTGTCGATCCAATAAGAGGGCAAATGCACGGTGTGCTGTGGCCCTTCGTCAGACAACCGTGTATCAGTGCCCATGAGGAATTTTCCGGCGGGCACGCGCAGCATCTGATTCGGCGATGCGCCAATCCGTGTGGTGTCGTAATAGAGCGGCAACGCCAGCGGGCGGGGTGTGCCCCGTTTGGCGGGGGGGTCTTCTGCGGAGGCGAGTTTTATGGGGGTGGATACACGTGGCAGGGCAATGGGCATTACCGTGCTTTTTGCAGTATGGCAGCTTGCGCAATCGGAGGTCGCCGCAATGTCAGGCGGCTGCGCATGGCATGCCACACACGTTTGCCCCTGCGGTGGATGATGAATTTCCAGCGCGGGCGCGGCAATCGCGCCGTTGCCCTCGGTTACCCTGGCCAACAGGCCAGCAAAAAATAAAAATAGAAAGATTTTTTTCAGGTACAACGCCATGCCTGCAAGCCGTATTCGCTAACGATGAGAAGTGATTATGGATATAACATGATGAAACTTAAATATAAAGTATCGTCCCTGGTGCCAGGGTGCAGGCACCATTCCCGCAGGATTTCAGGCCGGAAGTGATTATTGTACTGGATGGCGGTTGGCTAAAATACATAAAAATAGGCTTTGCACCTTGACCTTATCGCCGCTCTTAGGTCTAATACGCGTTCTGCTTTGCTTGATCCACGTTGCGTTGAAAAACTGTAGCATATTTATGCTGCGGATAGATTCGCCCAGATAGCTCAGTCGGTAGAGCAGGGGATTGAAAATCCCCGTGTCGGCGGTTCGATTCCGTCTCTGGGCACCAATTTTTCCCATGGCCCTCACTACATTTATCATTGCGCCAAGAATTCGGTGTAACTCACCTTGCGCCGTTTTTGCCAGTACCCGCTTTGGACAGTGCAGTATTCGGTATAGTTGACCAGAGGATCCGCCCTTAAGCGCGCATACCGGCGTACTATTCCAAATATTGTGTTGCTTTAATCTCTTCGGGTTTGGCTCTTTTGCCATGCTCTCCGCCGCTCGTCTGGAAGAGCGTGAGTGAAGGCGCCCGCCTACTTCTCGGACTGGGTTTATTGTCATCGCGATTTATTAGCCCACGCTACGAGCGCTAATGGAAAATCTGGGTTTAGTCAGACGCAGTGAGGGATCTTGTTTAAGATTTCCCACTGCGCCCGGAATGACATGGAAATACCCTGTGGGTGGTGGCGGGGATTTTTATTCTGTGGGTATGTGTAGGTGGGAATTTATCAGAAACCCTGTATCAACGCTCCAGCAATTTAAGTTTATCCGCGACACCTTTCCACGCATCCGCGTCCGCGGGGGCGTCAATTTTTTCGGTAATGACCGGCCATTGCTTGGTGAGTTCGGCATTAAGTTGCAGAAAGTGTTTTTGGTTGGCGGGCAGGTCATGTTCTGAAAAAATCGCCTCGGCCGGGCATTCCGGTTCGCACAGGGTGCAGTCAATGCACTCGTCCGGGTCGATGACCAGAAAGTTCGGGCCTTCGTGAAAGCAGTCCACCGGGCAGACTTCAACGCAATCCGTGTATTTGCATTTAATGCAGTTTTCGACAACGATAAAGGTCATGCAATTCTCCAGTAAAGAATGAGGCGTGGATGTCTGGCATCCCCTCTTATAAAAGCCATTTTAATATTTTTGGCTTGTTGTGGCGAGTCTTTTTAGTTCTGCAATAACCCTTTGAGCTTGTAGAGCGTTTCCAGTGCCTGGCGGGGGTTGAGATTGTCCGGGTCGATGCCGTTGAGGGCATCGACTACGGGGTGGGTCGGGGTGATGGAAAATAGAGACATTTGCTGGCCGTCCTGTACGGTAGCGGTGCGGGTGCCGGGTTGGGCGATAGTGTTGTTTTCGCCGGGCAGGACGCCCAAGTGCGGTGAGCGGCCGCTCTCGGCATCCCTGAACCCCTCGCTTCGCTCTCCCGCGACACTAGTGCTTCCATGCACGTCGCAGGATGCGCAGGAGCCGTCCAGTTGCGCGAGGCGGCGCCGCGCCTGGTCGATGACGATGCGTGGCACGCCGGCCAGGGCGGCTACTTGCAGGCCGTAGCTCTGGTTGGCGGGGCCGTCTTTGACACTGTGCAGGAACACGATGCTGTCGCCATGTTCCACGGCATCAAGGTGGGCGTTGGCGGCGCTGGCGATGGTTTCTGGTAACGCCGTGAGTTCAAAGTAATGGGTGGCGAACAGGGTGAAGGCGCGTGTCTGGCGCGCCAGGTGCTCGGCGCACGCCCAGGCCAGTGACAGGCCGTCGAAGGTGCTGGTGCCGCGCCCGACTTCATCCATCAGCACCAGACTGTGTGCAGTGGCGTTGTGCAGGATGTTGGCGGTCTCGGTCATTTCGACCATGAAGGTGGAGCGCCCGCCCGCGAGGTCATCGGAGGCGCCAATGCGGGTGAAAATGCGGTCGATGGGGCCGAACACGGAGCGTTGCGCGGGTACGAAACTGCCGATGTGCGCGAGCAGGGTAATCAACGCCGTCTGGCGCATATAGGTGGATTTGCCGCCCATGTTGGGGCCGGTGATGATGAGCATGCGCCGTTCGTCATGCAAGAATATATCGTTGGCGACAAACGGTGTGTCGAGGTGGTGTTCCACGACCGGGTGGCGACCGACTTCGATGTGCAGCATCGGTGTGCTGACCAGTTCGGGCTGGCTCAAGTTGAGTGTGTCGGCACGTTCCGCCAAAGTGGTGAGCACGTCCAATTCCGCGAGCGCCGCTGCAGTGGTTTGCAGACGGCCAAGATGCGGCAGTAGCTCTTCGAGCAGCGCGTCATACAGCATTTTCTCGCGTGCCAGGGCGCGGTCGCGGGCGCTGAGCGCCTTGTCTTCAAAGGCCTTGAGTTCGGGGGTGATGTAGCGTTCTGCGCCTTTCAGGGTTTGGCGGCGCTGGTAATCTATTGGCACGTTTTCAGACTGCGCGCGCGTCACTTCAATGTAATAACCATGCACACGGTTGTAATTAACTTTGAGGGTGCTGATGCCGCTGCGCTGGCGTTCGCGGGTTTCCAGATCCAGCAGGAATTGCCCGGCATTTTCGCTTAAACCACGCAACTCATCCAGTTCTTCATCATAGCCTGGCGCAATCACGCCGCCATCGCGGATCAGCATCGGCGGTGTTTCGAGAATGGCGCTTTGCAGCAGCGCATGAATATGTGGATGTTCGCCCATCTGTGTGCGCAAGTCGTTTAACAGTGGCGAATCATGAGTATGCAAAATGTTTTGTAACGACGGTAATTCTCCAAGCGCGTTGCGCAGTTGCGCCAGATCGCGGGGTCGTGCGGACTTGAGCGCAACGCGCGCCAGAATGCGCTCCACATCAC
>JAGVME010000024.1 GCA_020053945.1 Gammaproteobacteria bacterium
CGTGTTAATGGTCAGCAATATTTACTATCTCAGCTTTAAAGAACTTGACCTCAAAAACAAAGTTCCCTTCATTGCCATTGTGTTGGTGATGGTGGTTTTTGTGGTGGTTTCGTTAAGCCCGCCACAAATATTATTTATGGTGTTTTTGGCGTACGCTTTTTCTGGCCCGGCCTCGGCGCTCCATCGTCTTTATAAAAAAAACCGTGCGGACAAGGCGTTGCCGCCACCGGATGCATAGTAATAAATTGATTTTAATGGGATTATTGAGTTTTTTTGAAATCTCGTGGAAGGTGTGTTATATTAATTTCATGCACATGCACATGCACATGCACATGCACATGCACATGCACATGCTCCGCACGCCCACCTGTTTCATTTTGTCCGCTGTGAACCCTCCCGCGGTAGTGCGTGCGTTTGTGCCTTCGTTTTCCCTATCCCTGCTCCTGCTGCCGTAAGGCAGATACCGTTACTTTCAGGCTCCCTTCGCGGAGCCAAACTATCCCACAAACAATGCTATAGACCAGCGACGGTTAATTGCTGTGATCTGTTGCATTCAAGTATTATGGTGCTACTACAAGGAGCCTATCATGAGTGATAAATTAATTATTTTCGACACCACCTTGCGTGATGGAGAGCAGAGCCCTGGCGCGTCCATGACGCGCGATGAAAAGGTGCGTATTGCCAAGGCGCTGGAGCGCATGCGTGTGGATGTGATCGAAGCCGGTTTTCCGGTGGCGAGTCCCGGTGATTTTGAATCAGTGCAAGCCGTGGCGGCGGCCGTGAAAGACAGCCGCGTATGCGCTTTAGCGCGTGCGCTGGACAAAGACATCGACCGTGCCGGTGAAGCGTTGCGCGGCGCTAATGCGGCGCGTATCCACACGTTTATCGCAACCTCGCCGATACACATGCAGATGAAGTTGCGCATGGCGCCCGACCAGGTGGTGGAACAAGCGGTGAAAGCGGTGAAGCGCGCGCGCCAGTATGTTGATGATGTGGAATTTTCGCCAGAAGACGCGGGACGCTCGGACGTTGATTTTTTGTGCCGCGTGATTGAAGCGGTAATTAATGCGGGCGCGCGTACCGTGAACATCCCTGACACGGTAGGTTATAGCGTCCCGTCCCAGTTTGGCAGCTTGGTCCGCACCTTGCGGGAGCGTGTGCCAAACGCGGATAAGGTGGTGTTTTCGGTGCATTGCCATAATGACTTGGGCTTGGCGGTGGCGAATTCGTTGTCTGCGGTGTTGAACGGCGCGCGTCAAGTGGAATGCACTATCAATGGTTTAGGCGAACGCGCCGGTAATGCGGCGTTGGAAGAAATTGTCATGGCCGTGCATACGCGCCAGGATATTTTTTCATGCCAGACTGATATTGATACCTCGCAGATTGTGCCATGCAGCCGTTTGGTGTCAGGTATCACCGGGTTTGCGGTGCAGCCGAACAAGGCGATTGTGGGCGCCAATGCTTTTGCCCATGAGTCCGGCATCCATCAAGACGGTGTGTTGAAGAGCCGCGAGACTTACGAAATCATGCGCGCTCAAGATGTGGGCTGGACGGCGAACCGCATGGTGTTGGGTAAACATTCCGGGCGCAATGCCTTCCGCACCCGCTTGCAGGAAATTGGTATTACATTGGGTTCAGATGAAGATGTGAATGCGGCGTTTGCGCGCTTTAAAGAGTTAGCGGACAAGAAACATGAAATTTATGATGAAGATCTCCAGGCATTGGTCACCGACGCCAATCTTGCCGCGGAGAATGAGCGCATTAAATTAATGTATTTAAAAGCCTCATCAGAAACGGGCGAAATGCCGGGTGCCGATGTCACCTTATGGATAGATGGCGAAGAAAAGAAAGCGACAGCCAAGGGTGATGGCCCGGTGGATGCTGTGTTCAAGGCCATAGAATTACTGGTGGCCAGTGGCACGCAGTTGACGCTGTATTCGGTGAATGCGATTACCAGCGGCACGGACTCGCAGGGTGAAGTGACGGTGCGTGTCGAAAAGGGTGGCCGCATTGTCAACGGACAGGGAGCAGATACCGATATTGTGGTAGCGTCGGCCAAGGCGTATATCAATGGCCTGAACAAGATCATTGCGCCTGAGCAACGCGCGCATCCACAGTTGTAATCTGATGTTACGTATTTACTCCCCTCTCCCATGCATGGGAGAGGGGGCGGGGGAGAAGGATAGCAATGGACGATAGACGCCTGGCATACCTTGATGCGATGGGCATACAGGCGTGGGAGCGAAAATCCCCCCTTATCCCCCTTTTTCAAAGGGGGAGGGTGGCCGATGTTGTCCATGTGACGACAGATGCTAATCCCCCCTTGCAAAATGAGATTGAAGTTGATGTTGCAGGCCCTAACTCTCTTTTGCTAAAGAGGGGCAGGGAGGATTTAGATGCGCTGCGTTCTATCGTCGCCAATTGCACCGCATGCGCTTTGCATCAAGGACGTACGCAAACGGTGTTTGGCGTCGGTGATCATAACGCACAGTGGATGATAATCGGCGAAGCGCCGGGTGTTGAAGAAGATCGCCAGGGTGAACCGTTTGTGGGGCGTGCCGGCCAGTTGCTGAACGCCATGTTGCTGGCGATGGACTTGCCGCGCGAAGCCGTATATATCGCCAATGTCGTGAAGTGCCGTCCACCGGGAAATCGGGATCCTGCGCCCGAAGAAGCGGCGGCGTGCGAGTCTTACCTGAAGCGCCAGATTGCCTTGGTCAAGCCCAAAGTGATTCTGGTGGTAGGGCGCATTGCCGCGCATAACTTGCTGAAAACGGATGCTCCGTTAAGCACCCTGCGCGGCAAACGCTGGAGTTACGCGGATACGGGCATTCCGGTGATAGTTACCTATCATCCCGCGTATTTATTGCGTTCACCAAAAGAAAAGCGCAAAGCCTGGGAAGACCTGCAGTTTGCACGCAAGGTTTTTGCGGCCGTTCCTGCGCGTCCTGCGACGTGCATGGATGGCGGTTCTTTCGCATCCCTGCGCTCACCGCACTTGGGCATCCTGCCCGGCGCACTAGTGTCGCGGGAGAGCGAAGCGAGGGGTTCAGGATGCCGGGAGCAACCGCCCACGGCACTTGCTCTTCCCTGCGCGGCGGAAACCCGCTAACGTATGCCGCAACCTGCGAATCGCAACAAGAAAAAAACG
>JAGVME010000094.1 GCA_020053945.1 Gammaproteobacteria bacterium
AACATGCGCATCGTCTTTGACAAGCATTTCCCGAAATGGAACTATCGCGCCATTCCGGCAGAAGGCCGTTTTCGGTAAGTTATGTTTGGCCAAATCCTATGTGGATCTGGACAGTTTTACCATCCCACCTGACTTATTCGATGTGATCTCGGCGGCGCATGCTTATCAGTATGGCGTCGTCCCCTATGGGCGAGAGGGTGAGTGGTTGCAGGTGGTTGTCCCTGATCCCTTTGATCTTATGCTGCCCGAGCATTTAGAGCGCCTGAGTGGGCGGCGCGTGAAATTGTATGTGAGCAGTGCGAAAGCAATTTCAGCGGTATTGAAACGGAGTGAGGGTAGTTATGAGGTATTGAAAGGTGTTTCTGAAGATTTCAAATTAGCTATCGTCAAGGAGGGCGAGGATGGCAAGGAGCGTTATATACCGCTGGACGCGGATGTGGAGGATTCTACTAGCCCGGTGATCAAGCTGATCAATAGCATGCTCTCGGCGGCTATTCAAAAGCGCGCCAGCGATGTGCATATTGAAATCTATGAAAGTGGCATCTCTGCCAATTACCGGATTGACGGCGTGCTTTACCCCGCGACAGACATGCTTGACCGTCGGCATCACAGCGCACTGGTTTCTCGTCTTAAGGTAATGGCCGAACTGGATATTGCCGAAAAACGGATTCCGCAGGATGGGCGCTTTAAGTTGCGCTTCAGTGCGCGCGACATTGATTTCCGTGTTTCCATTCTTTCGTGAACTCGGCCGGGTGGTCAGGACACAATTCCTTTTGAAGTACATCAACGACGTCGAGCTCCGGCGCACCATTCACGCGGCAACCAACAAGAGCGAGGAATTCAACAATTTCACGAAGTGGCTGTTCTTCGGCGGGGAGGGCATTATTGCCGAAAATATCCGCCACGAGCAGCGCAAGGTCATCAAGTACAACCAGTTGGTCGCCAACATGGTCATTCTGCACAACGTCCAATGGATGTCGCGCAAGCTCAAGGAAATGCAGAATCAGGGCTATCCCATCGACGAGAACATCCTGAAAGGCTTGTCGCCGTACAGAACCAGCCACATAAACCGATTTGGCGACTACATGCTCGATCTGCACCGCAAGGCGCCACCTATCGATTACAAGATTAATTTCGATTAAAAATCAAATGATTAATGCCATTTCTGCGAAATTTTAAGGAATCCCGGCCGACCCTCACGTTTGCTCGGCAGCGGCTTTCAGTCCGCTGCGTGCAGCGTCGCATTGTTTGCAGCCGGGCGAATACAACAACTCGATTTTCATGACCCACCTATTTTGAGTGTGCTCGATTCCAGTGCAGCTAGGATCGGGCAATCATCGAGCGGTCCACTCTCATTGGTGCAATCCGCGATAAGGCTATCCAACGCCGCAGACATGGCGCGCATGGCTTTGATTTTTTGTTCCAGTTGCAGTTTTTTCTCGATGGCGGCTTTACGGACATCGTTGCAACATGCGCTGTCCTGTGTGCGCAGCAACAAGAACTCCCGAATTTCCGCCAAGGTGAAACCGCATTGCTGGGCTTGCTTGATGAAGCGCAGCCGCCGTACGGCATGTTCGTCGTACAGCCGGTAACCGCTGCCGCTTTTACGCGTGGGCATAATCAGCCCCTCGATTTCGTAGTAACGTAGCGTATCGACGCTGACGCCGGAAAGAGCCCCGAGCTTGCCAATAGTAAACATCACGTACCTCGCTGCGTGCATGCCTCAATGACTAAGGCCATAGAACAGCCCCAGCAATTCCTATGCTGAAAGAATTTCCGGGGCCATTTCCTAGGTTAGATAGTCACGCCCAAACCTGCGGTTCGCAGTTTCTTCTCATCAATACCGCGACCCGCGCAACAGTCGGCCAACTTGCCGTCAATGGCCACGGCGGGAATCGAACGTATGCCGAGCGCCTTGGCGCGCTTTACGACTTCGATGCTCTTCATATCGAGCACGGTCACGTCGCAAGACGGACACGCCAATTTACGGACCAATTGCAGCGCTTCCTCACACACGGCACAACCGGCGCTAAAGACCTCTACTTTACGTTTCGTCGTCATGGCTTGGCTCCTTTAATTTGGTTTGATTTCGCGTTTTTGCCGACCCCACTCAAACTTTGCGGGTGAATACTGTGTTGATCGGGACCAAACCCATGCTAAACCCTGGAGGGTACTCACGAGTCAAGAGCTGAGATATGAAATCACCCGTTGCCGCAAATATATGTGCATTACCGGGAAGGGAATGATCCGAGGATCAGTTGGACACTTTCGGAGCACTGCTGGCTAAATCAAGGCTTTACATTAATTCTATATTTCCATTATTTTAGAATAATGGAGTAAAATGTAAATTTCAACGGGAGATTTAACAATGGACACAAAAAAGGTTCTTTCTGCCTTGGGCGCGCTGGCGCAAGAGTCGCGCCTGGCCGTGTTTCGCCTCCTGGTGCAGGCCGGTCCTGAGGGGATGGCGGCTACCAAGATCAGCGAACACCTCGGTGTCCCATCCTCGTCCCTGTCGTTTCATTTGAAAGAAATGGCACATGCCGACCTGGTGACATCACGCCAGGAAAGCCGCTTCGTCATTTACTCCGCGAACTTCAAGACGATGACGGGACTCGTTCACTTCCTGACAGAAAACTGTTGCGACGGCACTCCCTGCGTGCCGGTTTATATCCCTGCCGGTCCCCTTAACGTCCTATTTTTATGTACGGGCAATTCCGCGCGCAGCATCATGGCCGAAGCTATGCTCAATACGTTGGGCAGAGGACAGTTTCGTGCCTACAGTGCCGGTAGCCATCCGATTGGCGCTATCAATCCGTTTGCCTACGAGCAAATCAAAAACCTTAAATATCCCCTGGGCGATTTGCGCAGCAAAAGATGGGATGAATTCGCGGTTCCCGGTGCGCCACATATGGACTTCATCATCACCCTCTGCGACGACGCCGCCGGTGAAGACTGCCCGCGCTGGCCTGGTCATCCGGTGACGGCGCATTGGGGATTTCAGGATCCGGCGGCTTTTGAAGGCACGGATGCAGAAAAACAACGGGTCTTTGCCAAGGTGTCCCGGGAAATCAAGAACCGGCTGGACATCTTTTCCATACTGCCCTTTGAAAAGCTCTCACGTATCGCCATCAAACAAGAGCTCGACCAGATCGGTGCTCCCCGTGTACCGAGTCCACTTCCTCAACAGGCAACCATCACCACCAAAAATACCCGCCGGGCAGACAAGGTACACACTGTGCTCTTCTTGTGCACCGGCAATTCCGCGCGCAGCATCATGGCCGAAGCGCTGGTCACGATCCTGGGCAAGGGACGTTTTAAAGGCTTCAGCGCGGGCAGCAAGCCCGGCGGCAAAGTCAATCCGTTCGCGATTGAACAAATCAAGAACTTCGATCCTGCTTATCCGACAAGCGAGATGCGCAGCAAGAGCTGGGATGAGTTTGCACGGCCGGATGCGCCGCACATGGATTTCATCATTACCGTCTGCGACAACGCCGCCGCCGAAACCTGTCCGTACTGGCCAGGGCATCCTGCCACCGCGCACTGGGGATTTGAAGACCCGGCTGCGGTAAAAGGTTCTGACGAAGCTAAACGCGCCGCTTTTAAGCAGATATTCAACGAAATTACGCACAGAGTGCGTGCGTTTGTGGCGTTGCCGATGGCGTCAATGGATGACGATGCGATCCGGCAAGCCACCCAGAAAATAGGCGGGATCTCCGTATGACGACGCAGGCACGCCGTTTAGTGGCCGAAGGCCTGGGAACCGCACTGTTGGTGGCGGTGGTGGTGGGCTCCCCATCTTCGGCTTGGCTACTGCACTCATCACGTGAGACTCAGGCGTAGTGCAAGCGCTGCTAATGTCACTGCCAGCACAGGGGCAGTCAGTGCAACACCCACCTTGAAGTAATAACCCCAAGTGATCGTCATGCCCTTGCGCGCCAGCACATGCAACCAGAGCAGTGTGGCCAGCGATCCGATGGGGGTGAGCTTGGGCCCGAGGTCGCAGCCAATCACATTGGCGTAGATCATCGCGTCCTTGACCACACCGGTTGCATTCGTGGCATCAATGGAGAGCGCACCCACCAGCACCGTAGGCATGTTGTTCATGGCCGACGATAGCAGCGCGGTGAGAATGCCCGTCCCGAAAGCTGCGCCCCATACACCTCCTTGTGCGAAGTAATCGAGCAGCCCGGCGATGTGTTCAGTGAGACCCTCGTTGCGCAGGCCGTAAACCACCAGGTACATGCCAAGTGAAAAAATCACAATCTGCCAAGGCGCTTCTTTGAGCACCTTGCGGGTAGAGATCACATGGCCGCGCGCCGCCACATGCAGCAGGATCAGCGCGCCCGCTGACGCTACAGCGCTGACCGGCACACCGACATGTTCCAGCCCGAAAAAGCCAACCAGCAGCAGCGCCAATACCCACCAACCCGTCTTGAAAGTCGCGCTGTCAAGAATCGCCTCACGCGGGTTTTTTAGTTGCATCACATCGTAGTCTTTCGGGATGTCGCGGCGAAAGAACCATATCAACATCGCCAGACTGGCAGCGACGGCCACGATGTTGACCGGCACCATAATGGCGGCATACTCGGTGAAGCCAATCTTGAAGAAATCGGCTGAGACGATGTTGACCAGATTGGAGACGACCAGTGGCAGGCTGGCGGTATCGGCAATAAAGCCAGCCGCCATCACGAAGGCTAGCGTCGCCGCCGGACTGAACCTGAGCGCCAGCAGCATCGCCATGACGATCGGTGTTAAGATCAGCGCCGCGCCGTCGTTGGCGAACAGTGCCGCTACGGCCGCACCCAGCAATACGAAAAAAGCGAACAGCCTTCGCCCGTTCCCGTTACCCCAACGCGCCACATGTAGCGCCGCCCACTCAAAAAAACCGGCTTCATCAAGCAGCAGGCTGATGATGATGACGGCGATGAACGTGGCTGTGGCGTTCCAGACGATATGCCAAACGGCGGGGATGTCATCGACATGCACCACGCCGAATAGCAACGCCACAACAGCGCCGGCGGTTGCACTCCAGCCAATGCCCAGTCCACGCGGTTGCCAGATGACCAGTACGATGGTGGCGATAAAAATTAGAAAAGCGGTCAATATTAGCTCAGTCCTTGCTAGGGTTGAAGATATCCGCGTTGTTGGTCAGCTGCTCAGCCAGCCCATGTTAACACCGTTTGCTGCGCAGTTACTGGGAGCAGCGGCGGCGACCTTGCTGTTTTTTGGCTGTGTCCGACTATCGACCACAGAAGCAGCAGAATGAATATCAACATCGCTTCAACATTACTTCGTATAATACATATTATGTTAAATAATACATGCGTTCGAAATTTAATCCAGAGGGATGTTTGCTTTAACCACCGCCCTGTTTATTTGACAAGCCCCAGGGGAATATGCTAAAAAATTAACAATCATGAGTATGTATGCCCGAAAGATTATCAGTTTATTTTTAGCGCTGGCAATAATGGTAATCCCGGTGCGGGTTGCTTTTTCTGAACCCATTACCCCTATCAGCCCGAGTTCTAGCACGGCACTCCCGTTGCCTAATGCAATGACCACACATGGCCATGACTGCGAGGGTATGATGGGTGCCCCTGACAAAACTCCGTGCGGGAAGATTAGCAATAATACCTCCGATACCCCCAATCATTGCCCGGGTGACGCGCATTGTTGCATTGTGTTGCTTTCCTCTCTCTCTGATACTACGCATACCGTTCCAGGCACACCCCGCAGTACCCTCTTAGTGATATTTACTGGCATTATCCCCCCTACCGCAACAAAACCCCCTCGTCATAACCTCTTAGGTTAAAACCCGTATACTGGCTTGCTTGCCTGATTGTGCTTGCAGAAAGCACGTGTATTTGTGGAGTATGGACATCCACGGTGGCCTTGATTGCAATCCAACCTTTACTAGGAAGCGCAAACATGATCGAAATTATCCCAAATTGGCATCCGATTTTTGTGCATTTCACAGTCGCGCTTTTCAGTATTGCCGTGGCGTTTTTTCTTCTGGCAGCCCTATTGCCGAAACATAAATGGCATGGACAATGGCTCACTGTTGCGCACTGGAATTTATGGACCGGCGCGGCGATTTCACTGTTCACGGCTACTGCAGGATGGCTTGCCTTTAACAGTGTCAATCATGATACCCCTTCCCATGAGGCAATGATTGAACATCGCAACCTGGCATTGATAACACTGGCGGTGTTTTTACCCATTGCGATATGGGCACTGGCGCGCTACCGCGCAGGTAAACCAGTGCAAATGGTATTTCTGGCGGCATTGCTGGTTGCCCAAGGGCTGTTGTTGTCCACCGCTTGGCACGGCGCGGAGTTGGTATACCGTTATGGGTTAGGGGTAATGTCATTGCCGAAAAAAGAAGGTGACGGGCATGCGCACCAACATAGCGGTGACAGCGCGCATGGGGTGGATACCGCACCACACACTGATACGCCCACACCCCAAACATCAGGGACACAGCCGCCGCCAACGCACAATGAGGGGGATGGCCATGCGCATGATGAAAAAAGGGTGGCGCCCGAAAACCCCCCTGGCCATGTGGATGACCCAGCCCGTCCCCATAGCCACTAATTTTTAACGACTGAAAGGAACACATTAATGGACAAAAAAATATTCGGCGGTATCGTAATGGTGTTAACACTCACCGCCTGTGGCCCATCCAGCACATCTTCCCAAACCCCCGGCGGCACCCCTCCTCCGGAAAAAACCATTTCCACGCTTACCGGTGTAGATGTGGTGCGCCCGCACAATGTGCAGCAAATCGCGGAAGGCGCGCAGCTCTATCAACAGCATTGCGCGAGTTGCCATGGCGCCACAGCGGAAGGCAACCCTGAATGGCGCAAGGCATTGGCGGAAGGAAAACATTTGCCGCCCCCCCTCAATGGCACCGGGCGCGAATGGCATAGCTCAAGAAACGAGTTGCATAACCATATCAAGTACGGCAGTAAATTTGGCAAGGGTAATATGCCGCCCTTCCAAAATGCTTTGACGGATGCCCAAATCACCGCGGTGATTGCATGGTTCCAATCATTATGGTCAGACCAGCTCTATGCGGAATGGCTGACTAAACACACGGTGGGCAGTGTATTTGTTGATGAAGCCTATAAGAAGCAATAGGAGCCATCATTGAAACGTTTATATTCTATGGCCATGGCATGTGTGTTGATGCTGGTATGGCAGATGCCCGCCGCACAGGAAAGTCCTAGTGTCGCGGGAGAGCGAAGCGAGGGGCTCAGGATGCCGGAAGCGACTGCCGCGGCAAACGAGACGATTACATTAAGCCTGGATGCCGCCGAACGCTTGGCGTTGCGGCATAATCCATTGTTGGCGCAATCCCAGGCTGAAATTGAAATAAGCCGCACGCGGGCGCTTTCTGCCGGTCAATTGCCTGATCCGCAAGTGCGTTTCGGCGTGCAGAACGTGCCCATCGACAGCCTCGCATTGAACCGCGATGAAATGAGCATGGTTACGTTGGGCGTCACGCAGATGTTCCCGCCTGTTGGGAAGCGCGGATTGATGCAGCAAAGCGCGCACACCGAAACGCTCAGTGCCCAGAGCAGATACCGCGATACCCAGGCGCGGCTACGGCATGAAGTGCACATGGCGTGGCTGGATGTTTACTATCAGGAACGTGAACTGGCCACGCTACGGGCAAGTTATGAATTACTCGACCAAATTGTGCAGGTGGCGCACGCCCAATACCGTAACGGGCTGGCGCAGGAAGCCGATGTATTAAAAGCGCAACTGGAACGGGATGATTTACGCGAGCGCGAAGAAAACATTCAGGCTGTACGTAGCGTGGCACTGAGCCGTTTGGCGCGGCTGGTGGGTATGTCCAGCGCGAATATTACTGTAACAACTGAGCTACCCGTAGCACCGACTATCCATACCGACAATGAACTGGCACAAACACTGGCGCAACATCCACAAGTGGCGGCGCTGGATGCACAGATCCGCACGGCAGAACTGGACCTGGCGGTGGCACGGCGCGATTATTATCCCGAGTTTGGTTTGGAGGCGATGTATGGTTATCGCGCCGCCCGTGATATGGGCGGCTCAAAAGTGCCCGATATGATTTCGGCGGGCGTGGTAATGAGTGTGCCGTTGTGGACTGCCCACCGCCAGGATGCCCGCGCCCAGGAGCGTCAGGCGCAGTGGCTGGCGCTGCGCTATCAGCGTGATGATTTATTGTTGCAGTTAAATGCCGATGCGCGTGCGCGTTATGCGGAATATACCCGCATTAAATCACGGCTGGCACTGCTTGAAAACACGCTGTTGCCGCAGGCGGAACAAACGGTGAGCGCCCTGCTCGCCGCGTATCGCACCGGCAAAACTGACATGGCAAGTGTGTTGCGTGCACGCCAGGTGAGCCTGGATTACACGTTGCGGATGTGGCGCTTGCGTACTGATTTCTGGATCGCCACCGCTGAATTGAATTATCTGGGTACCACTATTACAGAGACATCTGGCCATGAACACTAAAAAAATTACCTTGTTAGCCGGTGTTGTCCTGGCAAGCGTCGCCCTTGGCATGGCAGCGGGTTGGTTGCTCAAGGAGAATTTTAAAGATACTTCACCATCTGATGTCACCATGCCACCCAAAGAAAAAAAACCGCTGTTCTACCGTAATCCGATGGATGCTTCCATTACTTCTCCTGTGCCGCAAAAAGATAACATGGGAATGGATTATATCCCTGTGTATGCGGACGAGAAATCCGACGTTCAGGAGGAGAACAAGATTCTTTTTTACCGCAACCCGATGGATCCCAATATCACTTCGCCCACGCCGCAGAAAGATAATATGGGCATGGATTACATACCGGTGTATGCCAACAAAATGACAGCCACAGGCAGCGTGGACATTGATCCCCGTGTGGTGCAAAACCTGGGCGTGCGTACCGCGGTGGTGCAGCGCCAGTCATTTTCCACCACCATTGATACGGTCGGTACGGTGGCGATTGACGAACGGGGAGTCAGTTTCTTTAATCCAAAAATTAGTGGTTGGGTTGAACGTGTGTATGTAAAGGCATTGGGTGATTCCATACAACGTGGCCAGTTACTGGCAGAAATTTATGCGCCCGAACTGGTCAGCGCGCAGGAAGAATTTCTCGTGGCGCTCAATGGGGTTAAGCGTTTTGCCGACGCTCCGCTATTGAAAGACAGCCAATCCTTACTCGAAACAGCGCGTGCACGGCTGCGGCTGCTGGATATGTCAAATGCCGATATCGAAGCCCTTGAGCGTAGTGGGCAAGGACGCCGCACCATCAAACTCTACGCGCCACACAATGGCATTGTCACAGAATTAAATATGCGCGAGGGAGGTTACATTACACCGGATACCCGTCTTTATAGCCTCGCCGACCTGTCACGCGCCTGGGTAATTATGGAAATTTATACCGGCCAGATGGCATTTGTGAAGCCGGGTAATCCGGTAACACTGCGCACCGCGTCTATGCCAGGACGTGAATGGCGCGGGCGCATTGATTATCTTTATCCCACACTTAATCCACAGACCCGCACTGTGCAGGCGCGACTGGTATTTGACAATCCCGGCAATACGTTGCGCCCCGGCATGTTTGTCAATGCCAGCATTCAGTCTACACCCAAGGCATCGGCACTCGCCGTACCGCGCGAAGCACTACTACGCACCGGCACACGCGATGTGGTGATGGTGGCGCTGGGCGCAGGACGCTTTCAACCCGTGACGGTGCGCACTGGCGCTGAGAACAGTGAACTCGTGGAAATCTTGGAGGGACTGGAGGCCGGTCAACAAGTAGTGTTAAGCGGACAATTCCTGCTGGATGCTGAGGCCAGCTTCAAAGGAGGCATGGATCGCCTTGAAGGAAACAATACCGGAACGCCCATTCAAGATGATCATGCCGAGCATCAACAATGATTAGCGCCATCATCGACTGGTCTTTGCGTAATCGCGTTCTGGTGTTGCTCGCCACGCTCGCACTCACACTGTGGGGCGTTTATGCCGTGCAGAAAACGCCAGTGGATGCGATTCCTGATCTTTCTGACGTTCAGGTGATTATCAAGACCAGCTTCCCCGGTCAGGCACCGCAGGTGGTGGAAGATCAGGTCACTTACCCGCTCACTACGACGCTGCTGGCAGTGCCGGGCGCCACGACAGTGCGCGGCTATTCATTCTTCGGCGACTCGTTTATCTACGTGCTGTTCAAAGACGGCACCGATCCCTATTGGGCGCGCTCACGCGTGCTGGAATATATCAATCAGGCGCAATCGCGTTTGCCACAAGGCATTACGCCCACACTCGGACCAGACGCCACTGGTGTGGGTTGGGTGTATGAGTACGCGCTGGTGGATCGCAGCAATCAGCATGACTTATCGCAACTGCGTTCACTGCAGGACTGGTTTATAAAATTCGAATTGCAACGTCTACCGGGTGTCGCGGAAGTTGCAACGGTGGGCGGCATGGTGAAACAGTACCAGGTCGAAGTTGACCCCCTCAAGCTGCTGGCCTATGGCATTACTCTGCCCCAAGTGGAAGCCGCTATCAGGCGCGCCAACAGCGAAACCGGCGGTTCGGTAATCGAGATGGGTGGCGCCGAATACATGGTGCGCTCAAAAGGCTATCTGCGCTCGATCGCTGATCTGCGTCAAATACCCTTGAGCGTGTCTGCCAGCGGCACACCCATACAACTGGTCGATGTCGCCAACATTCAACTTGGCCCGGAGTTGCGGCGTGGCGTGGCGGAACTGGATGGACAAGGTGAGGTAGTCGGCGGCATTGTCGTGATGCGTCACGGCAGCAACGCGCAGGATACCATTGCCCGCGTTAAGGAAAAACTCGTCGCATTGAAAAGCGGACTCCCTGCCGGGGTGGAAATTATTGAAACCTATGACCGCTCGGCACTGATTAATCGCGCTGTCGCTAACCTTAAAGAAAAATTGCTGGAAGAATCACTGGTGGTGGCGCTGGTGTGCCTGATATTCCTGTTTCACCTGCGTTCGGCGCTGGTCGCCATTATCAGCCTGCCGGTGGGCATTCTCACGGCGTTTGTTATCATGCACCAGCAAGGTATTAACGCTAACATCATGTCGCTGGGTGGCATTGCAATTGCGATTGGCGCGATGGTGGATGCCGCGATTGTCATGATCGAAAACATGCACAAACATCTGGAAAGAGCACGAGCATCCGCGCCTGCCCAAATAGACTATTGGGCGACAGCACGCGCTGCCGCGCAGGAAGTCGGGCCCGCCTTGTTTTTTTCGCTGCTGATTATCACCGTGTCATTTTTACCGGTGTTCACACTGGAAGCACAGGAAGGCCGCCTATTTGCCCCGCTCGCCTATACCAAAACGTACGCCATGGCGGCCGCAGCAGGGCTGGCCGTTACTCTGGTGCCCGTGTTGATGGGGTACTTAATCCGTGGGCGCATCCTGCCCGAACACAAAAATCCGCTGAATCGCCTGTTGATTGCGCTCTATCAACCGTTGATCGACGCGGTGCTGCGCTTTCGTGTACTCACGGTGATCATCGCACTGCTGTTGCTGGCAACCATTATCTATCCTTTGCAACGCCTGGGATCAGAATTCATGCCTGCACTGGATGAAGGCGACCTGCTTTACATGCCCATCACCCTGCCCTCGATTTCCATCGGCGAGGCGGCGCGCATTCTGCAACAAACCGATAAAATGATCAAGCAGATACCCGAAGTCAAACGTGTCTTCGGCAAAGCCGGACGCGCTGAAACTGCCACTGACCCCGCGCCGCTATCAATGTTCGAAACCGTGGTGCAACTCAAGGATCCATCCGAATGGCGTCCCGGCATGACACTCGACAAACTCAAGGAAGAACTCAATAACAGTGTACAAGTTCCGGGTCTCACTAACGCCTGGGTAATGCCAATCCGCAACCGCATCGACATGCTCGCTACCGGCATCCGCACGCCCGTTGGTATCAAGGTGGCAGGGCCGGATCTGGCGGGCATCGAACGCGTCAGCAAGGACATAGAAGCTGTCATCAAAAAACTGCCAGGCACGCGTTCTGCCTTCGCCGAGCGCGTCACCGGCGGACGTTATATTGACATTGAAGTGGATCGTGCGCTGGCGGCGCGTTATGGCCTGAATGTGATGGATGTGCAGGATATGATACGCACCGCCATCGGTGGCGAGAACATTACCACCACGGTGGAAGGACGCGAGCGTTACCCCGTTAATCTGCGCTACCCGCGTGCGCTGCGCGACTCGGTCAGCGCGCTGGCCGCCAGCCGCATCGCAACACCTTCAGGTGCGCAAATCCCGCTCGGCGAACTTGCCACATTGCGCTTGACGGATGGCCCGCCGGAAATCAAAAGCGAAAATGCGCGCTTGAATGGCTGGATCTACGTTGATATCGCCGATATCGACGTGGGCGGCTTTGTCAGCAACGCCAAGACTGCCGTAGAGCAACAGGTAAAAATCCCACCCGGCTACTCCATCGCCTGGTCCGGCCAATATGAATACATGGAACGCGCCAAGGCCAAACTCAAACTAGTCATTCCCCTCACGCTGGGCGTCATCGTGCTGCTGCTTTACCTGCATTTTCGCAATGGCATGGAAGTGGCGATGATCGTTATCAGCCTGCCGTTCGCGCTGGTCGGCGGCGTCTGGCTGATCTATCTGCTCGGCTATCAACTCTCGGTGGCGGTGGGCGTAGGTTTTATCGCACTGGCAGGCGTGGCTGCGGAATTCGGCGTGATCATGCTACTCTACCTTGATCAAGCCGTAAAACATCAACAAGCCGAAGGCCGCATGAACTCCTGGGCCGACCTCAAGGCCGCGATTATCGAAGGCGCCGTGATGCGCGTGCGCCCCAAAATGATGACTGTGGCCGTCATCATCGCCGGCCTGTTGCCCATTATGCTCAGCCACGGCACCGGCTCGGAAGTCATGCAACGCATTGCCGCCCCCATGATTGGTGGTATGATTACGGCACCCCTGCTCAGCCTGTTGGTCATTCCTGCGCTGTATGCACTGTGGAAAAAGCGCGTATTGAAATTAAAATGAACCCCCTCTATACACTTCAAACAACATCCATTACCATTTCACCCCAGGAGGCTACACCCATGAAAAAAGCACCGCACATAATACCTGCTATCGTACTGCTCAGCTTGCCCTTATTCACATCAGCCCACGCAGATGATATGGGTGGCATGCCCGGCATGCACGCAAATAAACAGGCCGCCATGGCATCGCACAAAGGCCAAGGCACCGTGAACAAGGTCGATGCGGCCGCCGGTACCGTTAACCTTACCCACGACCCGATCAAAAGCCTGGGATGGATGGGCATGACAATGGATTTTAAAATGAAAAGCAAAGCCAATCTTGATAAGATTAAAGTGGGCATGAAAGTAAACTTTGAAGTCACCAAAGAACCCGACGGCACCTTTGTCATCACCACCATCACTCCTCTTAAATAATCCCTTTATATAACTAAAACCGAGGCGCCCAATGAAAAAACACCGTGGACTGCAAGCTGTCCTTTTGACCGCTATACTTTCATCACCGCTAGCCTACGCCGCCGATGAGAGTAAAGATCATGCCCAACATCATCCGCATGGCGCAGCTTCCGCTGAAGCCGCTCCGCCTGCCGAAGACATGGCGCCAGTAGACATGAAAAAATACTTGCAGGACATGCAAGCCACGCTCCTGAAAATGCATGACTTGTCACACAAGATCCAGCAGAACAAAAATGCCAAAGAGCGTGAAAAATTAAAAGAGGAACACCTGCAACTGATGGGGCGGCACATGGAAATGGTCGCGCCATTAATGATGCAAATGATGATGGGTGCAGGTGCGCACGAAGGTGACATGGAAGCCGATGAAGGAACAGCCGAAGCCCAAACCCCGCCGGATAAAAAATAAACGTAAATTTATTTTTGCATTATCCTAAAAACCTCAGTTGGAACCGTAGCGAGAGCGACTAAGATGTTGAAGATGGACAAAATTTTTCTCTAATTTTTGCGAAGGCGTAGCCACCCCTACGGTGAGCGGAAATTTGAGAAAAATTTTGTTCAGATTCGGCATATTAGGCGCTCGCAGTAGGTTCCAACTGAGGTTTTTAGGATCATATGGCAACAGGTGATATTTGTGGTATCGCTTGTTGCCCGGAAAAATACGTTTACTTAGCCGCAGCCAGTGCGGCAGCCACTTCCGCCTGAATCTCCAGTAAAGCGCGTAAGGGATCTTCAGCTTCGGTAATAGGCCGGCCAATCACCAGATAATCAGCGCCATTGCGCAAC
Organism: Gammaproteobacteria bacterium; assembly: GCA_020053945.1. Taxonomy (GTDB): domain Bacteria; phylum Pseudomonadota; class Gammaproteobacteria; family Ga007554. The sequence goes on from JAGVME010000094.1 coordinate 14,277, forward strand.
GCATCGGCGGGTGTCATGATGCGGCGCTGATCATTTGGCCCGGCGCCGTGTGGGCGGATGCCGGGCGTCACCAGGCAAAATTCCGCGCCTTGGGCATGGCGTACATCCTCTACTTCCTGGGGGGAGCACACCACCCCATCCAGCCCCGATTGCTTCGCCAATGCCGCAAGGCGCAAAACATTTTCATATGGTGTGCCAGGCAAACCTATTTCACGCATGTCCTGCCCATCCAGGCTGGTCAACACCGTCACCGCAATCAAGCGGGGATGGTGGGAGGCGCTGTCGATCGCTTCACGCGCGGCTTCCATCATCTTGCGCCCACCCAAAGCATGCACATTCACCATCCATACTCCCAAGTCAGCCGCCGCAACACAGGCCTGGGCAACAGTATGGGCAATATCGTGGAATTTCAAATCAAGAAAAATATCGAATCCTGCCCCCACCAATTTATCAACAACCACTGGGCCAGCGCGGGTAAAAAGTTCCTTACCCACTTTCAGGCGGCAGTATTGGGGAGACAAGCCACTTACCAGATCCAATGCTTGTACCGGATCAGCATAATCCAAAGCAATAATAATCCGTGAATCCGTCATTTTTATCTTTGTCCTCCCGCTTTTTTCAGGACGCGTCATCCAGACCCTGCACTGGTTTCATGACACCCCATTTTTTACAGCTTGGACATTGCCAATGCAGCGACTTTCCGGAAAACCCACATTGCCCACATTGATAAAGAGGCCGCTCCTGCAACAATTTTTTTATCGCCGTATTGAGCGTCAATAGTTGCCCTCGCGTCTTGTCTTCACTTCCTACCAGATACAAGTCCACCAGGCACGCCAACCCGGATAAGGTAGGTTGTTTATTAAGATGTTCAGCGACAAATACCGCTGCGTCCCCCTCCCCTTGCTGGTCACGCAACAACTCAGCGAATGCGATTAGCGGCGCCACGCCCGCGTATTTCTGCAAAATCTGCTTAAGGTATCCGGCTATTTCGTGTGGGGTACCGAGCTTATTGTAACAATCCACGATGCGGGGGATCACTTCCGCCAGGTAATCCGCATCCTGTTCCTCAACATTTTTGTAAGCCCGCAACGCTGACACATAATGTCCAGACAGCATGTCAATATCACCCTGAAGGATGCTGGCGCGCACGCAACCCGGGTCAGACGCTAAAGCACGTTTAATTTCCCTGTTCGCTTCATCAATATCATGTTGCTGCCGGGCCTGTTCGGCGAGTTCACAATGATATTGCGCGATAAGGTTATTTAACTTTTTTCCTGTAACAGTTTCCAGTTTAGATGCGACATGGATGGCTTTTTCCCATTCCCGCTCCTGTTGGTAAATGTCCCGCAAGGAACGCAGCGCGGGCACCATTTGTGGTGTACAGTCCCCCCCGACCAATGGATCGCCCGCATGTGTACCAGGTGTTTCAGTTAGTTTTAAAAACAGGCTTTCGGCACGGTCAAACCAACCCGCACGCAAGTAATCTTCACCTAACTCCAGCAAAGCCTGGTTACATTGATCGGGGGTCAGGGTGGGGCGGGCTATAAGATTTTGATGGATGCGGATGGCGCGGTCCACTTCACCGCGCCGACGGAACAGGCTACCCAAGGCAAAGTGGGTTTCGACGGTTTCGGTGTCGACCTCAAGCATTTTGACAAACACTTCAATCGCTTTGTCAGGCTGTTCATTGATAAGATAATTCAGTCCTTTAAAATAATCAGGGTACAACAAGCCCTGCGCACTTTCTTCCTGTCTACTCCGTTTATCACGCTTGGCAAACCACCAACCAGAGGCGGCGGCAATGGGCAATAACAGCATCCATAACCAGGTAGCGTTATTCAAGGACTTTCCCTAAGCGGGTCTTTCAACGGAAGCGTACGTAAACTGGCAAGCTCGGCGTCAACAGCCTGGTTTGCCTTACGTAGCCGCGAAACCTCCCGCTTCAATTTAATAATGACCCCCAGGCTGGCAACTACCCCTGCAAGCACACCCATGATAAGCGTTATGAGCACGACCAGCGATAAAGATAAACGCTGGCTGCCAAAATAATAATCCAACTCTACTGGCTCGGCATTGAGAATGGCGAAGCTCAACCCAAGCGTAAGCACCAGTAGAAAAATTATTAAATTAACAATATAAGACATGCTCTGACCCTCGTTACATCATAATCTTAAGTCACGGGCGGGACAGGTTGTGTTTCGGCATTCTGTACCGGCCATTGCGGCGGAGGTAGGAGTAAGGCAGGGATACCCCGTTACCTGCTAGGTGAACAAGTGCCGAATCGGCGCTTGGAACCATTGATGTTATCCTAAAAACATCCGTTGGAACCTACTGTGAGCGCCCAATAGGCCAAATCCAATCGAATTTTTTGGATTATTCGGCATTAATATTTGTGTGATTTACGCGGTCACGTAATTCTTTGCCTGGCTTGAAGTGGGGAACATATTTGCCTTCAAGAGGCACGGGTTCACCGGTCTTAGGGTTTCTGCCCATGCGGGGTGGACGGTGATGCAAAGAGAAGCTGCCAAAGCCACGAATCTCGATACGGCCGCCCGTGGCCAAGGTCTGGGCCATTTGCTCCAGGATCGTCTTAACGGAAAATTCCACATCTTTATAGGTTAAGTGATGAAGCTTTTGCGCGAGCGTATCAATCAGCTCGGACTTTGTCATTGCCTTATCCCCATCATCATAAGTGCCTGTCATAGTGTTCTCAACTCACATAGGGGAGCCTGCCTGACCAAGAGCAAAGGGAGTTCACTGCTCTCCCTTAAATCAAGGTCAGCCAGGCGCCAAGGTTACCAGAAAGTTAGGGCACCCCTATAAATTCGATCAAGCCGCGAGGGCAAGGCGGAAATGGGCGAAAAAGCGGAGTGTACACGGAGTACATGAGCATTTTGAGTCCATTTCCAACGCCGCCATCGTGGCTTTAGCGAATTTATAGAGGTGCCCGTTATTGGTGCGGACGATTACTCGCCTACCCGATTTTCCATTTTTTCCTTGATCAGGTCACCCAGCGTAGTCGCGGTTGAAGCGCTACGTGTGTATTCCTGCATGACTTCCGCTTCTTCTTCGTTATCTTTAGCTTTGATGGAGAGGATAATGGTGCGGTTCTTGCGGTCCACACCCATAAACTTCGCCTCTACTTCATCGCCCACCTTGAGTACGGTACGCGCATCTTCGATGCGTTCACGCGACAGTTCGGTGGCGCGCAACTGGCCTTCCACAGCTTCTTCAAGATGGATAACCGCGCCCTTGGCATCCACTTCCTTGACGGTACCTTTGACGATGCTGCCCTTGACATGATCCGCGACAAAGTTCGAGAACGGGTCTTTTTCCAGTTGCTTGATACCCAGCGAGATACGTTCGCGCTCAGGATCAACCGCCAGAATCACCGCTTCAACTTCATCACCTTTCTTGTAGTTACGCACGGCTTCTTCACCGGGGAGATTCCATGACAGGTCAGACAAATGCAACAGTCCGTCGATGCCACCGTCCAGGCCGACGAAGATACCGAAGTCAGTGATGGATTTGATTTGCCCGAAGACTTTGTCGCCCTTGTTGTGGATGCCGGAGAATTCTTCCCACGGATTAGCGCGGCACTGCTTCATGCCCAGCGAGATACGGCGACGGCCTTCGTCAATATCAAGAACAACAACTTCAACTTCTTCGCCTAAATGCACAACCTTGGAAGGATGGACATTTTTGTTAGTCCAGTCCATTTCGGAGACGTGCACCAAACCTTCAACGCCGTTTTCAACTTCAACGAAACAACCGTAATCAGCAATGTTGGTGATTTTGCCAAACAGGCGCGCGCTCACCGGGTAACGGCGTGCAATATCAACCCATGGATCTTCACCGAGTTGTTTGAGGCCCAGCGATACACGGTTGCGCTCACGGTCAAATTTGAGCACCTTCACGTCAATCTCATCGCCGACATTGACGACTTCGGAAGGATGCTTAACGCGCTTCCACGCCATGTCAGTGATGTGCAGCAGACCATCGACGCCACCCAGGTCAACGAACGCGCCATAATCGGTAAGGTTTTTAACAGTACCCCTGACGGCCTGGCCTTCTTCAAGATTTTCCAGCAAGGCCTGGCGCACGGCACCGCCTTCACTTTCAACCACGGCACGCCGCGATACCACAACATTATTGCGCTTGCGATCCAGCTTGACGACCTTGAATTCCAGCTCTTTGCCTTCGAGATGTGTTGTGTCGCGCAACGGACGCACATCAACCAATGAACCTGGCAAGAAAGCACGCACTGCATTGGTATCAACGGTAAAGCCGCCTTTGACTTTGCCGGTGATAATGCCTTTGATGATTTCGCCGCTTTCCAGCGCACGTTCAAGGCGCGTCCACGATTCAGAGCGTTTGGCTTTTTCGCGTGACAGACGGGTTTCGCCGGTGCCATCTTCCATCATTTCCAGCGCTACGTCGATCACGTCGCCTATGGCAACTTCGACGCCACCGCGCTCATTAAGAAACTGCTCCATGGGAATCGCGCTTTCCGATTTCAAACCGGCGTTGACGATAACCATGTCGGGTGTCATGCGCACCACGGTGGCAGTTACAATTGCGCCGGGGCGCAAACGGGTGCCGAACTGGCTCTCTTCCAATAATTGTGCAAAACTTTCGGTCATTGACTGATGATCCTTGCCCCGCTATTTAATAGGGGCGACGCGTTGATCCGCCTGTGCCTTTATACCATTACAAAGACATTAAAAGGCCGGAGGTTAGTAATACACCGGATCTATGGCAGGCTCTACAATAGAACCTGCCATAGATCCGGCACCATTGCAAAACAGGCTTTCCTACTGATGTCGCCTGCCCTGACAAATACTGGATTGCCTTTGGCATCCTGTTATACAGCGCGTTCCCACAACTCTACGATGCGTTGTATCACCGCATCTATGGATACGCCTGTGGTCTCAACCAATATCGCATCGGGCGCGGCCTGCATGGGCGCCACACTGCGGGTACTGTCGCGCGCATCACGCTCGCGGATGTCATTCAACAAGTCTGCTAGAATAACATCCAATCCTTTATCTTTCAACTGTTTATACCGGCGATTTGCGCGTTCTTCGGCGCTGGCGGTTAAAAATATCTTGAGCTGTGCCGTGGGGAAAATCACCGTGCCCATGTCGCGGCCGTCCGCCACCAGTCCGGGGGGGATCAAAAACTCGCGCTGGCGCCCCAACAGGGCACGCCGCACCCCGGGCAGAATGGCGACCCGCGAGGCGTCATTGCCACAGGACTCGTCACGCAGGGCGCCTGTGACATCTTCACCTTCCAGGATAATCCGGCCCTGCATGTCGTGGTCGGTCTCAAATTGCACATCCAGATAAGCCGCCAGGGTTTCCAGCGCGGGTTCGTTATACAGTGGAATGGCGTGGTTACGGGCGCCCAATGCCACCAGACGATAAAGGGCGCCACTGTCGAGAAAATGCCAGCCGAGCTGCTTGGCGAGAATGCGGCTGACGGTGCCTTTGCCCGAGCCGCCGGGGCCGTCGATGGTGATCACGGGAGGCATAGGATTGTTCATACGGAACCTGGGGTTAGAAAGGAATGCTCAACACCTGTAACATCAATGACTGCACTGATATCCAGCCCTGCGTCGCGTGCCAGCGCAATAAATCCCGGGAAAGAAGTGGCGACATTGGCGCAGTCGTCAATGCTAATCGGGTCGTTGGCGCGCAAGGCGGCCATGGCAAACGCCATGGCGATGCGGTGATCACCGTGGCTGTTGATGCGCCCACCGCTCAGGCCGCCACCGCGAATAATCATGCCATCCGGGGTGGGGCGGGCGTCAACACCCAAGGCCAGCAGGCCGTCGGCCATCACCTGGATACGGTCACTTTCTTTCACCCGCAGTTCCTCGGCACCCGCCAGCACCGTCTCACCTTCGGCGCAGGCGGCGGCGATAAATAGCGCCGGAAATTCATCAATGGCCAGCGGCACCTGGTCGCGCGGGATCACCACACCCCGTAAACGGCTGGCGCGCACCCGGATATCCGCCACCGGTTCGCCGCCTATTTCACGTTCACGGAGTATTTCGATGTTCGCGCCCATCAGGCGCAAAATATTAATAACGCCGGTTCTTGTCGGATTAATACCGACATGCTCCAAGGTCAGGTCCGAACCTTCGGCAATGGACGCACCCACCATAAAAAACGCGGCCGATGAAATGTCGGCGGGTACGTCAATCGCGGTAGCTGTTAAACGGTGGCCGCTGCTGACACATGCTTTACCTGATTTATTTGTTACCGGATAACCGAAGCCTTTCAGCATACGCTCGGTGTGGTCACGGGTGGGAGCGGGTTCAGTCACACACGTAGTCAGGCCGTCTTGCGCATACAGACCCGCCAGCAACAGGCATGACTTCACCTGGGCGCTGGCCATGGGCATGGCATAATCTATCGCTTTCAGACGCGTACCGCCGTGAATGTGCAGTGGTGGCGTGCCCTTTTCAGTCGTGTCGATGCGCGCCCCCATCTGCCGCAACGGCTCAGTCACACGCCGCATCGGCCGCCGCGACAGGGAGTCATCACCGGTCATCACCACATCAAACGCCTGCCCTGCCAGCAGACCCGCTAACAGGCGCATCGAGGTGCCGGAGTTGCCCAGGTTGAGCGGCGCAGACGGTGCCTGCAAGCCATGCAGGCCCACACCCTGCACTGTCACCCGGCCTTGATGCGGACCTTCAATGTGTACGCCCATCTGACGGAAAGCATTGAGTGTCGCAAGGCTGTCTTCGCCTTCCAGAAAACCCGCGATATGTGTGGTGCCTTCAGCAATCGCGCCCAACATAATGGCGCGGTGCGAAATGGATTTGTCACCCGGCACGCGTACACTGCCGTGCAGGCGTCCACCCGGTGCAACCAGAAAAGTGTGGGGATGAAGACTACTCATTTGACTCCTGAATTATGATTTTCTTTCTGATAATAGCGATCACGCGCGGCTTTGGCGCGGTTGAATATCGCCAGAATACCTTCGCTATCACTGGCACGAATCAGATCCGTCAAGGCATCCAGATCACCGCGAAAACGCTCCAGCAGAGTAATAATCGCCGGACGATTGGCCAGGCAAATGTCGCGCCACATCGTTGGATCACTGGAAGCGATGCGCGTAAAGTCGCGGAAGCCGCCGGCGGCAAAACGAAATATCTCCTCACCTTGATCCGCACCAGCATCCATGCGCACCAGCGTGTCCACCAGGGCATAGGCCAGTATATGCGGCAGATGGCTGGTGGCGGCCAACACTTCATCGTGATGTTCCACGCCCATCTCTACGACTTCAGCACCTGCAGCACGCCACAGCAAATGTACCTGCGCCAGCGCGTGTGCATCGGTGTGCGGCAACGGTGTTAAAATCACGCGGCGCCCCTGAAACAATTCCGTAAATGAAGCCTCGACACCGTTTTTTTCGGTGCCGGCAATCGGATGCCCCGGCACAAAATTGGCGGGCACTTCACCAAACACGTTGCGTGCCGCTGTCATCACGCTGGCCTTGGCACTGCCGACATCGGTGATGATGGTGTCTGGCCGTATATGCCCAACCAAGGCGCGCAACACCTGCTCCATCGCACCGAGCGGCACGGCGACCACCACCATATCGGCATCACGCACAGCGCTGGCAATGTCGAGGTCATAACGGTCAATCACGCCCAGCTCAACGGCCTTGCGCAACTGCACGACATCGCGGCCACTACCGACAATCTCTTCACACAGCCCGGCACGTTTCACGGCGCGCGCCAATGAGCCGCCGATGAGTCCTACCCCGATGATGGCAAGGCGTTTAATCATGTGACCTGTCGTTTTAATTTAACCTAAATCACGGCCAATCACTTGCGCGATGCCACGCAACTCGCCCATCAACGTCATTAGCTCTTGCGGAGTCAAGGCCTGATCGGCATCACACCATGCCTCGGCAGGCGTGGGGTGCATTTCTATCAGCAAACCATCGGCACCTGCGGCAATTGCAGCGCGTGACAATGCAGGCACCATCCACGCTTTTCCGCCCGCATGGCTGGGGTCAATAATCACTGGCAGGTGGGTTTCGCGCTTGAGCACCGGAATGGCGGTAACGTCCAGCATATTACGGTAATAGGTTTCAAAACTGCGCACGCCACGCTCGCAGAAAATGATGTTGTGATTGCCGCCTGCCGCAATGTATTCCGCCGCCATTAACCATTCTGAAATGGTTGCCGACATGCCGCGCTTGAGAATCACCGGGGTTTGTATACGACCTACTTCTTTGAGCAGATCAAAGTTCTGCATGTTGCGCGTGCCGATCTGGATCACATCTACCTTATGCTCAAGGAAGGTATCGAGCATACGCACGTCCATTAATTCCGTGACGATGGGCAGTTTGTGCTTGCTGGCAGCCTTCTGAAACATGTCCAGGCCTTCAACGCCCACACCTTGAAAAGTGTAAGGGCTGCTGCGCGGTTTGAACGCTCCGCCCCGCATCAAACGGCAACCCGCCGCCGCAACGCTTTGCGCGGCGCTGTCCATCTGCGGTTGTGTTTCAACAGAGCACGGCCCAGCAATGATTTGAATGGTTTTTCCGCCAATCTTGATGCCGCGCACATCAATGATACTGTCTTCGGCATGCGATTCACGCGATACAATCTTGTACGGCTTCATGACACGCACAACATTTTCTACGCCGGGCAACGCTTCCAGCGCCTCTTTATCCATCTTGCGCTCGTCACCGATGGCGCCGATGACGGTGCGCTCGATGCCGCGTGATACATTGGCGCCCATACCCATCGCCTGCAGTTTTTTCTCCACCGCAGCGATTTCGCTATCGGCGACATGGGACTTCATAATAATAATCATTGTACTACCTCATGCTTGATGATGAACCACGGAGGACACGGAGAACACAGAGATTACAGATGAAAAACATTCTTAATTCTCCGTGCTCTCCGTGTCCTCCGTGGTTATGAAAAGTTACAGCACCGCGCCCGGATATGACCCCAGCACTTTTAACATGGCCGCTTCAGCGCCTAGCTCCTGCAATGCCTGGGCAACTGTTGGCTCCTGGCGGTGGCCTTCAATATCAATAAAAAATACGTAGTCCCACATCCCGCGCCGCGAGGGCCGCGACTCAATGCGCGTCATGGAAATGCCGTGGCGTGACAGCGGCTCAAGCAGGTGGTGCAATGCACCGGGGCGATTGCGCGCCGACAACAATAGTGAGGTCTTGTCGCTGCCACTGGGTGGCGGTGACTGCGGGCCGATTACCAGAAAGCGCGTGGTGTTATCTGGCTCATCTTCAATATTGGCGGCCATGACTTGCAAATTATAAATCTGCGCTGCCGCTTCACTGGCAATGGCCGCAGCGTCTGGCTCTTGCGCCGCGCGGCGCGCAGCTTCAGCATTACTGCTCACCGCCACATGCTCGACATCCGATAAATTTTCTTCCAGCCATTCACGGCATTGCGCCAGGGATTGTTGATGCGAATAGACACGGGTAATGGCCTTTATATCACCCAGATTACCGAGCAGGTTATGATGGATGCGCAATTCCACTTCACCGCAAATCTGCAACGGCGAGTTCATGAACATATCCAGGGTATGATTAACGACACCTTCCGTGGAATTTTCCACGGGCACTACGCCGTAATGTGAGGCGCGTGATTCGACATCACGGAACACATCCGCAATGGTGCTGTGCGAGATGGTTGTTACCGAATGGCCGAAATGTTTGAGCGCGGCGGCCTGGGTAAAAGTGCCCTCCGGGCCGAGAAAAGCAATTTTCATCGGCTGCTCCAGCGCCAGGCACGCCGACATGATTTCACGGAACAAACGCGCCATTTCTTCGCCACTTAACGGACCCGTATTGCGCGCCATGACATTACGCAACACCTGTGCTTCGCGCTCGGGACGATAGAAGCTGGCCGCTTCGACACTCTGGGTGCCGGTATTTATCTTCAGCGCAGCCACTTCCTGGGCGCAACCGGCGCGCGCATTGATAAGCGCCTGAATCTGCTCATCCAGCAGATCAATGCGTGCGCGAATGTGTTGCAGTGGGTTGGTGGCCATAATTCAAATACGCGTATTTATAAAACCCTTACCGCTAACACACCTTCAATCGCGGCAATTTCCTTGATGACTGCCGCAGGAATCGCGGTTTCTACATCCGCCAGGGTATAGGCTATATTGCCCTTGGATTTGTTTAACAGATCAATAATGTTCAACCCCGCTTTGGCCATGGTGGTGGAAATCTGCCCCACCATATTCGGCACGTTGGCGTTGGCGATGGCGATGCGAAAGCCCTCAGTGCGCGGCATCACCACTTCGGGGAAGTTCACCGAGTTAGTGATATTGCCGTTCTCCAGAAATTCACGCACCTGATCAGCCACCATCACCGCGCAATTGTCTTCGGCTTCTTCTGTGGACGCGCCCAAATGCGGCAGCGTGATAACGCGCGGGTGTTTCTTCAGCAAATTGCTGGGGAAGTCGCACACATAGCCGTAGAGCTTACCCGCATCAAGTGCTGCCACCAGCGCGGCATCATCGACAATACCCTGGCGTGAAAAATTAAGTACGACCGCGCCTTTTTTCATGAGTTTGACGCGCTCAGAACTGAGCATGTTGCGTGTAGCATCAATCAGCGGCACATGAAAAGACACAAAATCGACTTTCGATAACAGATCATCAACGCTGCTGGCCTGCTGCACATCGGACGACAGTTTCCATGCCGCCTGCACGGTGATTGCGGGATCAAAACCCATCACTTTCATGCCAAGCTTAATGGCCAGATTCGCCACGCGCACACCAATCGCGCCCAGGCCAATCACGCCCAGCGTGCGCCCAGGCAATTCATAACCGACGAAATCTTTCTTGCCCGCCTCCACCTGTTTGTCGATGCTGGCATCGTCACCCTCGACATGACGGGCAAACTCCCAGGACTGGCAAATATTGCGCGAAGCCAGCAGCATGCCAGCCAACACCAGTTCGGCCACCGCATTGGCATTGGCGCCCGGCGCGTTGAACACTGGAATGCCGCGCGCGCTGAGTTTGTCGACGGGGATGTTGTTGACGCCCGCACCAGCACGCCCCACCGCTTTGACAGACGGTGGCAGTGTGTAATCGTGCATTTTGAAAGAACGCAGCAAAATAGCGTCGGGGCTTTGCATTTCTCCCGAACCTATTTCAGCAACTTCGTAGCGGGCACGCGGCAACCGCTCCAGGCCAACAATAGAAATATTATTTAAAGTCAGTATTTTGAACACAAGTGTAATCCTGAATTATAAATTTTTAACGGTGCTTGGTTACTAACCGTGGCGTTTTTCAAAATCCGCCATGAACGCAACCAGCGCATCCACACCCTCTTCCGGCATAGCGTTATAGATGCTGGCGCGCATGCCGCCTACGGAACGGTGCCCGGCCAGCGCCACTAAACCCGCCGCGTCGGCCTCTTTAACAAAGGTTTTGTCGAGGTTGGCATCGGCCAGGATAAATGGCACGTTCATCAACGAACGGCAGTTTCGATCAATCGGGTTGGTATAGAATTTAGAATTATCAATCGCCGCATACAGCTTGTCAGCTTTGCGTTTGTTGATGGCGCCCATCGCCTGCAGGCCGCCCCGGCGCTTCAACCAGTCGAATACCAACCCGGCGCAATACCAGCCATAAGTCGGCGGGGTATTGTACATCGAGCCATTATCAGCATGGATTTTATAATCGAACATGCTGGGCGTACCCGGCAAAGTCTGGCCGATCAGGTCATCACGCACAATCACTACGGTGAGACCCGAGGGACCCATGTTCTTTTGCGCGCCAGCGTAAATGACAGCAAACTTGCTGACATCCATCGGGCGCGACAGGAAGGTGGATGACATATCCGCCACCAACGGCACGGCGCCAACATCCGGTATGTCATGAAACTCCACGCCGCCTATGGTTTCATTGGGCGTGTAATGCACATACGCCGCTGCCGCATCAAGGCGCCACGTAGCGCGCGCCGGGATGCTGGTGAATTTGCTGTCTTTAGCGCTGGCCGCGACATTTACATCGCAATACCGCTTGGCTTCGCTGATGGCTTTGTCTGACCAGATGCCGGTGTTGATGTAATCGGCCTTGGCTTTGCCACGCAGCAGGTTCATCGGCACCATCGCAAACTGGCTGCTGGCGCCGCCCTGCAGGAACAGCACTTTATAATTGGTGGGTATTGCCAGCAACTCGCGTAAATCAGCCTCGGCCTGTTCAGCAATCGAAACAAACTCTTTGCCGCGATGGCTCATTTCCATCACTGACATGCCCGAACCACGCCAGTCGAGCATTTCATCACGGGCTTTTTCCAAAACTTCCTGCGGCATCATGGCCGGACCGGCACTGAAATTGTAAATACGTGACATCGTTAGTCTTCCTCTGTGTTCGGAGGGGGTAACCCCTGCCATTAAAAAATACTGTGTTGTTGCGCGCCGTGCATGGACGGCGGTTTTTGCGCATCCCTGCGCTCACCGCACTTGGGCATCCTGCCCGGCGCACAAGTGCCGCGAGAGGCACGATGCCGGAAGCGGCCAACGCTTGGTGGGTTGTAACCCACCCTACATTTGATTTGGGCAGGTTGATAATCCGCCCGGCACATTTGATTATTCGGGAGTCGGCTCCAATGTGCCGACAGCCGCTTCTTCCGCAATGCTCGCAACTTTTTCTACTACCACCAGTTTTTCGCTGTCATCCAGGCTGATCAATTTCACGCCCTGGGTGTTGCGGCCCAACACTGAAATTTCGCTGACGCGCGTGCGCACCAGCGTGCCGCCATCGCTGATCAGCATGATTTCATCTTCGTGATTGACCAGCACTGCGCCGATTACATTACCATTGCGGCCACTGGTCTGGATTGAGATCACACCCTGGCCGCCACGCCCATGCACAGGATAATCATTAGTCGCAGTGCGCTTGCCATAACCACGCTCGGTGGCGGTGAGCACATCACCCTGCGCAGCGGCATCACTCTGCGACGCCGCGATAATCAATGAAATCACCTGCTGCCCAGTGCCCAGCGTGATGCCGCGCACACCGCGCGCGGTGCGACCCATGGGGCGCACGTCGTTTTCGTTAAATCGTACTGCTTTACCGCTGCTGGCGAACAACATCACATCTTTGGTACCATCGGTGATATCCACACCCACCAAGCGATCGTCACCCAGCAATTCCACAGCAATAATACCGTTGGTACGCGGACGCGAAAACTCTTCCAGCGAGGTTTTTTTCACGATGCCGCTGCTGGTCGCCATGAATACATATTTACCTGCTTCGTATTCACGCACCGGCAGAATGGCATTGATGCGTTCGCCCTCTTCCAGCGGCAGCAGATTGACCATGGGCTTGCCGCGCGCAATGCGGCTGGCCTGCGGCAGGTCATAAACTTTCATCCAATAGACTTTGCCGCGGCTGGAAAAACACAAAATCGTGTCGTGAGTGCTGGCAACAAACAGTTTGTCGATAACATCCTCTTCTTTCATGCTGGTGGCCGCTTTACCCTTGCCACCGCGACGCTGGGCGCGGTACATGGCAAGCGGCTGCGATTTGGCGTAACCGGCGTGCGAGAGCGTCACCACCACGTCTTCTTCAGTGATGAGATCGGCCATACTGAGATCCTGATGCGTAGTGACGATCTCAGTGCGACGCTTGTCCCCGTATTGTTCGCGGATCGCCAGCAACTCTTCGCGGATCACCTGCATGAGGCGTTCCGGATCATTCAAAATATCAAGCAAATCTTTAATTTTAACAAGTATATCTTTATATTCACTGAGTATTTTGTCCTGCTCAAGGCCCGTCAAGCGATGCAGGCGCAAATCCAGAATCGCCTGCGCCTGCTCCGCAGACAAGCTGTAACCCTGTACGCCACCCGTAATATGTAAACCAAATTCTGCGGCCAGCCCGTCAGGACGCGATGCGGTACCGCCCGCGCGCTCCAGCATTTCCGTCACCAAACCCGGCGCCCAGGCACGCCCCATCAAGCCAATCTTCGCCTCCGCCGGGCTCGGCGCAGCCTTGATCAACGCAATGATCGGATCAATGTTCGCCAGCGCAATCGCCAGCCCTTCCAAAATATGCGCACGCTCGCGGGCTTTGCGCAAATCAAATACGGTGCGGCGTGTCACCACTTCACGGCGATGGCGGATAAAGGCTTCGAGAATCTGCTTGAGGTTCAGCAAACGTGGCTGACCGTCGACCAGCGCCACCATGTTGATGCCGTAAACACTTTGCATCTGCGTGTGCTGCCACAGATTGTTAATCACCACTTCCGCCATTTCACCGCGTCGCAGCTCGATGACCATGCGCATACCATCTTTGTCAGACTCATCGCGCAGCTCAGTGATGCCTTCAATTTTTTTCTCTTTAACCAGATCAGCAATACGCTCCAGCAACAGCGCCTTGTTCACCTGATAAGGCAACTCGGTGACGACGATGGTCTGCTTGCCGTTACGTGCTTCGTCAACTTCCACATGAGTGCGCGCACGCACATAAATGCGGCCGCGTCCGGTGTGATACGCCTCATGAATACCGCGCGCGCCGTTAATAATCGCCGCCGTGGGGAAGTCGGGGCCGGGCACATAGGCCATCAACGCGGCGATATCCAGACTCGGATCGTCAATCAGCGCCAGGCACGCGTTCACCACTTCGGTGAGATTGTGCGGCGGAATATTGGTGGCCAGGCCGACAGCAATACCTGTCGAGCCATTCACCAGCAAATTGGGGACGCGCGCCGGAAACACCCGCGGCTCGGTTTCGGATTCGTCGTAATTGGGGGCGAAGTCGACGGTTTCCTTGTCCAGATCGGCAAGCAGTTCGTGCGCAATACGCGACATGCGCACCTCGGTGTAACGCATCGCTGCGGGCGCATCGCCGTCTACCGAGCCGAAGTTACCCTGACCATCCACCAGCATATAGCGCAGCGAAAATGGTTGGGCCATGCGTACGATGGTGTCATACACCGCCGTGTCACCGTGCGGGTGATATTTACCAATCACATCACCGACCACACGCGCCGACTTTTTGTACGGTTTATTCCAGTCATTACCCAGTTCGCGCATGGCATACAGTACCCGGCGATGGACTGGCTTGAGGCCATCCCGTACATCCGGCAGGGCGCGCCCGACGATGACGCTCATGGCATATTCCATGTACGACTGCTTCATCTCCTCTTCAATATTGACGGGGAGGACTTCTTTGGCGAACTGGCTCATGCGGAAAAACTAATCCTTTCCTTATGCAGGGGTAAAAACATGTGTACAGGGATTCTTAAGGACACCTTAACAAGGTTACCATGGACGTTTCAGCAGCCCCTGAATCAAACGAGAAAGTTTACCATAAATAGTTACTTGCTGCATCGTGCCGCCCTTGCTCCAGATATCAAAGAGGTAGACTCCCTTGCCCGTAAACCAAGGTGCAAAACGGTGAGGAGGCGGCCGCGTCATTCCATAAAAATGACTGTTTATTGCTCACGAATAAATGGCGCTTACCCACAATTCCCACATTAAAGGGCTATAGGATATAATAGCTTATCAGCGAAACATTCCGGAATGCCGTCACCTAACCCTCGGCCAAATTCATCCCATGACCACTAATCTTCACCCTGCCCTATTATTTGCATTGCGTTGGACTATCAACACATTGGCTTTATGGGTTGCCAGCTATCTGTTTGTGGATATTTCATTTACCAATGCGGGAGCGTTGTGGGTATCCGGGTTATTGCTGGGATTTGCGAATGCCATTATTCGACCGGTGTTGCTGATCCTTACACTGCCCTTATCGGTGTTCACGCTGGGGTTTTTTGTGCTCGTCATCAATGCGTTGATGCTTTTGCTGGTCGCGTGGCTGGTGCCTGGCTTTAGCGTGGCGGGCTTCTGGACGGGATTTTTCGTCGCACTTTTTATCTCAGTATTCGGGTTTTTTACCAACCTGTTTATTGGCATGGGACATGTAAAGATGCAAAAACTGCCTTAGAGCCTATTCCAAGCTGGCTCCAGGGAAAGGGGGAAGCAAAGGGTTCGATGGATAAAGGGTGGATCCCTGGCAGGATGTTAAAAAAGCCCATCCATGGGCTGCACGCAGGCTGTTTTTCAACAGCCTGCTAGAGGTTTTGAGGCATTTGACTACCTACTAAAACCACAGCATACACCCCGTCTCAAAGGGGTGCGCCAGCAATTTATTGTAGGGATAAATACGCAGTTTGTAATGCTGCAATCCGGAAAGCGTCGGGCATAAGTCCAGCTCGAAATGGATCTCCCCGCCACTGCCGCGCTGGGTGGCCAGTAGCGGCTGGCGCTCATGAACCGTGAATTCACCCGTGTCTGACGTAGTTCCCAATAGGCATTCCACACACACATCATCGGCGCCCAACCCGCCCAATAACGCGCTGGCGCGGATCGACAGGCAGTCACCCGTCTTGATTTCCTGGATCACTTCGTCAATACGGGTTATGCGCACTTGCGGCCAAGCCTGCGCCACTTTTTTCTTCCACGCGGAAAGTTGTGTCGCGGCCGCGCCGTTATTGGCGGAGAGGATTTTGCAACGCTGGTTGGCGGGCGCGTAGTAACGGGCCACATAATCCATAACCATGCGCTGCGAATTAAACTGTGGCATGATGGATTTCATGGAGGCTTTGGAGAGCTTTACCCAGCCTTCTGAATAGCCGTGCCCATTGCGCTGATAATATAAAGGCACCACTTCTTTTTCCAGCAGGTCAAGCAGTTCCTGGGCTTCTTCACGGTCGCGGTGCGTGGCGTCGTAACTTGCGCCGTGAGGGGCATTATAATTGGAGCCATGCGGCGTAATGGCCCAGCCATTTTCGCCGTTATACCCTTCGCCCCACCAGCCATCCAGCACGCTTAAATTAATCACGCCGTTGAGACCGGCTTTTTGTCCTGAGGTGCCGCTGGCCTCCAGCGGATATTCAGGCGTATTAAGCCAGACATCCACACCTGACACCAACTTGCGGGCAAGGGCGAGATCATAGCCTTCCAACATCAGGATGCGGCCTTCAAATTCCGGGCGGCGTGACAGGCTATGGATGGTTTGGATTAACTGTTGGCCCGGCAAGTCACGCGGATGCGCCTTGCCGGCAAAGATCAGCATTACCGGGCGTTGTGGATCATTCAGTATGCGCGCCAGGCGCGCCGGGTCGGAAAATAACAACGTGGCACGTTTATACGTGGCAAAACGGCGCGCAAAACCCAGCACCAGCGTATCAATATTGTCCGGCTCCAGATGGCGTGTCAAGCGCTCGATCTGCATGGCGCTGCACCCGTTACGCCGGTATTGCACCAACGTGCGACGCCGCACATTGTCCATCAGTTGTGATTTAAGCGATTGGCGCAGGCTCCAGTAACTGTGGTTGGGGATGCCGTCAATGTGCTGCCAAAAATCAGGATTGCGCAATTCACCACGCCACTTTCCACCAAAGTGCATGTCGAATAAATTGCTCCATTCACGTGCCAGGAACGTCGGCACATGCACGCCATTGGTCACATAACCAATGGGATTTTCATCATGGGGCACCTGCGGCCAGATGTAGCCTTCCATGTGCGAGGCCATGCTGCCATGGATGCGGCTCACGCCGTTATGGAAGCGTGAACCGCGCAACGCCAGGGCCGTCATATTAAAACCGCCTTGGCTGCCGGGGCTTGAACCCAGCTGCAGAAAATCATCAAGCGGCACTTTAATATGCTCTACATAATTTTTAAAGTAAGTGATGATTAATTGATGGTCAAAGATGTCATGGCCAGCGGGTACGGGCGTGTGTGTGGTAAATACGGTGCCTGCCGCGATGCATTCCAGCGCGCTGTCAAAATCCCAACCGCGTTGCACACGTTCGCGGCAACGTTCCAGGATCTGGAATGCCGAATGGCCTTCATTAATGTGCCACACCGTGGGGCGTAGCTCCAACGCCCGTAACGCACGCACGCCACCGATGCCCAGTATGATTTCCTGCTGGATGCGGGTTTCAATGTTGCCGCCATACAGATGGTAAGTAATGGTGCGGTCGTGTTCCGTATTTTCAGGCAAATCACAATCAAGCAGGTATAACGTGATGTGCCCGGCTTTGGCTTGCCACACCTTGAGCCGCACACTGCGCCCCGGCAACTCCACATGCACATAAACAGCGTTACCCTGTTTATCCTGGGCGGGTAAAATCGGCAGGTTGGCAAAATTAGTGGGTGTATAGTGCGCGATCTGCGCGCCCTGACCATCAATGGTTTGGGTAAAATACCCTTGGCGGTAGAGTAACCCTACGGCAATAAACGGCACGCCCAGATCACTGGCGGCTTTGCAATGATCACCCGCCAGGATGCCCAGCCCTCCCGAATAAATCGGCAGGCTTTCATGAAAACCAAACTCCGCGCAAAAATAGGCGACCAAATCTGTTTTGGCATCGAGGAATTGGCTGATGTTGGCATTGTGTTCTTCGCGGTGATAACTATTATACGACGACATTGCACGGTGATAGTTTTCCATGAAAATGCGGTCTTGCACCGCATTTTCCAGCCGTTGTTGCGACACCCGGCGCAGGAAAAGTTTGGGATTATGCCCCGAGGCTTCCCACAGCGTGTTGTCTAATTGGGCGAACAGCGCGCGTACTTCACGGTCCCAACTGTATAACAAGTCATCAGAAAGTTCGGCTAGGCCATTCAGGCGTTGGGGAATGTGGGGTTGAACTTCCAGCGTATAACGTGTGCCTGGCATGATAGCTCCAAAATAATATCAGGTAAATTATTTAACGGGATTGGCATTGTAACGTAGAGAGCGGATCATCCGCAGCGGTGGCACGGTTAATCCATTCGCCTACAATATTATCTGTATCTGGAGGTAAACGGCAGCAAAAATAGTGCCAAGAGGGGGGTTTCTTGCGTGATGTGGTGCCGGGAGGGAGAATCGAACTCCCACAACCTCACAGTTACCAGATTTTGAGTCTGGCGCGTCTACCAGTTCCGCCATCCCGGCCAGCATCACGTGTAAAGTTGGACAGTATAAAGCATTTTGCCAAATCGGCAAGACACATCGTGGGGCATCTTTTACAGCAGGCGCGATCATTGCGCGAATTCATGAACCATGCAAGATAAAACTGATATTATCCTACGCCATGCAACGCAGTGATTTTTATTACGATCTCCCCCCCGGCCTAATCGCCCAGCACCCGCCGACGCTGCGCGGCGAGAGCCGGTTATTACACCTTGATGGGGGCACTGGCGCCGTACAGGATCTCCAGTTTAATGATCTAACTCAGCTTGTAAGGCCAGGTGACCTGCTGGTTTTCAACGATACCCGGGTGATACCGGCCCGTCTTTGGGGGGTAAAAGCCAGCGGGGGCAAGGTGGAAGTGCTGATAGAACGCATTCTGGATGAGTGCCGCGTATGGGCCCACGTGCGTGCCAGCAAAGCGCCACGCCCGGGAGGACGGCTGATTTTCCAGGGGATTGAAGCGGAAATGCTGGGGCGGCAAGGTGATTTATTTGAGCTGCGCTTTGATATGCCGGATAACCGGGGGGGCGGCGCGGTGGGTGCATCCACGCCCCAGGGGAGTAGCCCGCGTTCTCTGTTAGATATTCTCGAACAGATCGGCCAAGTACCGTTGCCTCCTTACATTCATCGGCCTGGCTCGCCGCCCGACCCCGCTGAAGACCGGGAGCGCTATCAAACCGTGTATGCACGCCACCCGGGCGCGGTCGCTGCCCCTACCGCCGGATTACATTTTGACACGCCGTTGTTGGCGCGTCTTCGCGCCATGGGAGTGCATAGCGCTTTTGTCACGCTGCATGTTGGGGCGGGCACCTTCCAACCTGTGCGCGCCGAGCGGCTTGAAGATCATCTCATGCATGTGGAATATGTGCGTGTCGACGCGGCCGTATGTGAACAGGTGCGCGCCGCCCGCGCCCGGGGTGGACGTGTCATCGCGGTCGGCACAACGGCGGTACGCAGCCTGGAAAGCGCTTCACGCGGCGGCGTGATTGAACCTTTTGCGGGAGACACCGGCATTTTCATCTATCCCGGTTACCATTTTGTAAGTGTAGATGCGTTGATTACCAATTTTCACTTACCGGAGTCGACCCTGTTGATGCTGGTGTGCGCCTTCGGGGGGTATACGCCAGTAATGAAGGCTTACCATCATGCGATAACGTACGGCTATAGGTTTTTCAGCTATGGGGACGCCATGTTCATAACGCCTGGCCCGTTGCACACCACCCCGATCGAGGCGGCTAGAGCCACTTTATGAAAAATGATAGGATTAGGACTTACGCAAATCAGTTGAAAATTAAGGAAACCTTATTTTGAATGGCGAAGTGCTATAGTCCGGGACATGAAACCAACGCGCCTGGATTACTG
>JAGVME010000134.1 GCA_020053945.1 Gammaproteobacteria bacterium
AGTAATCCAGGCGCGTTGGTTTCATGTCCCGGACTATAGCACTTCGCCATTCAAAATAAGGTTTCCTTAATTTTCAACTGATTTGCGTAAGTCCTAATTGTATTGCATCCGGGCTATGTTTGCTGCCTCGGCACATCGGTAACGCATCGGTGCATCACCCCTGTTAATGTTGGGCTTCATTGTATTCAGCCCAACCTACCGAGCTGATTCGACCGATGCGGCTCGCGCTTCACCGCATTCTACGCAGGTTTGGGCTACCAGCATTTTTCTTTTTGCTGTCCATTTTCATTCCATACCACACATTTCGGATTGCGCGTGGTTTTCAAGATTACCGGGCTTTCAATAAGGCGCACGGTGACATCCCGTAAACCAGAACACTCATCGTTGCACGCTTCGATGGGTACACCGTGGGTATCCATAACAACGAACTTGCCATTCTCGTCGAGTACCACTAGCATTTTGACTTTCTTGTGCTCCAGTTCGGCAGTGAGCTTTTCGTCGATGGTCAGGTGAGGTGTGGCGTCACTGCGTGGCTTCTCGCCGTCGCCGGGCTTCCCCTGGGTATCGACTGCTGCGCAGGCAGACGATAAGGCTACTGTTAGGATCAGGGCGAGCAATTTTTGTATGGAGATTCCAGTGGTGCTGTATTTCATGATGACTCCTTAAGTTTTAGTGTGGTGGTTAGGTAAGTGATGTGGCAACGTAGATCATAAGGCGAGCGTAAACCGGGCATAGATAGCCGACCCTGGTTGAAATAAGAGGTCTTTCGGTTCGGATGTTTGAAAATTCAGGTTTTGGTATTTAAACTGTTTATCCAGAAGGTTTTTGGCATCCAGGCTAATGATGCCGAGGCGTTTTGGTAACCGATAGCCAGCACTGGCGTCCATGACCCAGAACGCGCTCTGATCGCTGCTGGCACCTCCCAAGAGCAAAGGCAGTTCGATTTTCTGGGTAATGTAGTTTGCGCTGCCCTTGAAGAAGAAGCCAGACGGATGAAAATGAATAATGCTGATGGGTATGCGCTGGGTGTCGAGCCGTGATGGTTTGCCATTTTCGAATGTGGGCCGGAAATCTTTATCGAAGTCTTCGATAAAATATTCGAGGTTGACTGTTGTTCTCGATGTTGGTATCCAATTCAGGTAGACGCGATGTAATTTCTCATGGTGCTTCTCCACAACAAATGTGGTAACGGATTTGTTGGTGGGGACATCGAGCTTTCTGATGGAAAGCTCGATACCAACGAAGAGCGTTTCCGAAAACTGCTGGTCGATGCCGAGGCCGTAGCGCCGCGATTGTGTGCCGTTGTAGTCGTCAAAGAACTGGTTGAAGCCAGCGATTTGTGTCGGCTCAATGGTTTGGCTGGAGGCGAGAGGACGCTTCAACGCCCGGAAGGCCGCTAACCGTAGAGTAGTGTGTGACGCAAGACTCCACGTCATGCCCAGCTTCGGGTTGAATTGGCGACGAGTGATGGGGGTTTCCTGGAAATCATCGTAGCTCGCGCCCAGTGTCCACGTCAGTTGCGATGGGTAACGGATATGTGTATAAACGTAGGCGTTGTCGTGGCGCACATCAGATTGTGACTTTTCATCACAGGGGCTGATGTAGGCGGGGCAGGGCTCACCGAGGATGGCGGTGAAGTCTTGTGTGGTATTGGTGTTGCGGGTTCCGTCATAGCGGTCCATGCCAATGACCACGTTGTGGCGCCCCCTGTTGAGCAGATATTGCACCTCAGCGGTATAACCTGATACGTCGGACAGTGGGTTAATGGTTGGGCCGCCTGGAAAAAAGAGGTTTTGATTTTCTTGTCGATTATTATGTATAACCGACGCAATAAAAGTAGAATCCGTTGTAGGTAAATAGCGGAAGCCGAGCCGTTGCGTGCGGGTGTCAAAGCGGCTTCGATCCAGGGTTGAAAAGTTGGTCGGGTCGAAGCGCAATGCGATGTCGCCGTTCTCTGTTTTCCTGGATTTGTACTCGAATTGCACGCTGACCTTGGGTGACAGAGTGGCCTGGATGAAGGCGTTGTAGATGTTATGGCGCAGGTCGTTGTTGGGGCGGAAGCCGTTAGTGTCGTAAGCGAACTGGCCGAGGCTGTACGAGACGTTTTTGATCAGGCTAGAATGCACCAGCTCGTTTCCCCAGGTGTTGTTGGCGCCGCCCATGCCGGAGACCTGCAAACGGAATTGATCACGCTGAAACAACGGGTTGAATTCGTTGGCTGACGGGCTGGCAGGCCCGGCGCCACTCAATATGTTCAGGGCGGTTTCCGCCTGCTGTGGCTGCACTGGATTGATGTTGATGGGTTGCAGCAGTTGCGCCTGTAACAACTCGCTGACGCGCGCGGTTTCGTGGCGCGGCTGGGTGGTGTAGGCATCCGCGAGAAAACGGTGTGCGGAATAATTCGCGGGGTCGGTGTTCAGTGACTTCCAGCCGTGTGTCAGGGCGAGTTGTTGCAGCCCCATGTCGTTGTATATTCGCGCCTGACTGGCGTTGCGTGCCGCCTGATCCTGATCCAGCAACAACCGCGAGCGATACACAGCCCGGTTGTCATTCAGTTCGATGGATTTTTGCAGGTCTTGCAGCGCTTCCACCGGGCGGTTGGTGCTTTGTTTTAGTATGGCGTCATAAAACCACGGCGTAGGGTCTTTGGGGTCGAGGGTTTTGGCGATGTCGAATTGGCTGGCGGCGAGGGGGTCGCGCCTTTCTTCGTAATAGGCTTTGCCCATGTAGCTGCGCACCAGCGCGTTGTTGGGGTCAAGCGCGGTGGCGATTTCGATGTCTTCGCGCCCGGCGGCGAGGTCGCCGTCACGGATTTTTGCCAGTCCCAGGCCGAGGCGCGGTAGCGGGTCGGCCTGGTCGAGCGTAATGGCTTGTTCAAAGGCCTGCCGGGCGTGTTTGGTTTTGATTTGGGTGAGGTAGACAAAGCCCAAGACGCTTTGGGTGCGTGCCAGATTGGGATTGAGCGTGGTGGCTTTGCTGGCAGCCGCAAGCGCCCCGTCGAGATTGCCGGTCATCAGGTGCAGTTCGGCAATGCGCGCCCAGGCTAACGCATTGTTGGGTTCACTGTCTGCGCCACGCTGAGCGGCATTGATGGCTTCTGGCAGGTTGAAGTTGGCTTGTTGCGCGTAAGACAGCGCCATCCAGGAGCCTGCCACTTGCGGGGCTTGCACGGTAGCCTGTTGCGCCAAAGTAAGCGCGGCTTCATGCTGGTTTTGTGCTACGGCGATAACAGATTGCAGCGCCAGTGCGATGCCGTCATTGGGTGCGATGTTGAGCGCGGTTTTGATGTCTGCGTTGGCTTCGTTGACGCGGCCGACGTTGAGCAAGAGCGAGGCGCGGTAGCCAAAAAAGGCGGCGGCTGCATCCTGGGGTGTGTCGATGACGCTGGCAAGTGCGTTTTGCGTGTCGCCCGCCTGGGTGTATGCAATGGATTTACGTACCCGTGCCTGCCATGAGGCCTCATCGCCCTCTTTGAAGTCATCGGCGCGGTAACTTAATATCGGCGGATAATGCAGCGCCCAGTGTACGGCTTGGCGTTGCTCACTGGGATTAACGGGGATGCTGGTGGCAGGCGCCTGGCCGGCACTGGCGGTGGTGGCTTCGCCACGGTGCAGGGTGACGCGCCCGCTGGGGTTTTCGGCGATGACGCGCCCTTCAAATACCGAAACAGTCGTTTTATTTTCTGCGATCTTGACGAAAAATTCAGTGCCATCCACGGCGGCATTTACAAACGGGGTGTCGACCTGGAATTTTTTCGGGGTACGGGTGATGACATTGATTGCGCCATCAAGCAATTCCAGCCAGAAGGGTTTGTCAGGCTGCGCCGCCGGGAGCGTTAACGTGGATTTCTGGGTGAGACGCAGTAGGGTGTTGTTGCGCAGTAACAGTGCGGCGCGGCTGTGGGCTTGGGTGTGTACCATGCTGCCGGGGCACAGGGTTTGATTGAGAGTGACAGTTTGCCAGGCGGTTTCTGCGGTGAGCCGGGTTTCTACACGGCCTTCGGTGGAGACGACTTTGGCGATCCAGTCAACGCACCCATTTGGCGCGGTTACGCTGGGTGTTGGTGCGGCCAGGATCGTAATGGGTGCAGCAATGAATAGGCCTCCCCCAATCACTAGCCCCAGATTTTTTATTTTACCTAATTTTATTAAGGTGCCCACACACTTCCCTGCATGACGTTTTTTAAAATGCTTATCTGTATGGGGAAAACTACAGTAGATTATAATTTTTTGCAATGGGATTTTTTATTCTTGACGTCATGCGGTTTCTCTTTTTAACTGAAATGACGGGGGGATTGGCCGAAATGACCGGGGGGGTTTTTTGTTAGCGCGAAACAGGAATAATGCCATGCAATTTGTCAGAGCGGCGCCGATTCTTTTTGCTGTCACATAAGTTCAGGTAAAATTGCGCCGGGCCGTCGTTGGCGTCAAGCTGTAATGTGGCCGCAAAACCTTGCATTGCTTCCGTCCACTTTTGGTCTTTGAATGCGGCGAGCGCTTCTGCGAAACGTTGACGGATTTGAAGTTGCGATACCGTGGCATGATGTTCGTGGCACATCAGTTCGTAAACGGTGATCGGCTGGGTTTTGCCTGCCAGCGCAAATGTGCCCATTTCGCGCGTCAAAAAGCCGTTAATGTCCATAAGCACATCATGCGATGCTAATATTTTGGTGCCCAGTTGTTTGTTCAATGCCTGGATGCGTGTCGCGGTATTCACGATATCGCCCACGGCGCGGTATTCAAAGTGGTCTACCGCGCCGACATTACCGAGCATTACGTTGCCACTGTGCATGCCAATACGGGTGGGCAGTGTGGTGGCTGTAGCGGTTCTTGCGCTTCCCTGCGACGTGCATGGAAGCACTAGTGTCGCAGGAGGTTTATTAAGATTTTTGTTGAAATGCGCCACAGAAGTTTCTATATCCAGTGCGGCAGCGCAGGCCTGCTGGTGCAGGCGCGTAGTGGGTGTAGGGCTGGTCCATAAGGCCAGCATGCAGTCTCCCACCACGTCAGAAATCATTCCGCCATGTTGGCGCACGGGCGTGAACAGGGCGTGGTAATAGGCATTCATGAGCGTGCGTAATTGTTCGGGTGGCAGTGTTTCCGAGAGCGACGTATATTTTTCCGCATCGGTACACAGGCATACGCCATGCACCAGTTCGCCGGTGGTGCCGGGTGTGGCGTTGCCGGTAGACATTTTGTCGACAATGTTAGTGGGTACGTAATAACCGAAGTTTTCACGCAGGCGGCGGCGTTCTTTGATGGCGTCGATGTAACGCCATAACAGGGCAGTAAACAGCGCTGCGGGCGCTTGTATCAGCAAGGGTACGGCTATCGGCAGCCATATGGCGGCCGTGCTGAATTCATATAAGGCAAAAGCAAAATAGCCGCCCACCAGCGTTGTGCTGGCGAGCAATGCAAAGGCGGCGGGCAACCATCGGCATGCCATGCCCATGAGTAATCCGTACAGCAGGATAAGGGCGAGATGCCCGGCGGGGCTGACGGGACGCACCGTGGAGTTTTCCAGTAAATTGGCGAACGCGGTCGCGGCGATTTCTACGCCGCTGATGTCCAGGCCGCTGTCATCCTGCGAAAATACCGTATAGAAACCGTCTTTCTGCTCGGGTTGGCGCTGTTCTGAAAAACCTACGAACACGGCTTTATCTTTGAAGCCTTGTGATGATGACAGCGCCCGATGGTAGGGAATAGCCGTTACGGTGTGCGGTGGTCCATACAGGTTCAAATAGGGATGATTAGTGCCGGCGTACATATTTACCAAGGCGCGTAGCAGGTGCCGATTTGCGCTGGAAGATGTGGCGAGTATGCCCAGCATTTTTTCCTGCAAGGCGGGATCCTGGTTAAACAGTTCGCGCACGGTTTTTATCAGGTGTTGCAGGCCGGGATCCTGGAGTGGAGTTGCCGGTAAGCGCGCCGCATAAGCCTCGTTGGCCTGGATCAGCAGGGCGCGGAATTCATTGTAAGCGGGCAGCGCATAGGCCTGTAATACGGTGGTGGGCAGGGTCGGCGCATCGCTCGCGCCGGGTTTGAATGTCCAGAAGCGGCTGACTTTGACCGGTACTTTGGGCAGCGGAAACGGTACTGTGGCCAGCGCGCTTGCGGAAAACAATGGCAAAGGCGGCACGAGCCGTTCCAGTGTCATGGCCGGTGTGATGGTTGAACCCGTGTCCTGTGGCATGGTTTCGCGTTTCAACGCTTCCACCAGCACTACGTTGCGCGCTTTACGCATGGATTGGGCAAGGCGTTGATCGTCCGCAGTGTTGCGTGGCTCCTCAAACAATAAGTCAAAGGCAATGACGCGCGCGCCCTGTTGAGTTAGATTGTCAATCAACTGCGCATGGTAGCTGCGTGGCCATTTGGCGGGCTGGTTGGGCAGGCCAAATATATCAGAGGATTCCTTGTCGAGGGTGACGAGCGCCACTTCGAGCGGTGTCGCGCGCGCGCCACGCAGGGTGAACAGGCGATCCAGCCCAAGATTTTCTTCCAGTAACGCGCCAAAAGGGGTTACACTTATCAGGAGCCCCAAGAGGCTGGTAAGCAGGCCTAATGTTAATGCCTTGGAAAGGCGGTTCATTCTGGATCCTTTAATAATCCTGAAAACTGTTGCCATGATACCTAAAGATAGTCCACACGACACTATACTGGCGCACGTTCCGCTGTTTTCCGGGCTGAGTGGCGCTGAAATTCAACTTGTATTAAACCACTCCACTAAAAAAACGGTCGCCAAAAACACCATTATCATTAGCGAAGGCGACCAATCCGCGTCTTTATACGTCATTATCACCGGCAAAGTTAAAGTGTTTTTACAAGACGGCGAAGGCAAAGAAGTGGTGCTTAATTATCAGGGGCCGGGGGAGTATTTCGGCGAGCTGGCGCTGCTTGATAATGCGCCGCGTTCCGCGTCGGTGATGGCGGTGCAGAAATCCACGTTCCTGGTGGTTTCCAAGCAGGAGTTCAAGCAAATGTTGAGTGGACATCCTGATATCGCGTTTGCCTTGATTAAAGGCCTGGTGGTGCGTTTGCGCCTCTTGACTGAAAATGTTAAGGATCTTGCGCTCACCGATGTGTATGGCCGCGTGGTCAAACTATTGTCGGGGTTGGCGCAACTCCAGGCAGGCAAAATGGTGATTGCCAACGGTCCCACACAGCAAGACATCGCCAACCGGGTGGGCGCGTCACGCGAAATGGTGGGGCGTATCCTGCGCGATTTGACCACAGGCGGTTATCTGCGGATGGAAGGCAAGAATATCACGATTAATGACAAGCTCCCGCCGGGATGGTAAGGGCTGGTCTCTTTAACCTAAAAACCTCAGCTAGAATCTACTGCGAATGCCTAAGCGCGTGACTGGCGCACCTTTTTCTGTTACCCGTTTTCTTGCCCCCCGTTATTGGCTCACCTGGATAGGGTTGGGCATTACGTGGGCGCTGGCGCAATTGCCCTATCGCTGGCTGATGCGCCTGGGGCGCGGGTTGGGCCGGATGATGGGCGCGTTGCCGGGTGGGCGGCGGCATGTCGCAACGGTGAATCTGTCGTTGTGTTTCCCGGAGTTGAGCGGCGCCCAGCGTGAAGAGGTGCTGCGTAAGCATTTTGAATCATTGGGGATGGCTTTGATGGAAACGGCGCTATGCTGGTGGGCGCCGCCCGCGCGGTTGCATTCTTTACTGGTGCAAGTTCAAGGGTTGGAACATCTGGAAAAGGCCTTGGGGCAGGGTGGTGAAGGGGGTAATGGGGGAGGGAAGGGCGCGATGTTGCTAATCGCGCATTTTACCACCATGGAGATGGCAGGTACGCTACTCTCTACCCAGGTTGCGATGCATGTGACTTACCGCCAGCACAAGAATGCGTTATTCGATGAGGTGATGCGGCGTGCGCGGTTGTCGCACCATGATGCGGTGCTTATCGAACATGATAATATCCGCGCCATGCTGCGCACTTTGAAACACAATAATGCCTTGTGGTACGCGCCTGACCAGAATTATGCGGGAAAACACAGCACGTTCGCGCCGTTTTTTGGCATACCCGCCGCCACTATGACCGGCACTGCCGAAATGGCGCGTATCAGCGGCGCGCCAGTTATCCCGTTATTTCCTGAGCGCTTGCCGGATGGCCGCGGCTATCGCCTTACCCTGCAACCGGCGTTGGAAGGGTTTCCCACCGACGATGCCACGCAAGATGCGGCGCGTATTAATGCGCTGTTTGAAAGTCACGTGCGGCGTATACCGGAGCAATATTTATGGGTGCATCGGCGTTTTAAAACGCGGCCCGCGGGCGAAGGGTCAGTCTATCGAAAATAGGATTTCGATACTTTTTAACTATCAAAATTGATTTTTTCGCCGGATTCACCCTGAGGTTTATTATTCCCGGCAGACTCCTGCGGTGGCAGTGGGTCACCGTGCTGTTGTATCTGGTAATGCTCGTAGAGCTTGGCATATTTTAAAAAAACATAAAATGCGCCGATCACAGCGGTAATAAATCCTGCCCAGCCGTTGAGAAAGTTGCGCTTGAAAATATAGGTGCGCAGAAAATACAGCGGAGGATAAAACACCATGATCCAAGGGTTGGCACGCGCGCCTTTGGCAATTTTTTGCTGGGCTATGCCGGTGGAATATTGGTTGGTCTTATCCACTTTCACATGGATGCTGGTTTCGCCGTAATGATAAAAGGGCAGGTGGACGCGTTTGATTATCCCATCGACTTCCGGGCTTTCATGGATTGGGGCGGTGCTGATCCGGCCTCGGGTTTTGTCGAACAGGCGCAGAAAATAATTTAGGCGCACGTTGGGGTTATTCATGCGCCAGAATAGCTGTTCCAGGCGTGGAAACTCATAGCCATCAGCATCTAGGCCTGTGGTTAGTAAACGCTTGATCTCTTCTTGAAGAGCAGGGGAGAGCGCTTCATCGGAATCGATCAACAGCACCCAGCGATGCGTGGTGTGGTTCAGCGCCATTTGTTTTTGTTTGCTGTAACCCATGAAGGGATGCTGGAAAAGATGGCAATGGTAGCGTTGGGCGATCTCCACGGTGGCGTCATTGCTGAGTGAGTCCAGCACGATGATTTCATCGGCCCACTTGACGCTTTCCAGGCATGCCGCCAAGGTGCGTTCACTGTTGTACGTGGTAATAAAAACAGAAAGTTTTTCCAAAGTAAGGGTATTTCCTGGCGGCTGGTTTTATATTGTAGGGCACTTCTAAAAATCCGCTGAAGCCGTGATGGCGGCGTTGCGTTGATATCACAGGGGATGCCCAAAATGCTCATGTACTTCGTGTACACTCCGCTTTTTGGCGCACCTTTAATATATCATGGCGCCTTGCCCTCGCGCCTTGATCGAATTTTTAGAAGTGCCCTGCATCGATTGGGCGCGACCCGCTAACCTTCAGTTATAATAAGCCAAATCAGGTAGCAAAGGTAGCTGCACTCCGTGCGGTATATTAGGATAAGCGCAATGAACGAACGACGCTGTTAGATGGACGGGGATGGACGCCCGATCGCAATTTTGCTGTCGCACCGTGAGATATACCAGGCCGAAGGCGCGGGCGCGGTAACGTCGTGCGTGCGCGACATGGCGGCATGCAGCCATTACCGTGAACGTATCGTGGTGTTGGGTGATCCGGTGCGTGCGCCCTTTGCTGAAACCCGATTTTTGCCGGTCGCCAAGGCGCCGTGGTTTTATGGGCGGCGCACGGCCCGCTATGCGCAAGGGGCGGCCAATGCAATCAAGGATCTCAATCCGGCGTTGGTGGAAGTACATAACCGGCCTTCCTATATAGCGCGTCTCAAAAAGGCGGCGCCGCACATACCATTGGTGCTTTATCTGCATAATGATCCCCAAACCATGCGTGGTTTCAAAACCCCGGTGGAGCGGATGCAGGTGTTGCAACAGGTGGCGGCCGTGGTGTGTGTCAGTGGTTATATCCGCGGGCGGTTGCTGGACGGCGTATCCACTTCCGGATTGGAAAATAAGGCGCATGTGGTGCTGAATGGTGTGGATACCGCCGCCATTACCCCCTGCCGTAGCCAGCCACGCCGCAAGGAAATTTTGTTTGTGGGGCGCTTGATTCCCGAGAAAGGCAGTTTGCTGTTCGCGCAGGCGGCGGCGCTGGCGTGCAAGCAGATGCCCGATTGGCGTTTTGTCATGATTGGCGCGTGGGGCTTTACCAATAATGAGCCACCTAAAGAATATGAAAAGCAGGTAATGGCCGAAATGCGGAAACTGGGTAGCCAAGGTGAAATGACGGGTTACTTGCCGCGTCACAAGGCACTGGAGCGGTTATCCGGCGCTGCCATGTCCGTAATACCTTCCTTGTGGGAAGAGCCGTGTTCGCTGGCGGTGATTGAAGCGATGGCAAGCGGGTGTGCAGTGGTTGCCGCGCGCCGGGGTGGTTCACCGGAATTGATAGGGGACGCTGGCGTGCTTGTCGATCAGGATGATCCAGCGCAATTCGCCGCGCGCATGGTAGAGGTGGCATTGAATGCGCCGGTGTTGGAAGATTGGCAACAGCGTGCCCGGGTCCGGGCGCTGCAAGCGTTGGACATTCGTCATGCCAGTGCGGAATTAGATGCGGTGCGAAGGCGCTATGTGGGGTAAGCGCCGTTTTCAACGTCCTGCGCCCTCCATGCGGCCGCCATGGACAAGTGCCGCGGGCGGTCGCTCTTCCCGCAGGGTTTGCAGGATTCATAGAAATAAAACATGACCCTTAAAATTACCCAGTTGATGGTTTCAAAAGGCTTTGGCGGTGCAGAGAGGCTGTTTATCGACGCGTCATTGGCACTTGCAGAAACGGGCGTTAAAGTACAGGCGATCTGCCACAGGGATTTCGTGAAACAATCCGCGTTACACCATCCTAATATTGATATGTGCGCTGTCAATGTGCGTGGCGCATGGGATATTTTGTCAGCACGGAAAATTACCCATGCCATCCGTGAATTTCATCCTGCTGTGATCCATTCTCACCTGGCGCGTGGCGCGTGGTTTGCGGGCCGTGCGGCACGCGTGCTGGATATACCCCTGGCCGTTAACCTGCATAATTACGTTAAGCTCAAATATTACCGCGATGCTGCCATGTTCGTGCCAGG
The DNA here is from genome assembly GCA_020053945.1 of Gammaproteobacteria bacterium. GTDB lineage: Bacteria > Pseudomonadota > Gammaproteobacteria > Ga007554. The sequence continues at coordinate 11,089 of JAGVME010000134.1, forward strand.
CACGGAAGATCAAAAAAATTACTTGATACAGCACGGTATCGCTGCGCAACGCATCCACGTGATTCCGCATTTTTCCCTGTTAAATCCAGTCGATCAATTGCGCAGCGGTGATAATGCCTGCCCAGTGTTTGTCAGTGTTGGCCGCATGGTGAAGAAAAAGGGTTTTGATGTGCTGTTGCAGGCTTTTAAAATAATTCTTGATCAGGGTATGACAGCGCGTTTGGTTATCGGGGGTGATGGGGCAGAGCGTGCGGCGTTGTTGGCGCTGGTTCAGCAATTGGATCTTGCATCACACGTGGAATTTCATGGTTGGGTGGAAGATGTTGCGGCTTTTCTCGATAGCGGTGATATTTTTGTGTTGCCGTCGCTCGATGAGCCTTTCGGCATTGTCGTGCTGGAAGCGATGGCGCGCGGTAAAACCATTATTTCTACCAAGAGCAAAGGTCCTGTCGAAGTACTCAATGAGCACATGGCTTATTTTGCGGATGTAGGTGATGCAGCATCACTCGCGCATGCCATGGCGATAGCGCTGGGGGATGCGCAGGGGAGATTAGATAAAGCGGCGGCGGCGCTGGCCAGTTTCCGCAGCCACTATTCCAGGCAGGCGGTGATCCCGCAGTTTATTGACTTGTATCAACGCATGCTTTCCCGTGCCGCGAGTGATTAATCTTAAGATTCCCCGCAGCGTGCTGCGGGAGACAAGGCGATGGGGGATTCTCAAGGGGGAGAGCCGTGCCCCCCTCGCTACGCTCTCCCCTCCTTGACAGGGGGATTCATTCCCCGTGCGCAGTCGGAAAGCCGGCTGCGATTGCCTCATAGGCGTCCAGCGTATCATCAAGCATTTTTTTAAGCGGGAAAGGATGCGTGCCCCGCATCATCAGGGTAACGGTGGGTTTGGCCGCGATAAATTGTTGCACTTTCTGCGTGAGCGCATCCAAGTCGCCCACCGCCACCCGGCCCTCAGGAAATACCGCGTTTAATACTTCGCTTACGCCGCCATGGTCATAGCCTATCACCGGAATGCCCAGGCTCAGGGCTTCCAATACGGTGCGGCCAAAAGACTCGGGTTTTGATGAAAGCGACAAAACCATATCTGAGACCGTATAGATTTCACGTACGTCATTGCGATAACCGGTGAAAATAATGTTGTCCAACCCTTTTTCCTGCGTGAGCCGCATAATTTCATTGGCGTAATCACCGTGCTCTGAACCCGCGTCACCTACTACCACCCCGTAAACATTCGCGCCCTGCAGTTTGAGGCGTGACATTAGCTCGATGAAATCTCCATGCCCTTTCAAGCGCGACAATCGCCCCGGCAGGGTGATGATGGTGCTGTCGAGCAGTTGTGGATATTGTTCATACCAGTGGTGCAGCCATTGGTTTCCAGCCTTGTAGTCATAGGGAAATGCATGGCTGTCGATGCCACGGTAAATCACCTGGATTTTATGCGGGTCAAGATGCGGGTAATGGTTTGTCAGGTAGTCTTTGATGGTGTTGGAAACCGCAATGACGCGTTCGCCGCGTGTCATGACCGAGCTGTAAAAATTAACTGAATATTGGCCGTGCGCCGTGGTAATGAAATGGGGGCGCTGCGTTTTATTCATGCCATGCCAGGCTAAGTAAGCAATCCATGCCGGCATGCGCGAGCGGGCATGCAAAATGTCGACGTGCTGTTGTTTTAGGAAATGCCGTAAGCGCGGCACCAGGCGTAAACCCAGCAAGGATTTTTTGCCGACCGGCCAGGTGATGTGTTCACTGCCCGTGGCTTCCAACGCCGACACCATGCGGCCACCACCCGAAATGACAATGGAACGATGGCCGCGTTGCACCAATGCGGTGGCTACTTCCAGCGTGCCGCGTTCAACGCCACCGCCTTGCATGGCAGGCACGACTTGAACAACCGTGAGTTTACGCATGCAACGTAATATTGATGTTGTTGTGTGAAAAAAAATTAATGGATTCAGCCATGCAAAATATAGTCGGTGCCGCAATACGGGCATTTGGCTTTGCCCGTGGCTTCAATCGCCAGGTAAACGCGTGGGTGGGAGTTCCATAATGCCATGGTGTCGGTGGGGCAATGTAAAGGCAAGTCCGCACGCGCTACTTCATAGATATGGTGTGTACCCGGTTCCCCGGGTTTGGCAGAAGGACGATTTTGTGTGGACATGGGAAGATATTCTCCGTAAGAGGCGTATGTGGTGGATGGATATGAAGCCCTACACTAACGTAATCCATTCAGGATGCGCGGCGCGCCGACCATGCACCTGGTCAAAGTAAAGGGTTTGCAGGCGTTCAGTGATGGCACCGCGTCGGCCTGCGCCAATGGCGCGGCCATCGACTTCGCGGATCGGCGTGACTTCGGCGGCCGTGCCGGTGAAAAAAGCTTCATCCGCCACGTAGAGTTCATCACGCGTAATGCGTTTTTCGTGCACGCTGATTCCCAGTTCCGCGGCAAGTGTAAAGATGGTATTGCGCGTGATGCCGTCCAGTGCTGAGGTTAATTCGGGGGTATACATTACATTGTCGCGCACTATAAAAATATTCTCACTGCTGCCTTCGGCCACGAAACCGTCAACATCCAAGAGCAGTGCTTCGTCGCAGCCACAGGCCAATGCCTCGCGCAGCGCCAGCATCGAGTTGATGTAATTGCCGTTCGCTTTGGCTTTGCACATGGCGATATTCGGGTGATGGCGCGTATAAGATGAGGTTTTGACGCGTAAACCTTTTTCCATGTTTTCCGCGCCGAGGTATGAGCCCCACGGCCATGCGGCGATCATTATATGCACCTTGAGATTATCAGCGCGCAAGCCCATGCCTTCGGCGCCATAAAAGCACATCGGGCGAATGTAACCCGCATCCATATTGTTTTCGCGCACGGCAGCGCGCGTGGCTTCATTTATCACGTCTTTGCTGTAAGGCATGGGCATGCCCATGATATGCGCGGAGCGGAACAGGCGGTCAGTATGCGCCTGCAGGCGGAAAATCGCAGTGCCTTTGTCGGTGGGATAGGCACGCACACCTTCGAACACGCCCATGCCATAGTGCAGGGTATGGGTGAGTACGTGGATTTTCGCGTCGCGCCATGGCACAAGTTGCCCGTCCATCCAGATCACGCCGTCGCGGTCAGCCATTGTCATGTTAAGCGTTTCCTTTGGAGTAGTTATTCCAATTCTCGTTAGAAGTGTCTATATCTTTCGCAGATATTATTTAACTGTCATTCCGAACGCATGTGAGAAATCCTTAAGATTCCTCACATGCGTTCGGAATGACAGATGTTGTTTTTATGCGCCCATCACGGCGTGCCACAGGCGCGTTACGGCCGCTCGCTCGTCACGGAATTCGGTGTCGCTGACCTGCGCGGGTTCTTCCTGCAAGGTGAGGCGGTGCAATGCGGCGCGATAGGCACGGTAGGCGTGACTGAGCTGCTGTACATCGTGCTCCGGCATTAATCCGGCTGTGGCAAAGCCCTGTAACTGCCGGATATTGTCCGTGAAATCAGCCAGCGCC
>JAGVME010000022.1 GCA_020053945.1 Gammaproteobacteria bacterium
CAGACCGGGCGTCAGAACAAGGGTATCGCTGTTGCGGCGTTGTTCACCGACAACGGTGGGTAGCGAGATGAATTGTGTGGGGCCAACCTGTATCAGTATAGGTTGGCTACTCTCCACGCCCGTGGTGTCGCTGTTGGCGTAAACGGCACCCAGTTCAACCCGCCAGCGCTGCTGGGCGGTGAGCAAGTCTTCAATGGTGAGCGGCAGGGCCGCTAATGCGGGGGGGGGGTAGTAAATAGCAAGCCGCGCTGCAAAGCAGTGCGATGCTGAGGCCCCGAAGACTTTTTGTTTTCTTGATTTCCATACCAGAATTTTTTTGTTATTTCGTTGCAGCGATATATACCGCGAAGCGATATTGCATTGCAAGCCGTTTCATAAAAAATTCATATTTGGTTGCCAGGTGAATATGCTGCGCACGCATTTTACGTCGCTGCGCATCACACCTTCGAGTGTGGCTGGATAGACCGGCGAATCGCCATGTTGTCTACCTTGTTGCGGTGCTAACCCCTGCCCTTCTCAGTAAATCCACTGCAAAATTGATCGGGATGGCGTAGGTGATGCCGCTGGGTTTTTCAATGACGGTTTCTTTGGTTTCCTTGACAAACACCGAGTTGACCACGCCGATTACCTCGCCGCTGTCCGGGTGATAAAGGGGGCTGCCGCTGCTGCCTGGGTAGGCGGTGGCGTCGAGCTGGAAGACATCGTAAGGCGCTTGAAGACGCTTGATCATTTTTGGGTTTAGCTGATTTGATCCGTCAGCGGGGGTGGCAACCGGAGTAATCGCCGAGATCAGCCCGCGGTGGCTCACGGGATGCAGTCCTAGCACGGCGCCGATGGGGAATCCGGTGAACGCATAAAGCTCGCCTTCCCGCACCCGGTCGGAATCGCCCAGTTTGAGCGGGATTAACGGCGCACCGGATATTTTGAGCAGGCTCAGATCGTGCTCCTGGTCCTCGGCGACGATGGTCAGTTCGCGCGAGCTGGTGGAGTTGCGCTCGCCCATAAACAGGACCAGCGTTTCCTTGTCTGCCGATGAGAGATTCCGGGCGATGACGTGCGCGTTGGTCAGCACATAGCTGCCGTCCCCCACCACAAAACCGGTACCCATGAATTTTCCGGGGGGGCGGCGCGTCAACTGTAACGTGCCGATTCCTACAATGCTGGGTTTTATCCGTTCGATCGTCGTGGGTAAGGCTGTCTCCAGACCGGCCGCGCGGGATGCCGGAGTGAAAAAGGCCGCCGCCATGCAGACGAGCATGTTGCACCATATTGGCCAGCCTCGTTGCCAGCAATTAAAGTTTGTTCTTACCATATGTCCCCTGACAATTGTTGCCACCGCAACAACAAGCAGCCATTACACGTTTATTAAAACTATCATATCATCGTCTAAGACCGGAATCTTTAGGGATGGTTAGAGTAGCATGGGGTTTAAAGGACAGTTTGTCAGTAGGAGAGGTCGCGTGCGTTTAGGTTGTTTGCCTTACTTGAATCGGTCCGGTGGGAATCGGCAATGACGCGCACCATCACCGTGCCGATTTGGTTGGCGCTGTGCGCCAGCCTTGTCTTTTCACTGCATATTCAAGCGGATGTATTCGAGGGTTCGCCCGGTAACTACCGTGAACTGCTCAAAGGGCTGAGGCCCGGAGACACGTTATTGCTGGCGCCAGGCGAGTATCGACAGGGTTTGCCATTGCATAACCTCAGCGGGGATGAAGAGAAGCCGATCATTATTACCGGCCAGGAAAGTGGACCACATCCGGTCTTTCTTGCCAGGCCGGGGCATAATACCGTTAGTATAGCGAACGCCAGCTTTGTTGCGATTCGCAATCTGGAGTTGAATGGGCAGGGTTTGCCGGTAGATGGTGTGAAGGCGGAGGGCCATGCGGAATGGACTCACCACATCACGCTGGAAAACCTCATCATCCGAGGCCATGACAATAACCAGCAGACAGTGGGTATATCTACCAAATGCCCTGCCTGGGGCTGGGTAATCCGCGGCAATGTCATCAGCGGGGCGGGCACTGGCATGTATCTGGGTAATTCCGACGGCAGTGATCCGTTCGTGGACGGTTTAATCGAGCACAATGTTATTGCCAATACCGCAGGCTATAACCTCCAGATTAAACATCAGCAGGTGCGGCCAGAAATGCCCGGTATCCCCACGGGCAAAAGCACAACCATCATCCGCCACAATGTTTTCATCAAGGAGGAAGGTGGCGCGAAGGGACCAATGGCGCGCCCCAATGTGCTGGTGGGGCATTGGCCGCTTGAAGGTGCCGGGTCAGAGGATGTGTATCTCATCTATGGCAATTTCTTTTATCAAAATCCCGACGAGGCGCTATTTCAGGGTGAAGGCAATGTCACACTGTACAACAACCTGTTGGTCAATACCCACGGAGACGCCGTCCATATCCAGCCTCACAACGACATCCCTCGCGCCGTGAACCTGTTTTACAATACAGTTGTCGCCAGTGGCTCGGGGATCAAGGTGCAAACACGGGCCGATAAGCAAGCGGGGTTCCAGCGAGTCGCAGGCAACGCTGTTTTTGCCGGCATCCCATTGGCAGGTGGCGCCCAGGAGGCCAATAGTATGGACAGCTTTGAAGTGGCATCAAGATACCTGGCACGCCCGTTTGCCCCGCTGGGTGAGCTGGACCTTTACCCCAGGCCCGGAAAATTAAAAGGTGAGCCGATACCCGCACATCTTTTCAATTATTTCCCCGGCTGGAATCGGGACTTCAACGACCGCTTGCGGAAAGGAAATTTGCGTGGCGCCTATGGTGGTGAGGGAGTAAATCCGGGCTGGCGGCTAGCGGCAACCCCAAAACCCTATGACTTGAGGGGTGGCCCTGCCAAGCGGGGTTCGTCAATCAATCATGTAGAG
>JAGVME010000025.1 GCA_020053945.1 Gammaproteobacteria bacterium
CTTGATCTGCGCGTCAACACCCTCAAAGCCGACCGCGACAAGGTGGCGCAGCGTCTTGCCGACGACGGTTTTCCTGTTGAACCGACACCTTATTCCCCACTTGGCCTGCGTCGCCGCGAACGCGCGCCACTGTTCAACACCCCCAGCTTTAAAGAGGGGGTGTGTGAAATACAGGACGAAGGCAGTCAACTGGTATGCTTGCTGCTCGAAGCCCGGCGGCGCGAAATGGTGGTGGATTTTTGCGCGGGCGCGGGGGGCAAAACTTTGCAGATCGGTGCGCTGATGGCCAACACGGGCACCTTATACGCCTTCGACGTTGCACAAAAACGCCTCGACGGCCTGAAACCGCGCATCAAACGTGCCGGGCTGGACATTGTGCGCATGGTCACGATAGCCCACGAACGCGATACGCGCGTGCAGCGCCTGCACGGTAAAATTGACCGCGTGCTGGTCGACGCCCCGTGCACCGGCACCGGCACACTGCGCCGCAACCCCGATATTAAATGGCGCCCCGTTAATTTAACGGACATCAACGCCCTTCAGCAACGCATCCTCACCGCCGCCGCGCACATGGTGAAACCCGGTGGCCGCCTGGTGTATGTAACCTGCAGCCTGCTCAAAGAAGAAAACGACGACATCGTCAATGCTTTTCTTGGACAGCATAGCGACTTTCATAGCCTGCCCGCCGCACAGATTTTAGCGCGGCAACAGGTGACGCGCGTGGATGCGCTGATAACGGGCGATGGGCACGCGCTACGCCTTTATCCGCATCGGCATGGCACCGATGGTTTTTATGCGATTGCGCTGGAGCGTGACACGCCACCCCAAAAAAGCACGCCGTAATTCCCGAAAGACAGCCGCGCCCATACTTATGTCGGTTGTGGGACGCAAGGCAGGAATGATTTATTTAGGGTCAAGCGTTTAATCAGCGATTGGGCGCCCTTTCGCCACACAAGCCGGGGCTGTCACAAGGCGAGCGGCTGATGATCTGGATCTTCGGATTGCCATTGCTCTCGCGCGTGAGGTTGAAACCCACCCAAGCGGTGTTGTTGGTATAGTCTTTTTCTATAAATATCCCATCAGGGTTAGCCGTGCTTACGAGGTAGTAAAGGCCTGCGGGCGCACCGCTAATGTCAAGTTGTTGGCCAACGGTGGTGTGATGGTACTGGTCAACCCAGCCCACGCTAATTCCCTGATAGGAACCACCGCAGTCAGCATAGGTTCGTCCGGGCGTATTCGAATTGCCCTCCAGCTTGTACCAGTCGATCAAACAAAAAGTGGTCTTGAGCGAGTTACCGCCGTACACCGGGCCATCGGGGCTGCCCTGCCGCACTTCAAACAGGGCAATGCCGTTGATGTGCCAGTGGCTATGCTCGGTGTGGAACTCGAACTGGCTCACCACTTTTTCCTCGATGAGGTTCCCGTGTGCATCCAGGATCTCCTGGATGGCATCTTGTGTCTGCAACGTATCGCTGACCGGGAATCTGGGCCGCATCCGCCACGGGCCATCACCTGTATTCGCCACGCCGTTCGAAAAGCGCAGTATTTCACGCTGTTGTTTATTCATGATTTGAAGGTGCAGCGGAACGACAGTGCGCAGATCAGGCAATTGGGCCATGCCGTCCTGCGCGCCTGCCCCTTCCGCGAACAATAGGGAGGCGCCCATCGCCAGAACAAGCGCCATTGAATAAATAGTTGGTTTTTTCATTGCGTATCTCCTGAGATAAATTTTTTGGCGTCTTATTGAACCAGGTTTGACGAGTTTTTTCAGGGGGTTGCCTTGTTTTTAGGACAAATCAACCGGTGGGGTTACTATACCGCACTCTGCGGTTCGGGGTCTTTAAAATCCACAAAATTTTTTAGCCCACAAGCCTCCGCGTTCCCCGCCACTGATAGGTATCTTTGGCATCATGGCGACCGATGAAATGAATGCAGTAACGCTGAACCACTTTTTAAACGGGTCAGTGAAACGCGTCATGAGATGGGTTTAATAATTTAGTTCAAGAATGTGCTTTATCAGGCCGATAACTGTGTCATGGCGCGTGAAAATAGGCGTTGGTTAATAATCCTGCCCGATTTTTGTTCTATGGCGAAGTATCATTATGGGGAGATTTATGGGCTTTCTGGAAAAGTTGACGATTAAAGCGCGCTTATGGGCATTGATTGGGTTGATGGTGGCGCTTATGGTGATGCTCAGCATTATCGGTTTGCGCGCTACCAGCGCAGCCAACACCAGCCTGAATACGGTGTATATGCACGGACTGGTGCCGACCAATCAACTCACAGGAATATTGGACCGTGTGATGTCTGATCGTATTTATGTCATGAAGGCATTGGCAAATCCGACAGCGGAGCAGGTTCAGGAAACCGTTTCCAAGCTCCAGCAAAACGAGGATGTGCGGCTTGTGGAGTGGAAAAAATATTTAAAAATAGAGAAAAATGCCGAAGAACAGCAAATGGCCGCTAAATTTGAGGTGGAACATAGTCGATTTTTAAATCAAGGCATCGCGCCCCTCATCAGCTTCCTGAAAGAAGGCCAGTTTGACCGGGCCAAAGCCCACGTAATGGAATTGGAGGCAATATACCGTCCACTAAAGGAAACCCTAAAAAATCTCCTTGCATTGCAAGTGGCGGAAGCGGAAACGGAATATGAGGCCACCGTAGCGAATTATGCGTCAGCACGCAATATGAAAATAGCGATTTTGGTCGCGGCCATCCTGGGCGCGGGTTTATTGGCGTTTTTTACAGTACGCAGTATTGCCAGCGTGGTGGATGAAATAGAGCATGCCACCACCCGCTTGGCCGAGGGTGATCTGGCGGCGCGCGTAAACTATATGGGTCATGATGAGTTGGGGCAGGTCGCGCGGGCGTTCAACAAGATGGCTGAGAATTTCAAAGGTGGCTTGAGTGAAGTAGCGGGCGCCACTTCCCAGCTTGCCGCGGCGGCCGAGGAGTTATCAGCGATCAACGCCGAGACTAATCAAGGCATTTCCCGGCAGCAGTCCGAAACGGAGCGGGTCGCCACCGCCGTGAATGAAATGTCCACCACCGTGCATGATGTGGCGCGCAATGCCGCCCAGGCCGCCCAGGCTACGCAAGGCGCAGATGCTGAAGCGCAGCGCGGCAAGCAGGTGGTGAAAGAAAATATCAGGGCGATTGAGGCGCTGGCGGCCGAAGTGGAACGTGCGGCGCAGGTGATCAAAAAACTTGAGGCGGAAAGCGCCAGTATTGGCACTGTAGTCGATGTGATCAGGGGTATTGCCGAACAGACCAACTTGCTGGCTTTGAATGCGGCGATTGAAGCGGCGCGTGCCGGGGAGCAAGGACGGGGTTTTGCGGTAGTGGCCGATGAGGTACGCACGTTGGCGAGCCGTACTCAGCAATCTACCCAGGAAATCCAGCGCATGATCCAGGGTTTGCAGACCGGTGCTGGTGAGGCAGTCAAGGTGATGGTTGAGGGGCGTAACCGGGCGCAAGCCAGTGTCAAACAGGCGGCCGAGGCTGGCGAATCACTGGAGTCGATTACCCAGGCGGTGGCTAATATTACAGATCTGAACATTCAGATTGCCAGCGCGGCAGAAGAGCAAAGCGTTGTGGCTGAAGAAATCAACCGTAATGTCCTTACCATCAGCCAAGTGGGCCAACAAACTTCCCTGGCCTCGCAACAAACGATGGTGGCCAGTGAAGAATTGGCGCGGTTAGCGGCACAGTTGCAGAATGTGGTCAGCCAGTTCCGTGTGTAGCGCCTGGGGCAGTTTAGGGTGAAATCATTGACACGAAAGCCCTGTAGTACGTATAGTGTTATCCATGAACCGTTTTATTGTGCTTCTTATGTTGTGCTTGCTCCCGATCCAGACCTCGTGGGCTACGGTGGCTGATTATTGCGGGCATGGAAAGGATCAGGCTACGCAGCACTTCGGCCATCACAATGAAGAGCATAATCCGTTGTCCGGTATGCTTGCCGGTAGCGCCGAGTCAGGCGAAGCCAGTTCTATCCCCGGCGACCCTGATCAAAATTCTAATCTTGGCCACGATCACTCGCATTTATCGAGTTTTTTGGGTGTTTTAGGCGTTTACACGTTAGTAATATGCGCCCCCTTGCAGTCGTCATTACGTTGCGACGATCAAGCTTATTCCTTCCTTGCCGCTGATAAACCCGCGCGCCCCAACTGGTTCGTTACCGCCTGATACGGCGCGACGAGCCTCATTTCGTGATTTAGCGCACGCTTTATCCTGACAAACCTGGATCTATTCAGAATCTATCTGGATTAATCCTGGCACAGCCTCGTCCCGCCGAGTTCATCCCTGTCACCTGTGGAGAATTCGATGCGAAGATATATATTACTGCCGGTGTTATTGGCGCTGTTTTTCAATCCTGCCCTTGCACAAACTGATGATGTTGGGCGTGGTGGCTTTATTGAAACAAGCGTTGAGACGAGCATCGCTAATGCGTTCCCTATCATTGCGCGAGTCACCGAACCCGCTGCCCCACTCACCCTGAAGGCCGCACTGGAGCTGGCGCTTGGCGCCAACCCAGAGTTGTCGGCCGCAGCGCGTGAACTTGAGGCGGTCGAGGCCATGATCGTTCAGGCGCAAGCGCGTCGGAACCCGGAGATTTCCGCCTTAATCGAAGATACACGCCGGGAGACACGGAGCACTACGCTGCAACTGAACCAGCCGATTGAGTTGGGCGGCAAGCGTGGCGCCAGGATCGCCGCCGCCGAGCGCGGACGCGATGTCGCTTCGGTCGAGTTTAGCGGAAAACGTGCCGAGATTCGTGCGGCGGTGATGGCGGCGTTCTTCGATGTGCTGGTGGCGCAGGAACGCTTGCGGCTTGCCCAAGCGTCGGTCGAACTCGCGCAACGCGCAACCAACGCCGCAGCGCGGCGGGTC
>JAGVME010000074.1 GCA_020053945.1 Gammaproteobacteria bacterium
ACATGCGCATCGTCTTTGACAAGCATTTCCCGAAATGGAACTATCGCGCCATTCCGGCAGAAGGCCGTTTTCGGTAAGTTATGTTTGGCCAAATCCTTAACTCCCGATCGAACACGTAGAGGCTTACAACGTCCTCGAATCGCGTGCCCGGTGTAAAGGTGTGTGAGGCATGATCCCGCTCGAAGGGAAGCCAGTAGCCGCCAAGCCGGTAGTAGTTCAAGTGGGTGAGATAGTGGCGCGCGTAATCCCTGTCGGGGATTACCATGCCGCGTTGTATGAGCAGGTCGATTTGTTGATCGAGCGTGGTGGCCGGTTTGGAAAACTTCAATTTCCAAACCCTAGAAAAAAGTAACCCCCCATGGTGCGCTTCCGGGGAGAGGCGTGGGGGGTGTTGTTGCAAGTATTATCGTCCACTGATTCCAGAACCTCAAGTAAAATTATTCACAGGGTGAATCCTACTGATTACATCAGGGCGCGTCTATTTTGGTGATGAGGCGGGGGGAAAGTGCGCAACAAGGCGTCTACATATTCTCTACATATAAAAATCCGCGCCGGGCGAACAATTATAACCTATTGATTTAAATGGTGCTGACAGGGGGAATCGAACCTCCGACCTACTGATTACGAATCAGTTGCTCTACCAACTGAGCTATGTCAGCGCAAGGGGGGTGGCAAGTATAAAGAAAAGCGGGGGTGGTAAACAACTGAAAATTAGCGGACGGTAGAAAATTAATGGGGCATTAGCTGCCGACCGGGCTATTACGCACCCGAATCACTACGTCCACCCCTTCCGCAAACGTGCCGGGAGGGAGATCAGGCAGCGCGTGTAGCGCGACGGCATCCGCGTCAATATCCATTAAAACACCCGTATCAATGTTGTAAAAATGGTGGTGGGGACTGGTGGTGGGGTCATAAAATATTTTGGCGGGGTCAATAATAACCTCACGAATCAGCCCCTTGGACGCAAATAAACCCAGCGTATTATAAATTGTGGCTTTGGATACCCGATGCCGGTCGTGGTTGACCAACAGCAGAATCTGCTCTGCGGACAGGTGTTGCGGCTGGGCAAAGAGCGTGCTGGCGATCTCCATCCGCTGCCGGGTAGGGGTGATGCCATGGGTGCGCAGCAGCGCGGGAATATCAATTTTTCCAAACATGTGGGCGTGCATAGACATAATATCGGTAAGTATATGCCTAATATTTAGGGGGCGTCCATAATCTGGTAGGGCATGGGGTCAATAATCGGCGCCCGGCCAACAATAATATCCGCCAACAGCCGGGCTGAGGCGGGTGCCATGACCACGCCGTTGCGGAAATGCCCGGTGTTGACATACAGCCCGCGAACGCGAGGATGTTCGCCAATATAAGGTACGCCATTCCGCGCCTGGGCGGTGCCGGGGCGCAAGCCGGCCCAATGATGCTCGATTTCACACTCCGCCAGCGTGGGCACCAGCGCCACAGCGGCTTGGCGTAGCGCTATCAGCGCTTGAGGGGTGGTTGATTTATCAAACCCCGCATACTCTACAGTGCTGCCGGCCAAGACGCGGCCATCACGGCGCGGGATGACGTAATGATCATTGTGTACCACAATGCGCGACACTAACCCAGGGGCGGCGCGAAACAGGATCATTTGTCCGCGCACCGGCATGATTTCGCCATAAAATCTCAGCAGATTATCACTCCACGCCCCCGCCGTGACCACTACTTTCGATGCCATGATTCGTTCGCTGGCGGTCTCTACGCCCGCGACATGGTCACCGTCAACGATAAGCCCGGTGATTTCAGCCTGTTCTTTTAGCCGTACGCCGGAAGCCAGCACGCTGTGGCGTAACGCCTTGAGCAACCGGGGATTGCGAACCTGCGCTACGTCGGGCAGCCACAAGGCTTCAGCGACGGCGCTAGCGCCCAGTTGGGGTTCATGCTGCAACATTTCAATACGGTTGAGTAGATTTAGTTTAGCGCCAGACTGGCGAGCCCACGCCAAAGCCTGCGTTTGCTCATCCACATCCAGCACCATCAGGCCATTCTGGAGCCATTCCACGTCCAGACCCGTCTCATCGGCCAGCGTATGCGCCAATAACGGATAATGCCCCTGGCTCCAGCGCACCAACGCGGTAACGGCGCCTGGGCAGCGCCATGGGTAAAGGGGCGACAAAATACCCCCACCCGCCCATGAAGACTCCTGGCCCGTCGCACCGCGTTCCACTACGGTGACATGGGCTCCCGCCTGGCGTAACTCACGGGCGGTGAGCAAACCGATCAATCCCCCTCCCGCGATGATGAAATCTGTGACGTGCATCACTTAATTATCCCATAAGCATGCCGATAAACCTAATGTAAGGACGCCTTGCAGGGCGTCTCTATGTCATTCCGAGCACCGCGAGGAATCTTAAGATCTCTCGCTTCGCTCGAGATGACAATAAACGCCGCAAGGCAGCGTGGAAGGTAGGGCAAAGAGCCAAGAGCAACCGCTTATCCGGCAAACCCGGCAGTTCGTCGGTTTTGCCATGACAATCCGGATTTACGGTGGTACAACTATAGCCATGAACACAAAACACACAGGATTTACGTTGATTGAATTGATGGTGGTGCTGTCCGTCGCCGCGATTCTGGCCAGCTTGGCTGTGCCTAGCTTCAGGTCGGTGATCCAAAACAACCGTCTGGCGACCCAGGCCAATGAGCTTACTGGAACCATGAATTTTGCGCGGGGCGAGGCTATAAAGCGTGGCAGCAGCGTTACAGTGTGTGTGAGCACCGATCAGGCTACCTGCACTGGCGGAACCGCTTGGGAAAACGGCTGGATTGCGTTTGCAGATATCAACCGAGACAGAGTCTTCACTGTCGATCCTAACCCTCTATTAACTGACACTCTATTACGCGTGCGCGGCACCCTGGAAGGCAGCAGCACGTTCGGTGGCACCGCAACGGCGGTACAATACCTGCCCAATGGGTTACTTAATTTCGGCGCTGGCGCCTACACCCTCGCCACGCCTGGCTGCACCGGCGATGAAAAACGCATCCTTAATGTCACGGCCACCGGCAGGCTCGGCGTAACGCGCGCCGCATGTCCTTAAAGTGAGGTTATGCAACATGAAGTTTACCCACACTCGCCAATCAAGCCGCTGTCGTCAGTCTCGGCAACCGCTCGCGGCGTTGTCCTACCTCCTCCCTCGCGGGACCCGTGTCTCTGGCGGCATTCGGGCATCCGTGCGCGGCGCGGGAGCCTGCAAAAATCAAATCGCCTCGCAGCGGGGTTTTACCCTGCTGGAAGTGCTGGTGGCCATCGTCGTGCTGTCGATCGGCCTGCTCGGCCTCGCGGGCCTGCAAGCCGCCGGGTTACGCAATAATACCAGCGCGTATATGCGCACCATTGCTACGCAACAGGTGCATGACATGGCAGATCGTATGCGCGCCAATCCTTTAGGGGTGGCCGGCGGGAATTATGACCTTATAAATACCAAACCCGCTGATCCCGGCTGTCTTACGGCAGGTTGCATCCCTGCGGACATGGCAACCTATGATGCCTTTCAATGGAACACCATGAACGAGAACCTATTACCCCTGGGTAAGGGCACCGTAACCCGCCTTACCGGCTCCGGCGTCCCCGCAGGGGTTGACCGCTTCATCATTAGCGTGAGCTGGGACGATAGCCGCAGCGGCACGGCCAATACCACTTTTTCCCTAACCGTTGAAATATGAAACCAACTACCATGCGCCATATCCATACTCTTGCGGATTCTCCTTCGGGCTTAGGGTTACAACGCGGCCTTACGCTCATAGAGATGATGATTGCCATAACCATCAGCCTGATTCTGCTGGCGGGCGTGATGCAAATTTTCACGGGTAGCCGGCAAACCTACCGCGTGCAGGACAATATGGCGCGCCTGCAGGAAAACGGACGTTTCGCCATGGATTTTTTGAACAAAGACATCCGCATGGCCGACCATTGGGGCTGCATGAAGGGTACTAACATGCTTACTAATAACCTGACGGGCCAGGTCAGCCAAGGCACGACGGCAGGTCTTGCGGGCACGGATGGTGGCGCCACCGGCACCGACACCATTACCCTGGCCACGGCCATGCCATCTCGCATCACGGTAATGGATCAAATGCCCACCTCGTCCGCCATCATTCAAGCGAGCCCTAACACATTAGCGGTGAATAGCATCGCCATTATCAGCAACTGCATCAACGGTGACATTTTCCAGATTACCAACACCGCCAATACCGGTACCGGCGCAGCTGCCCGCACTAATCTCGGGCATAATACCGGCGCGGGCGTGCCTGGCAATACTTTCAATTTTAAATCTCCCACCTGCCCGGGGAGCGCCGCCAACTGCCTGTCTGCGGATTATGGTTCAGGCGCCGAGATTCTAGCTATGCAAACCGCCACGTATAGGATTTTACCGGACGCCGCAAATAACAATATACCCGCCTTACATCAGTCAATTAACGGCGGGGCTGACCAACCTTTGGTAGAAGGCGTGGAGAACATGCAAATTCTTTATGGCGAAGATACCGATATGACATTTCCGGCATTGCCGCTAAATGCCCCGCCCTCAACTTCGGGTGACGGCTCCGCAAACCGCTATCTTCCTGCCAATCTCGTCGGCGACATGCGCCGCGTGGTCAGCGTGCGGATCGGCCTGGTATTGATAACAGCAGAAAATAATCTTGCCATTACACCTCAAGTCTATACGGGCCTGGATGGCTTGCCAGCAACAGCACCCGACCGCCGCCTGCGCCGCGTGTTTTCCAGCACTATACAATTACGCAATAGGGTATGACATGAACACTACCATGCTCACCACTGCACAAAAAGGCTCTGTATTGATTGTCAGCATGTTGATTCTGCTGGTGCTCACCTTGATCGGTGTCACCGCCATGGGCACATCATCCCTGGAAGAAAAAATGTCAGGCAACAGCCGCGACCAGGATGTGGCTTTCCAGGCGGCTGAAACCGGGTTGAGGGATGCCGAAACCTTTCTTGAGGGCATTGTGGCCACGGGGGGGTTATTTAACAATACCGGGGGGCTTTACGCATTGGGCGCCAATCCCGACATTACACTGGCCAACACCTGGAGCAGCACTAACTCCAGAGCGTACACCGGCACGCTGCCAAACACAGCCACCCAGCCGCGCTATATCATCGAACTGCGTCCTACCGTCGGCGGGAATACCAGCGCCCAAGTTGATGAGAGCTATGGCGGCTCGACCAATACCCCCCCCATCACCATGTTTCTCATCACAGTACGCGGCACGGGAGGCACAGACAACGCCGTAGTGTTCCTGCAAGCATTTTACGGAAGACAGCTATGAAACCCTGCCCGATACAAAACCTTAATTTACGTTGTAAATATACTTGGTATATCAGGAGTACCCTATGAACATGCAATCATTTAAAAAGTCCACCGCCTGCATTGTCATGATCACGCATGTCGCGGCATTTACCTTGCCCGCTGCACAAGCCGCCCCCGGCACCCTGGCCAGCGCCCCGCTGTACCTGACCACTGCCGTTGAACCCAACATCATGTTCCTGCTCGATGACTCCGGCAGCATGGAATGGGAATTTCTGGCACAAGGCGCCAATGATGGCATACCCTCGATTGGTAATTTGAACCGTTACTATACGCTACCTAGCGCCAACAACGGCATAGATCAGGATTATACGCCACGTTTTCCTTATACTGTACCCAGTGTCACTTTGGTGGCGGATGCCTGGCGCGCCCGCAACGCATCATTCAATACCCTGTATTACAATCCCGCCATCCTCTATGAGCCTTGGGATGGGGTAAATGCCACAAGTGCGCCGCTGTATACCAATGCCACACCCACCGCAGCACGGGTCGACCCCAATAATGCCGCCGCAGGCACGCTGAACTTAACTGCCACTATTAACTTTACAACTTGGATTTCTGGCTGGGTTGCGGATTCCGTGTTCCCCGCCCATTACTACCTGTGGACCGACACCAACACCACTCCTGCGCTGAATGGTAATGGCGTAGTGGATGCCACTGACACCAATGTTTTGGTAGAAATTAGACCCACTACCGCCACTTACGCCAAAGCATCAGCGCGCAGCGGCTGCGCGGGCGCTACCTGCACCTATGCCGAAGAGATACAGAACTTCGCCAACTGGTATACCTATTACAGAAAGCGTGCCTATGCGGCGAAAAAAGCCGTGGGTAGCCTGATTGACAAGAGCAGCGGCACACGCATGGGGTTATTTACCTATAACAATGGGCTGATCAGGAACGCCACCTCCATGAATACCGCCGCAAACAAGTTAGCGCTACTGCAAAGCACCTATGGTACCGCCATGATATGCGACCCCACTGGTTGCCCCATTACCCCGGCACGCACTGCCCTGCAAAATCTGGGGAACTTGTTCGAAGGCACAAGCTCGCCCATACTCACAGCCACCACGGGTGGCACATGCCAGCAGAATTTCGCTATAGTCGCCACGGACGGGTACTGGAATGGGGGTTCACCCGGTGTCGGCAATACTGACACCGATGGCGCGGGCACGTTTGACGGCGCGCCCTATGCCGATACGCATGGCGATACCCTGGCTGACGTCGCCATGCACTACTATGAGCGCGACCTGAAACCCGGGCTGGCTGACGAAGTTCTTATTACACCGGGCGTCGATAACGCCGCCCATCAGCACCTGGTAACCTATACTGTAGCCTTTGGCGTCATCGGCACATTGAACCCCGCCACGGCCGATCCGAAGTCGACAGGATTTGTCTGGCCCGATCCCTCGGCTGGGGCGAACCAGAAAATTGATGACACCTGGCATGCTGCCTATAATGGCCGTGGATTATTCCTCAGCGCCAGTGACCCGCAAAAACTCAGCACCTCACTGGGCAGCGCGATTGCCAATATTGAAGAACGGACCAGCAGCGCTGCGGCGGTGGCCTTTAATTCCACCAGCCTGAATACCAACAGTGTCGTCTACCAGGCTCAGTTTAATACCGCCAAATGGAGCGGCGAGCTGCTGGCTTTTGCGCTGAACGCCGGCGACGGCAGCATCTCCAGCACACCCCTCTGGAATGCGGGCACGCAGGTAAATGCCCAAGCCCCTTCCAGCCGTGTGATACTAACCTATAATCCAAGCACCAATCAGGGAATCCCCTTTACCTGGGATACCACCAAACTGTCCGTTACCCAGCAGAATGACCTGAACATGGGCGTATCAGCCGCCGATAGCCTGGGATCAGACCGTGTAGCCTATCTGCGCGGTGACCGTAGCAAGGAAGGGAGCACTGCCTCGGATTTCCGCAAACGCAGTTCCAATACCGTGTTGGGGGATATCATACACTCCAACCCCGTGTATGTTGGCCCGCCCGCCTTGGGCTATTCCGATCTTGCGCCCTTCCCCACCGGCGCCAGCGCCTACTCAACGTTCAAGACCAGTCAGGCTTCGCGGTCGGGTGTCATCTATGTGGGCTCCAATGATGGCATGCTGCATGGTTTTGATGCCCTCACCGGCAATGAGGTGATGGCTTATGTCCCGCATAACCTGTTTTCAGCCAACACTGGCGAGGGCCTGCATTACCTCACCGAAAAAACCTATGGGCACCGCTATTATGTAGACTTGGGCGCCACCATATCGGATGCCTATATTGCAAGCGTCGCCGGCGGTTCGGTGGGCTGGAAAACTGTACTGATTGGTAGCGAACGGGGTGGTGGCCGTGGCTTATTTGCCCTGGACATCACCAACCCATCGTTCTCGCAAAGCGGTACAGTGCCCGATGATGTCGTGATGTGGGAATTCACCCACGCGGATCTGGGCTATACATACAGCAAACCCGCTATCGCATTAATGAAGAATGGCCGCTGGGCGGCGATCTTTGGCAATGGTTATAACGACACTGGCAGCGGTGAGGCCAAGTTGTTCATTGTCTATCTGGATGGTGGCCTGGATGGCATATGGACGGCAGGCAGCGATTACCTCACGATTACCACTGGCGTAGGGACAACCTCCGCACGCAATGGACTGGCTTCACCGAGACTGATAGACACCGATAACGACAAAATAGTGGATCGCATTTATGCCGGTGATTTACTGGGTAATATGTGGGTATTTGATGTAAGCGATAATTCGGACATCAACTGGAAAGTAGCTTACATACAGGGCGCCGTACCAAAACCCTTGTTTACCGCCATCAACAAGGCAGGTGTTGCGCAACCTATCACTACCAAACCAACCATTGAAAAACATGTCAACGTGGTCACTTCGGTTTCAAATGCTCCCAACCTGATGGTGTATTTTGGCACGGGGCAATACATCGCCACGGGTGACGCCGCCACCACCGCTACCCAAACCTTCTATGGCGTATGGGATAGTGGCCTGCCCACATCTCAATTACCACTGCTGCGCGCCAAGCTGACACCCCAAACCATCACGACCACCGCAGGCAACCGCACGGTCACCAATACGGCAGTTGCTTATACTGCATCAGGAACATCGCAGAAATTCGGTTGGTACATTGACCTTGACAGTGATAGCGCAACCACCGGGGAACGCGTGGTGGTGGATCCGTTGATCCGTGATAATCAGGTACATTTTAATACCATGATTCCCATCAACGTGCCCTGCAGCGCTGGGGGTGACAGTTGGCTGATGCGCGTCAACCGTGACAACGGAGGGCCAGTAACCGCCTTCGATACGAACGGGGATGGGAAAGTCAACCAAAACGACGCCAATAACATCAATGGCCAGTCCCGGAAAGGCATCGTAACCGAGGCGAAGATATTAGGTAATAGCGCTTACATTTCTGACAGCAACGGCTTGATTACTTCGACACCCGTCACGCCCCCACCTCCCGGGACTGGAGCAGGCCGCCAATCATGGAGAGAAATCATTCAGTAAAAACTATACTTGAACCAGGCCGGCAGCACCAGGATGCGCTGCCGGATACACCATCATCCAGGACTTAAAAACAACCGTTTTACAGGAGAATGCGTGATGAAAACATTGCCCTCAATATTCGCGGCCATGAGCCTGGCCGCCGCCACCGTAAGCTGGGCGGACGACAAACTACCCGACTACTACCCGAAATCATTTGCGGTCTTTGGCGTGCTCAGCGGGTTGGATACACGCTCCCAAACCCTCGCCATTAATGACCGCGGACAACGCTACGATATCAATATCAGGGTACACACACTAAACAGCCAGTTCTCCAGCCTCGAAGCGTTGCGCCCGGGAATGACCATCGGCGCAAGCGTGGCCGGGGAACGCATCACAGAAATATGGGTGCTGCCCAAGAGTTACCGGCCCGCTTTCCCATCGGCGCCTCATTGATTTACGATTACTAATGGAGCACGTGTATGCGCAACAAACTTAAAGGATTTACACTCATAGAACTGATGATCACCGTGGTGATCGTCGGCATACTCGCCGCAATTGCCTACCCGGCTTATCAAAACAGTGTAACGCAGTCGCGGCGCGCTGATGCGCAAGGGGCATTGACGCAACTGAACAATGCGATGGAACGGACATTTACTGAGAACAATACTTATATGCCAGGGAGCACGGCTCCCACGCTGGGGACGGGTGCGGCCACCCCGCCTCATATATTCCCTTCACAGGCACCCCTGGATGGCACTACCAAGTATTATGACCTGTCAATTTCCGCTATCACGGCTAACACTTACACCCTGCGCGCCACTCCTATTGCAGGCACGGCGCAGGCCAACAACGGAATGATTGAGTTAACCCACACCGGCATAAAACGCTGGGACGCGGATAACAGCGGTGGTTTCAGCGCGGCAGAAAATAACTGGAAGCAATAAAAAAACTTGGATCTCTTTGAGCCCGGCTCCCCCAATTTCACGAGCAGCTAAAGGCTGCCCGGTATTCTTTACTGCAACTCACGCGGCAAAGAAAACACCACGTTTTCCGGATTGCCCTGGCTTTCGCGCGCGCTTTGCGCGCCAAGCGATCGTAAGCGCTCTATCACCCGCTGCACCAGCACTTCGGGCGCGGAAGCGCCGGCGGTGACGCCAATGCGGGTTTTGCCTTGCAACCATTCCGTGCGTATCTCATCAGCGTTATCAATCAAATAAGATTCTACATTCATGCGCCCGGCAAGCTCTTGCAGCCGGTTTGAATTAGAGCTAGTGGGTGAACCGACCACTAGCACCAAATCACATTGCGCGGCAAGCTCCTTAACGGCGTCCTGGCGGTTTTGCGTGGCGTAGCAGATGTCATCCTTACGTGGCCCGATGATATTCGGGAAGCGTTCGCGCAAGGCGCTGATCACCTGCGCGGCATCGTCCACCGACAAGGTGGTTTGGGTGACGAATGCCAGCGCATCGGGATTATTCACCACGAGCTTGCGCACATCGTCCGGTGTTTCCACCAAATACATGCGGGGCCGGTTTTCCGATGGGCCCTCCAATTGTCCTAGCGTACCTTCCACCTCGGGATGTCCGGCATGGCCGATCATGATAATGTCACAGCCTGCGCGCAGATGCCGCACCACTTCCACATGCACCTTGGTCACCAGCGGGCAGGTGGCGTCAAATACTTTCAAGCCCCGCTGCGCCGCTTCGGCACGCACGGTTTTGGACACGCCGTGGGCGCTGAAAATCACCGTGGCGCCATCGGGAACCTGTTCCAACTCATCAACAAATACCGCGCCTTTATTCCGCAATTCGTCCACGACAAATTTGTTATGCACCACTTCGTGACGCACATAAATAGGCGCGCCAAACACCTCAAGCGCACGCTCAACGATATCAATGGCACGGTCAACACCGGCACAAAAACCACGTGGATTAGCGAGAATGATTTCCATAACTTCAAACCTTAATGTAGCGTGCGCCATGCGCACGATAAATCCCGGAAGCATCGTGCGCATGGCGCACGCTACCAACTTTTTTCCTTGCTGCGGAACGTATCTATCACCAACATCACCGCACCGATACAGATGGCAGAGTCCGCGATATTAAACGCTGGCCAATGCGATGTATTGTAATACACATCAATAAAGTCAATCACGTATCCATAATAAACACGATCAATCAAATTGCCTATCGCGCCGCCCAGCACCAGCGACAAGGCCAGCGCCAGCCATGATTCATGCGCTTTCAGGCGCGTCAACCACACTGCCAACACAATACTCACCCCTAACGCCAGCACGGCGAAAAACCAACGTTGCCAGCCGCCCTGATCCGCCAGAAAACTGAACGCGGCGCCGGTATTATGCATCAGGGTAAAATTGAAAAACGGCAGTATCGCCACCGGCTCGTGCATGATGAGCATGTGGCTCGCCGCATATTTTGTAACCTGGTCAAGGACAATGATCAACGCGGAGATGCCAAACCATTTATTCATATAAGCAGGCATCAGGCATAGCGCCTCTGTTCACCCGCACCACTCACATTGTCCACGCAACGGCCACAGATTTCGGGATGCGCCGCACACGGATGTGCCAGTGTCGCGGAAGGCAGGATGCCGGGAGCGGCCGCCGAATGCGTGCCGACATCTTCACGGTGATGCCAGCAGCGAATGCATTTTTTGTGTGCGGATGGCGCAACTTTAACCCATAGCTCTCCTTGTTCAAATGCAACGGCCCAAACTGTATCGGCGGGGCGATTCGCGGCAGGATGGATACGGGCATAAGAGGTAATCAGCACGAAGCGCAATTCATCCTCCAGCATACCCAGCATCTTGAGCAAACGATCGTCGCACCATAGATCGACCTCGGCGTCGAGCGATGAACCGATCCCACCCGCAATGCGCAATTTTTCCAACTCTTTCTTGACCTCGTCGCGCACCGCAACAAGAACATCCCAATTGAAGTCACCCGGCAACCGCCGATGCTTTTCCTTCGGAGTGAATTCACCCCTCGTGTACTGAGCTTTCCAAATCTCTTCAAAAAGGTACCACTCTTCCAAAAACACAGACTCGCTGCGCGGCTTCTTAACCGGAGCCGGCATATGCTGCCAGATCTCATCGGCAGTAAAACTTAGGATAGGCGCTATCCAGCGCACCAACCCTTCGAGTATATGGTACATAGCAGTCTGAGCCGAGCGCCGAGCCAAACTGCCACTCTGCGTGGTGTACTGGCGATCCTTGATGATGTCCAGATAAAAACCGCCTAGATCGACGCTACAGAAATTGTGCACCTTTTGATAGATCAAGTGAAATTCACATGTCTCGTAGGCTGCACAGATTTCTATTTGCAACTGCTGGGCACGCCCAACTGCCCATAGATCAAGGGCGATCATGTCTTCACCCGCAACGAGATCGTTCTGCGGGTCAAAGCCATTCAGGTTCGCCAACAAAAAACGCGCCGTATTTCGAATGCGACGATATGAATCGGCGGTACGTTTGAGAATCTCGTCAGAAACACCCATCTCGGCACTATAATCCGTGCCCGCCACCCATAGACGTAAAATATCCGCGCCCAGCGTGCTCACCACTTGCTGCGGCGCCACAACATTGCCTTTGGATTTAGACATTTTCATGCCTTGCGCATCAACCGTGAAGCCGTGTGTGAGCACAGCTTCATAGGGTGCGACGCCGCGCATAGCAACCGAGGTTAGCAATGACGATTGAAACCAACCACGATGCTGATCGGAACCTTCAAGATACATATTAGCAAGGAATTGCTCCTCCTTAGTGAGTGGAAGTTTCAATTCCTTGCGTTGTTTCAGTACGGTGGAATGTGTCACGCCGGAATCAAACCACACATCCAGTGTGTCACTAACTTTATCGTAATCGCCAGCTTCTGCGCCCAATAGTTCGGTGGTATCAAGCTCGAACCAGGCGTCGATGCCGCCTACCTCGACACGTTGCGCCACCGCCTCAATTAACTCCGCCGTGCGCGGATGCAATACGCCGCTTTCTTTATGCACGAACAACGCCATCGGCACGCCCCACGTACGTTGACGCGAGATACACCAGTCCGGGCGATTTTTCACCATGCCTTCAATACGTGCCCGACCCCAGTCCGGGATCCATTTCACATTGCGAATAGCGGCCAGTGCTTTTTCACGCAACCCTTGTTGATCCATGCTGATAAACCACTGCGGCGTGGCGCGGAAAATAATCGGGGTTTTGTGGCGCCAGCAATGCGGGTAACTGTGTCGTATCGCTTCAACATGTACCAGCGTGCCCTTGGACTTGAGCACTTCAATAACGCGGTCATTGGCTTTCAGTACATACTCACCGGCGAATAATTCCGTGCCTGGCAGAAACTTGCCATCAGCCCCCACTGGATTATTGACGGGCAAGTTATAACGCGCTCCCGCCACATAATCTTCCTGACCATGCGCAGGCGCGGTGTGTACGGCGCCGGTACCGGCTTCAAGCGTAACATGCTCACCAACAATTATCGGCACTTCACGGTCATAAAACGGATGGCCCAGTTTCAATCCTTCCAGATCACTGCCATGACCATCGGCAATGACATGATAGTTTTCGATGCCGTAGCGTGCCATGGCATTTTTAAGCAACCCTTCCGCGAGCAACAAGCGTTCCGTGCCATGCGGGCCGTCACACTGTACCAACACATAATCAAGTTCAGCATTTAATGCAACGGCCTGATTGGCAGGCAGCGTCCACGGTGTAGTCGTCCAGATCACCACTGAGATTGGCCCATGTCCTTCATGCCCCGGCACATGCTGCAAGCGGGCCGCCAGGGCCGGCTCATCCAGCACTGCAAAGCGTACATCAATAGCAGACGAAGTTTTGTCTTCGTATTCCACTTCGGCCTCGGCAAGCGCGGAACCGCAATCAGTGCACCAGTGCACGGGTTTGGAGCCTTTATGCAAATGCCCTTTGGCAATGATGCGGCCTAGGGCGCGGATGATATCCGCCTCGGTCTTGAAGTCCATGGTGAGATAAGGATGATCCCAGTCACCAATGATACCCAGGCGCTTGAAGTCCTGGCGCTGACGGTCAACCTGGGTATGCGCGTAATCGCGGCAGGCCTTGCGAAAAGTCTTGGCATCTACTTTGGCACCCACCTTGCCGATCTTTTTTTCCACCATCAATTCAATCGGCAGACCATGACAATCCCAACCCGGCACATAGGGTGCGTCCCACCCATTCATAGAACGTGATTTGACGATGATGTCTTTCAGCACTTTATTGACAGCATGGCCAATATGAATATCACCGTTGGCATAGGGCGGGCCATCATGCAGTACAAACTTCTTTTTACCGGTGCGTTTATTACGTAGCGTGCGGTATAAATCCATTTCCTGCCAGCGCTTGAGCTGCTCGGCCTCACGACCCGCCAGATTCGCCTTCATGGGGAAATCTGTCTGGGGCAGGTTCAGGGTGTTCTTGTAATCAATCACAGCTATCTCATTCACAATCGTCTCTCTTTGCATAACCCTAACTTGGGACATGTCATTTCGACCGAAGGGAGAAATCCTTGTCTCGAACGAATGTGAGAGACCTTGCAAGATTTCTCACATTCGTTCGAAATGACATGTTAACCAGAGGTTAGTGGGTCTCTTTTATCAAAAAAATCGCGCGCCTGTTGCGCGTCAATATGTATCTGTTTTTTCAACTCATCCAGCGATGCAAACCGCTGTTCGTCACGCAGTCGCTTTAAAAAATCCACTTGCACATAGCGGCCATAAATATCCTGCGCAAAATCGAACAGGTGCACTTCAAGCAGCACCGCCGTACCATTCACGGTAGGCCGCGTCCCCACATTTGCCACGCCGGCCAGCGGTTCACCATCCAACCCAAACATTTCTACCGCAAACACACCCTGCACGGGTGTGGCGCGGCGATGCACATAAATATTTGCGGTAGGGAACCCAATCGAGCGGCCACGCTGCGCACCACGTGCAACGCGCCCGCACATGCGGTAAGGCCGCCCCAGTAATTTTTCTGCTGCGCCAAGGTCACCCTGCGCCAATGCCGCGCGGATGCGGGTGCTGCTGACGCGCGCGCCCTCAATACTGAAGGTGTGCCGGTTCACTACCTGAAAACCGTGCTCTGCACCCGCTGCCTTGAGCATGGCAAAATCGCCCTGGCGTTGCTTGCCAAAACGGAAGTCATCCCCTATCACCAGGTAGCGCACATCCAGTCCATCAACCAGTACAGTGCGAATAAATTCTTGCGCGGTAGTGCCCGCCAGTGCCGTGTTAAAGTGCAGGCACAATACCTTATCAATCGAGTAGCGGCGCAAGGCCTGCACTTTCTCTCTAAAGCGCGTCAAGCGTGGCGGCACACCTTTAGCATTGATGGCGTGCGCAAAATATTCCTGGGGATAGGGCTCAAAAGTAATCACCACGGCGGGCAGATTCAACTCAGCAGCTTTTTCCGCCAATTGCCCCAATACTGCCTGATGCCCAAGATGCACGCCATCAAAATTACCAATGGTCGCCACGCAACCGCGATGCTTCGGGCGCAGATTTACCAAGCCGCGTATCAACTCCATAAATTCATGCAAAACTTAGCCATTGCATCCAAATTATACCACTCATTTAGCCTTGGACCGGAAATGGTGGTAGCGCACCCCGGTGACCCACAGGCAGGCAAAATAACTGGCTGCGCCTACCACCACCCACAACATTAAATGCATCACACGCTCCATGGCGTGCCACTGCGCCCAACTCATCCAGTCACCCACGCCCCACCACAACAGCGCGCCCATCACCGTGTTGGCGAATGCCACTTGCGCCATCAAACGCAACCAGCCGGGTTCAGGCGTGTAAACACCTTCGCGCCGCAAAGCACGATACAGCAAAGCCGCATTCAAAAATGCCGCCAGTGATGATGATAACGCCAGACCCACGTGCGCCAGAGGAAATACCAGCGCGAGCTTGATAATCAGACCCACACCCAGCGCGATCAAACCAATCCGCACTGGCGTGCGCGTGTCCTGGCGCGCAAAAAATCCCGGCGCCAGCACCTTGATCAACATAAACGCGAGCAGGCCCAAGCTATAGGCCATCAGGCTGCGCGACGACATTTCCACGTCGTGCGCACTAAATTTTCCATATTGAAACATCGTCACCAGCAACGGTCCCGCCAATATCAGCAGCGCCACCGTAGCAGGCATCCCCACGAGCATCACCCAGCGCAGCCCCCAGTCGAGGGTATGTGAAAACGCCAGCGGCGAG
Organism: Gammaproteobacteria bacterium; assembly: GCA_020053945.1. Lineage (GTDB taxonomy): Bacteria > Pseudomonadota > Gammaproteobacteria > Ga007554. The sequence goes on from JAGVME010000074.1 coordinate 16,105, forward strand.
GCTTGCGCATGTTTTTGCGACAGGCTAGGCAAGATCACCGTCGCCAGTGCCACGCCAAACACCCCCAGCGGAAATTCCACCAGACGGTCCGAGTAATACAGCCATGACACACTGCCGGTCACCAGAAACGAGGCGATGACGGTATCAATCAGCAAGCTCACCTGCGCCACCGACGAGCCAAACAGGCTGGGTAACATCAGTTTGAGAATGCGCTGCACGCCTTCCTGCGCCCACCCCCAGCGCGGGCGCGGCAGCAGGCGCAGACGGTATAAAAACGGCACCTGGAACAGTAGCTGCACTATTCCGGCAATAAACACTCCCCACGCCAGCGCCACTATCGGATCATCCATGCGCGGCGCCAGCCACAACGCCGCGCCGATCATCGACAGGTTCAGAAACACCGGCGTCAGCGCGGGCACGCCAAAACGCCCATAGGTGTTGAGAATACCACCGGCAAACGCGGTGAGCGAAATAAAAAATATGTAGGGAAAGGTGATGCGCAGCATTTCCACTGTCAGATCATATTTATGCGGTTCGTCAAGAAACCCGGGCGCAAATACCATGATCAACAGCGGCGCAGCAATGATCCCCACCAGCGTAATCAGAAACAGCAGGCCACCCAGCGTACCCGCCACATCATCGGCAAGTTTTTTTACCTCATCATGCTCACGCTGGGTTTTGTATTCGGTCAACACCGGCACAAAGGCTTGCGAAAACGACCCTTCGGCAAACAGGCGCCGCAAGAAATTGGGAATGCGGAACGCTACAAAAAAAGCGTCAGTACCCGCCCCTGCGCCGAACACACGCGCAATGACCATATCGCGCACAAAACCCAGCACCCGCGAAATCATGGTCATGCCACTGACCGTGGCGGTGGATCTTAGCAAACCCATAACGACCTATTCAACGCGGCAAACTCTTGTTGCAAGAACAACGCGCATCATACCTTGCGCGCCGTCTGCCGCACAGCAGAAAATACTCCACAAGCCTCATATATCAATGGCATAATCAATGACATGCGTTTTTTAATAGCGCGCCTCATTGACGAATTAGCCGCAAACATGGATAATATGCGGTTTACCACGCCACGCAATTGCTGGCATCGAATTTTCAGGAGTTATGATCTTGGCCAACACTGCACAAGCTAAAAAACGCGCCCGCCAGGCAGACGCCCACCGCGAACACAACACCGGCATGCGCTCTTCTGTCCGCACTGCGATCAAAAAGGTAGTGGCTACCATTGAAACGGGTGACAAGGCAGCGGCGCAAACCGCGTATGCCAACGCCGTGCCCGTTATTGACAAAATGGCACGCAAAGGGTTGATTGACAAAAACAAAGCTGCCCGCCACAAAAGCCGCTTGAACCAACATATCAAAGCCTTGCAGGCCTAGACTTTGGGAGGCCACCTGTGATTATGGGTGGCCTGGTTTGAATAAATACCGGGCGGGGATCAGTCCATCTGAGACTCCACCAAGCCGCTAGTTCTACTTTGTTACAAAGCGACCAAGCAAGGGATGCGGTGCAAGGCAAAATCGAGCGAAAAAGCGGAGTTTACATAAAGTAAATGAGCATTTTGAGCACGATTTTAACGCCGCAATGCGCCCTTTAGCGCTTTGTAACACAGTAGAACTAATCGACCTGAATACCCAACAGCTTGCCACTATTGCCGGTCTGCACACGCACCCGGCCATAGCACGGCCTGATTGCCGCAACGCAGCCAGAACCTTCCATCACCACTTCGTCAAAATAAACAGCAAGCAGGACCTCATACGCGTTTTCGCTAAGAATTTCGCTGCGTAAGCTGCTATTGTCGATCCAGCCATTTTGGCTGCATAATGTAGCCAATTCGGGGCAAACTTTAAGATATTCGTCGATCTCGTAGCGCATTAACTCAACACCATATTATCGCGGTGCATCAACTCGGGTTCATCCACATAACCCAGTAACTCTTCGATTTTGTCACTCGGCTGGCGCATGATTTTGCGCGACTCGGCGGCGCTGTAATTGACCAGTCCACGCGCGATTTCCTTGCCCTCTTCACTGACACACGCCACCAGTTCGCCGCGCCCAAATTCGCCTTCGACCGCCATCACGCCCACCGGCAGCAGGCTGCGCCCGGCCTCACGCAGCACCCGCGCGGCCCCGGCATCAACCGTTAAGCGCCCCCGCACTTGCAGTTGACCCGCCAACCATTGCTTGCGTGCCGCCATGGTTTCCTGTCCCGGCAACAGTAAGGTACCGACACGCTCGCCCGCCTCAACGCGCTGCAATATCGTGGCTTCGCGGCCATAGGCGATCAACGTGGCAGCGCCGGAACGCGCTGCGCGAGCCGCGGCGCGCACTTTGGTGAGCATACCGCCCCGCCCTAGACTGCCCACGCCACCGGCGCCCGCCATGCGCTCCAACTGCGGATCACCGGCCTGCCCCTCGTGAATGAACCGGGCATTTGGATTTTGGCGCGGATCCTGGTCATACATGCCCGGCTGGTCAGTGAGCAACACCAGCAGGTCGGCCTCGATCAGGTTGGTTACCAGCGCCGCCAAGGTATCGTTGTCCCCAAACCGGATTTCTTCGACGGCGACGGTATCGTTTTCATTAATCACCGGCACGACGCCCAGCGCCAGCAAAGTGCGTAGAGTGCTACGCGCATTGAGATAACGCTGCCGGTCGGCGAGGTCATCGTGGGTCAACAGGATTTGCGCGGTGCGTATGTTGTGTTTCTGAAAACAGGTTTCATAAGTCTGCACCAGCCCCATCTGCCCGACGGCCGCCGCCGCTTGCAGTTCATGCAAGGCGTGCGGGCGGCGCTCCCAGCCGAGGCGTTTCATGCCTTCGGCCACCGCGCCCGAAGATACCAGCACAACCTCGATGCCGGATTGACGCAAAGCAGCGATTTGCGCCGCCCACGCGCCAATCAGGCTTTCATCAAGGCCACGGCCATTATTGGTGAGCAATGAACTGCCCACTTTGACGACCCAGCGTTTTGCGGTGTGTTGCCGATTATTCATGGGACATCTTTTATTTAACGGTAATGGTAATCACTTGTGAAGCCACCGCCGGATGGTGCGGAACATGGTTGCCGTCGCCCAGCAGTAATTGCAGTGTGTGTTTACCCGGCGCAAGCGTCAGCGTAGTTTCGGTCTGTCCGCCACCAAAGTGCATGTGATTGGCGTCTTTGGCAATCGGCTGATCCAGTGCAGGCAGCTCAGCGTCAATCAATAAGTGATGATGCCCGGTATTGGGTGTTTGTGTGCCCGCCTTTGCCACCTCCATGCCCTTGATGCCGAACTGCACGACCACCGGATTAGTGAGTTCTTCGCCATCTTTGGGCGCGGTAATAAATACCTCGGCATTTTCCGGGGAAGGAGTTCTGTCTGCCGCATTGGCCGCGACTGGCAATGCAACAAACATCAAGGCAACAAAAGATTTTGATATAGCGTTCATCATGACTCCTTTTCTATTAAAATTCCAAACAACACAATGACAACCTATGTATAGGGTGCCTCTATAAATTCGATCAAGGCGCGAGGGCAAGGCGGAAATGCGCGAAAAAGCGCAGCGTACACGCAGTACATGAGCATTTTGAGCGCATTTCCAACGCCGCCATCGCGGCTTTAGCGGATTTATAGAGGCGCCCTATAACTAACCCGGCACCGGCCGCACTTTGCTGGCGGCGAGCTTGGCGCGGCTTCGCGCTTCATCCGTCGTCACACCGTTAGCCAGCGCTACGCCCATGCGCCGTCGCGCGAACGACTCGGGCTTGCCGAACAGACGCAGATCGCTCTGCGGCACACGCAGAGCCGTATCCACGCCTTCAAAGGCGATGCCCGCCGCCTCAAGTTCACCGTAAATCACGGCACTGGCGCCTGCGTCACCACCCGCCCGTATTTGCGTCGCTACCGGCAAGCCCAAAATAGCACGGGCGTGCAGCTCAAACTCGTTTTGCACTTGGCTAATCATGGTAACCATGCCGGTGTCATGCGGGCGCGGACTGACCTCGCTGAACCAGACGTGGTCACCCTTCACAAATAATTCGACGCCAAATATACCACGCCCACCAAGGTTGTCAGTTACCGCTTTGGCAATCTGTTGCGCGCGCCGCAATGCCGGTACACTCATCGCTTGCGGCTGCCAGCTTTCGACATAATCACCTTTCACTTGCACATGGCCGATGGGTTCACAAAAATGCGTTTCGATCTCTCCCGCTGCACCGCGTGCGCGCACCGTCAATAGGGTGATCTCAAAATCAAACTGGATCATCTCTTCAACAATGACACGACCATGCTGCACACGCCCGCCGCTCATGGCGTAATCCCAGGCTTTTTCCACATCTTCCGGTTCGTGTACGGTGGACTGGCCTTTGCCCGATGACGACATCACGGGCTTGATGATGCAGGGATAGCCGATGCCGCCATCTATGGCCATCTTCAGCGCATTGAGATTGTCGGCAAAGGCATAGCGCGAGGTCGGCAATTCCAGGGTCTCGGCAGCAAGTCGGCGGATACCTTCGCGGTTCATGGTGAGCTGCGCGGCGCGGGCGGTGGGAATGACTTCGGCTAAACCTTCTTGCTCAATTTGCAGCAGCGTATCCGTGGCAATCGCTTCGATCTCCGGCACGATGATATGCGGACGCTCTTGCTGCACCAGGGCACGCAACGCCGCGCCGTCGGCCATGTTAATGGCATGGGCGCGGTGCGCGACATGATGCCCGGGGGCGTTGGGATAGCGATCTACGGCAATTACTTCTACGCCCAGGCGCTGCAATGCAATGATGACTTCCTTGCCCAATTCCCCGCTGCCCAGCAACATGACGCGCATGGCGCTGGGACTTAACGGGGTACCGATTTTCATGGGGTCGCCTTAGCTGGAGGGGGTGGCTCGGCCAGCAACGCATCAAGTTCGCCGCGCTGGTTTAATTCATTGATCTCATCAAAACCACCGATGTGCCGGTCGTTGATAAAAATCTGCGGCACACTGCGCAGCCCGTAAGCACGCTCGACCATACGCTCACGCGCAGCCCAGTCAAAGCCGACGTTATATTCCGTAAAAACCGCACCTTTATGCTTCAGCAGCGACTTGGCACGCACACAATAGGGACAAATGGGCGTGGAATAAATTTCCACATACGCGTGTACTTTACTTTGGCTGGTATCTTGCATAAACCGTACTGGTAAAAACATTATAGGGATGAAGCAGTATATCAAAATGGCTTAGCCATTGGAATTCAGGGTAACATGGGGACATATGATCGCCTTTATTGAAGCCCACCGCGCCGGTTTATTTCAACGCCAACATATCTTACCCAACCTGCTGTCCGGCCTGATAGTAGGGATCGTGGCGTTGCCCCTGGCCATGGCGTTTGCTATCGCGTCAGGCGCCAAGCCAGAACAGGGCATCTACACCGCCATCATCGCCGGCCTGCTCATTTCGATATTTGGTGGAAGTCGCGTGCAAATTGGTGGGCCTACCGGCGCCTTTATCGTCATTTTGTTTGGCATTAGCCATAAATACGGAATAGACGGCCTGCAAATCGCCACCCTCATGGCGGGCATCATTCTGGTCATCATGGGCGTCACCAAACTCGGCGGCATTATTAAATACATCCCTAATCCTGTGATCGTGGGATTTACCGCCGGTATCGCGGTGATTATCTGGGTAGGGCAGTGGCGGGATTTTTTCGGCTTGCATCCAACGCCAGGGGATCATTTCCACGAAAAAGTCTGGCATTTACTGCAAGCCTTGCCGCATTTACATATCGCTACCACCGGACTTGCGCTTGCCGGATTGCTTTTAATCATTCTCACGCCACACATTACCAAGCGCGTGCCCGGGCCTTTAGTGGCGCTGGTGGCAGTCACTGCAGGGCAAGCGGTTTTCCAGCTTGAAGGTATAGAAACCATTGGCAGTGCTTTTGGCGGTATCCCGCAAGGACTTCCGCAATTCACCGTGCCGGAGGTAAGCTTCGTGCGCGTCCTGGAACTGCTGGGGCCTGCGCTCACCATTGCCATGTTGGGCGCAATAGAGTCACTGTTGTCTGCGGTAGTGGCCGATGGCATGACCGGTACCAAACATAACTCCAATCAGGAATTGATTGGACAGGGCGTGGCGAATATCGTGACGCCGTTCTTCGGCGGTTTTGCCGCGACCGGCGCAATTGCACGTACCTCCACCAATATTAAAAATGGCGGCACCAGTCCACTGGCGGGCATCACCCATGCATTTACATTATTGCTGATTCTGTTATTACTGGCGCCGTATGCTGTGCATATCCCACTGGCTGTACTGGCGGCCATTTTGTTTGTGGTCGCCTACAATATGAGCGAAGCTAAACACTTTATTCAACTGATACGCGGCGCACCCCGCAATGACGTGATTGTACTGCTTATCACCTTCTCCCTCACGGTGTTCGCCGACCTGGTCATTGCCGTGAACATTGGAGTGATACTTGCCGCGCTGCTGTTTATGAAGAGAATGTCGGAGTCAGTGCAAGTGGTGGGCATGAGCGACGAAGAGATAGGCATTGCGCTACCTGCCCATGATCCGGCGCAACTACCCAAAGGTGTGAAAATTTATTCTATCGACGGTCCCTTTTTCTTTGGCGCGGCAGAAACTTTTGAGCGTACTTTGGCGGCACTGCATGAAGATGTACGCGTGCTCATCATCCGCCTAGGGCGAGTGCCGTTCATTGACGCCACCGCCATGAATACGCTGCAAGAAGTGATTACGCGCCTGCAAAAGCGCCACACACGTGTCATGATTTGCGAGGCGAACCCGCTGGTGGCCAATAAATTAGCCCAAGCAGGCATTGCCGGGGAATTAGGCGCCGAAAACATCCACGCCGATTTGGCAGGAGCGCTGCGGGCAATCAACATCGCACCATGAAACAATAAAGACAACCATACCCCCGCGGTGGGTTCTCATGCAGTATATGAGTATTTGAGGACACCCCCTCTATCAGGGTAACGCCGCGGGATAGACGCGGCGCGTTATTGACTCTGCGCCCCTTTAGGAGTATTGATAGGGATTCGGGCTGTTGGAAATAAAAACCTTCAACAACCGCCGCCCGGCTGTCACAAACTGACCCGGATGATTCTTTTGCCGCCCAGGCATGAAATACATACACCAGAGGAGATGTGCAATGAATACGGTAATAAAATCATTTGTGGTTCCAGTCCTCACCGCGCTGTTCGCCCTTGCTGTCATCGCTTTCCTGATTTCGGTTACAACCTCACCGGTATAGCGGCCGGTGACAAGGAAAAGGCAAATGACCACTGCAAAGCAACGGTAAAAAAATAAACCCTTTTGGGATTTGCGCCGCTGGGTTACGCTAATGCGCCAGGCGCATCCCCGGCAGCAGCATCAATTGCGCGTCAACAAACCTGGAACGGGCTTCCGGTAAAATCCCGGGGATTATATCTTCATTCAGGCCGGTAATTTCCCACGCCACCGGGTCGATGCTTTCAAACGATTTCTTGCGTGAGCCATCGGGCTCGACTTGGTTGGCGATGATGCCCGCCAGGTGGACGATGGCCGTTTCCAGGGAAAAGTTTTGCGCGCCGCCCGGCGCATGATGGAATTCAGCGATTTCCTGCATGCTGTCCGGCAACCGCCACAAACGCATTAATTCACACCCTATTTTACTATGGTCAAAACCAAATACTTCATGTTCGGCCCGGTAAGGGGGAAGGCTCGCGTCACGCGCCCGGAACAATACTACGCGCATTAATTCCGGAATTTTTATACATAACACCAGTTGCCCCACATCGTGTAACAATCCTGCCACAAACAGACGTTCCGCATGCAAAATCCGGCAATGGGAAGCGAGGATTTTTGCCACAGCCGCTGTCGCAATACTGTGCCGCCAAAAACTGTCCATATCCATCAATGTGCTGGGTACATTGGTGAAAGTGCGTATCGCCGAGGTCGCCAACACCAAATCCCGTAAATCGCGCGCACCAATCACCGTAATGGCGCGGGAGATGGTGTCAATGCGTGACGCCTTATTATAAAATGCGCTGTTGACGATTTTCAGCAAACGGGCCGCCAAGCCTGCATCATGGCTAATGACCTTGCCAATATCCATGGCGGAATAACGTGGATTCTCGGCCATTTCATTGACGCGAACACATATTTCGGGCAAGGAAACCAACGTTGAGACGCCTTTTACAATGTCATGCGGGTTTAGCATAAAAACGTCCTATCGCTATAAAATAAGTATTTTTAATCAATTTTTGGTGTTATCAGTGATGCCTGGTGATAATGCTGGCGTCATTTTTTATCATTGGCAAGTGGGCAATCAATATGAGCAAAAACCATGCCTCTTTTGTTAAAGGGTACAGAGATCAAACCAGGCATTAATGGGGCCATGCCAATACCCACCTTCTTACGCGTTGCCATACCTTCTCCCGTGCACAGCAATTTTGATTACCTGGCTCCCGCCGAATGTAACCCGGCGACACTCGCGCCGGGGATGCGTGTACGCGTGCCTTTTGGCAAAACTAAGACCATTGGGATATTAGTGGAAGTAGTTGCGCACAGCGCCGTGGACAATAGCCGTCTCAGGACCGCGCTGGAAATACTGGATGGGCAACCGCTGTTATCGGCTGACCTCTTGCAACTGGCGCAATGGGCCAGCGGGTATTATCACTACCCCTTGGGTGGGGTATTTGCCAACATGTTACCTGCACTGCTGCGCCGTGGGAAAGCCCCAGAAGCCAGCAATTCCCGCGGAACCCTGCGCCGCTGGCGCATTACCCCCCAAGGCGCAACTATCACACCCGACAGCTTGGCACGCGCGCCGCGTCAAGCGGCCCTGATGCGCTTGCTGCACGCCCATCCTGAAGGATTAAACAGCGCGCAATTCATACAATATCCGGGAGACTGGCAAAGCACATTGCGGGCGCTGATCAACAAGGGTTGGGTGGGAACGGAGAAGGTCGGGGATATGGAAAATTCCCCTCAGCCACGCGAGCAATGTCTAACGCTTAACCCGGCGCAGCAGGAAGCTGTCACTGCCGCGTGTAATGCATTGGGAAATTTTCAGGCTTTTTTGCTGGATGGCGTAACGGGCAGCGGTAAAACTGAAGTTTATTTACAGATCATTGAACAAACCCTCGCGCGTGGCTTACAGGCCTTGGTATTGGTGCCAGAAATTGGTCTTACACCGCAGCTCATCGAACGTTTTCAGCGCCGCTTTAACCTGCCGCTGGCGGTGCTGCATTCGGGGATGTCGGACCGGGAGCGGCTGTCCGCCTGGGTGATGGCGCGCGGCGGCCAAGCGTCTATCATCATCGGCACGCGTTCGGCGGTGTTCACGCCCCTGAAAAATCCTGGCGTGATCATTATTGATGAAGAACACGATACATCATTCAAACAGCAAGATGGGTTCCGCTATTCGGCACGCGATGTGGCGGTGATGCGTGCGCATCAAGCCAATATACCGGTGATATTAGGCTCGGCAACACCTTCTCTCGAAAGCCTGCATAATGTAAACAGTGGCCGTTATCATTCATTGAAACTTCCCGAGCGTGCCGGTAGCGCCCTGCATCCTTCGATTGAGACGTTGGATGTGCGTCATCAACCGATGGATGATAACCTCTCACAACCTTTGCTCACACTCATGGCGCGGCATCTGGCACAGGACAATCAAGTGCTGTTGTTCCTCAATCGGCGTGGTTATGCACCGACGCTGCTGTGCCATGACTGCGGTTGGGTGGCCGAATGCCTGCGTTGCGATGCGCACCTGACACTGCATCAAGGCACGCGCCTATTGCAATGCCATCACTGTGGCGCGCAGCGTGCGCTCGATAAATATTGTCCTGCCTGCAAGAGCGCTGATCTGCGCGCGTTGGGGTATGGCACAGAACGCATTGAACACGCGCTGAAAAATAAATTTCCTGGGACACTGATTACGCGCATCGACCGCGACAGCACGCGGCTTAAAGGCGCGTTGCAGACTTTACTGGATGGTGTACACAGTGGCGCAAGCCAGATCTTGCTCGGCACACAAATGCTCGCCAAAGGGCATCATTTTCCTGACGTCACGCTGGTGGGTATCCTTGACACCGACCAGGGCCTGTTCAGCGCCGATTTCCGTGCCAGCGAACGCATGGCCCAACTAATCTTGCAAGTAGCCGGGCGCGCCGGGCGCGCAGAAAAACCCGGTCAGGTAGTATTGCAAACCCACCACCCTGACCATCCTTTGCTGCAACTTTTATTGACACAGGGTTATCACCGCTTTGCGGACGCGGCACTGGCAGAACGTCGTGAGGTGGGACTGCCCCCTTACAGCAGTCTGGCGCTGCTGCGTGCCGAAGCCAGCCACCGTGATCACCCGCAACAATTTCTCAACCAGGCGCGTGAAGCTGCGCAAGCGTTCATCCAGCCATTAAATGGCGCAGGCGTAGAATTATTGGGGCCAGTGCCCGCACCGATGGAAAAACGTGCCGGACATTATCGCGCGCATTTGCTCATACAAGCGACGCGCCGTAGCGATTTACATCAACTACTCGATGCCTGGCTACCTGGCCTGAAAAAAATACCGGGTCAAGGCAAAGTGCGCTGGGCGTTGGACGTGGATCCTACGGAAATGGTGTAATTCACGCGCGGACACTTAAGGTGCATCGCCATGCCCGGAATGGCATACCCAAGAGCTTTTGTTTTACTCCATATTCAACACCGGGCTTGAGGCCCGCTTCGGAAGTGGCAAGGCAATAAATCCATGTTCATTTTTGCTGTGGCAAGCCATGCATTCGCTACGCAGATTTTCGAACATTACAGAAAATTTATCCCAGTCACGTGACCGCACTACCTGAGACACATGCGGATAACTATTCTTTAAAAATTCATTCGCGGTTTTAGTCAATTCAGGACGGGTGATTTTCAGTTTATCAATCAGCTCTTCCATTTCTTCAGCCTGGTAATCCGCAAAGTCCCACTGGCCGAGTTTGGCCGCCCAGTAAAGATTTTTGTAACGCTCACCCATTTCAATCATGATATTGCCAGTCGCGGGCATTACCGCAACCAGTTTATCCACTTTCTTCGCAGTGGATACGGTGTTACGCCAGTCCTGGGCGGCATCGGCAACCGGGACGGCGATTGCCACACCCAATACCAATGCACTTATCATATATTTCAGTTTCATAAAGCTTCCTGATTCACAAAATTTGATGACGGCGTCGCCGCTGCTTCAACCACATCCAGGTGCCCGTCAGCGCCAGAAAAATCAATATTCCTGCGGCTATATCCATAATCCAGCGTCCCCACGCACCCACAATGCGGCCACTGTGCAGATCAAGCACGACACGCTCCAATGTTAGCCCCGTGCCACGATACGTTGCCAGCAGGCGTTGGATAGTTTCCTGTGGCGCAACCGCCACCACTGCCCAGCGCACATCCGCAGCGGACTGCTCTTTCCATTCCAGAAGATCAGCATCCGCCACATAGTCACCCTGCGCAGCACGTATTGCCGGACGCTCACCGCTCACACCGATTGCACGTATTCCCGCAGGCACACCCTGGCCACCCTCCAAAGTCTCGATATGCCCGCCCTTGCGGGTCAGTAAAATCAATTGCCCTTGGGTCGCCACCACTATCATTTCTGGCAATGCCACGGCACCCAACAATGGCCCGGCATCTGCGGCGACTTCGGTAGCATCATAATAAATCCGCGTACCCACTTGGCTCACCCAGTGTCCGCCCACGGCATAACTCACCGGCGGGGCGGGTGGCGCAATACCATACCAATCCAGCAACCAGGCGGACTGTACATAACGGCTATCCAACCCCACGTCTTCGGTATGATTCAACAAGATTCCGGTTACCGCCAGAATCAGCACGAAAAGACCCGCGAATAATCCCAGGGTGCGGTGCCATACATGCAGCGAACGGAATTTAAAGCGCGCTCTTTTTTTATGACGCGTCACTGCTTGCCCCGATACGCTGGGTTAAATACAATGCCAAGCGCGATATTTTTGTCAGGGCACGCACCGACAGCGTAGCGCCTGAGATACCATCAATTGATTTATTAAGTTGTTTTTCGGGGGTTAAGGCCGCGCCCTTAAATTGGTCAGTAAAAAATGGGTAACGTACTTCCGAGCCACGGCTTTCACGGTAAATTAACGTCTTAATCCGTTCGATTTTACCATGGCTCACTACCACACCTGCCGTGATCAGCCGTTCTTTACCGACCTCTTCAAGCACCCATGCCACACGGCCTTCGCGCAGCCAATAACGCACCCGCATCACGTCCAGGTCATGCCCCATGATCTCGCGGATTGCCGGACGCAATTCCGGCGTAATCCACAACACGCGGGGTTCCACCTCACCATCAAACACTTCACGCACAAATGCCTGGGGCTCCTGGTAAACATCCAGCGCAAAAGCGGTCGGCATCCATGCCAACACAGCCCTCAGGAAGTAGCGCATCATCAAAACTGATAACCCACACCAAGATTAAAACCATCATCATTAATTATGCCGTCCTGCTGTTGAATATCCGCTTTGATGACGACATCTTCATGCGGCCAGAAATTTACGCCGATGTTAATAATACCGCATAATATTAGTAGACATTTCATGCGGCGTATTTTGTTTCTTTAGCATTGAAGTACGCCCTGACCTTGGCGGGCGACTTCTGGATGTGGCG